>CAMRBZ010000081.1 GCA_947040595.1 uncultured Enterovibrio sp. | reverse complement strand
TTGATTGATTGATTGATTGATTGATTGATTTAGACTGGCCTGTTTTTACGTTTTAGCGTTGAAATTTTCAGTGTTTGACTTCAAGACAACAAGGGTCTGAGCCTTAAAATAATGGATTTGTACCCCTAATTTTTGACGAAACAGCCAATATATCCAAGAAACTTGGCGTTGCGTGCAGACCCCAAGCGAGTGAAGCCCATGAGCATAGATTGACTGTGATTGGACTGAATTCTGGCCAACGCCCCCTCAGTGCCAAAGGCGACGGGTATATCGCTGTTTATTCAAAGAGGATGAGTATAATGGTCTTCACTTCATTTCTTGAATTAATACCAATTTCATTCAGTCGTTAACCCGTAAGAATGATCAAATGTTTACTGGGATTGGTATAAGTGCTATTTCAAAGGACAACGGCGAGATGATTAAACAACAATCCATGTCATTGACACAAAAACGTCAACCTTTATGGTGGGTAGGTGCCATGACTCGGCTTTATTGTAAACGCATTCATGGTTCTCATCCTATGTGCTCACAATGTAAAGCATTGATTGAATTTGAAATTCAACGCGTTTCCCAATGCACAGGAAACACAGAAGGAATCGGCTGTCAAAAATGCACGCGTCAATGTTATCCCGATGCGATTCGTTTGGAGATCAACCACATTGTTCGCTGGGCTGAACCCAAAATGCAGTGGCGTAAACCCATTTTATTGGCGCGACATTTGATTTTAGAATTAATACATTGAGTTTCCTGGCATTGCACTCGCTTCTTTTGAGGTGATGAATAAAGGAAGCATTCCCCTCGCTTTTGAAGATGCAGAAGGGTTTTTTGCGATTTCACAGCCCAATCATATGAAGATCTATTACAGAGAGCATTTATCATATAGAAGATTTATCCTATGGAAGATCTATGCTCAGGGCTTTTCGTCTTTGCCGTTGATCTGTATTTTCAAATAACGTGGGGATAACAAGATACAAAAAAAGAACGCCTTTTCTTTGGGCGTTCTTTTTTAGGTTGAAAAATAAAGCGATTTTACGCTTGATTCGATAGAATAATGCGTAAAACACGGCGTAAAGGTTCTGCCGCGCCCCAGAGTAATTGATCTCCCACGGTAAACGCATTCAGAAAATCTTCTCCCATCGCCATTTTTCGTAAACGCCCAACGGGGATCTTGAGCGTGCCTGAAACCTGTGCTGGAGAGAGGGTGTGCAGAGTGGCTTCACGTTCATTGGGCACGAGTGTGACCCATTCATTGTGAGAGGCGATGATGTTTTCAATGTCCGACAGTGGCACATTTTTCTTTAGTTTGATGGTCAATGCTTGGCTGTGACAGCGCATGGCGCCGATGCGAACACAGGTTCCATCCATCGGGATCGCATTTTGGGTTAAACCCAAAATTTTGTTTGCTTCCACCCCGGCTTTCCATTCTTCTTTTGTTTGTCCGTTTTCTCTTTTTGAATCAATCCAAGGGATCAAAGAGCCCGCAAGGGGGGCTCCAAATTCTTGGATAGGAAAGTTTTTGGAGCGAAGGCGCTCTGTCACTCGTCTGTCGATATCTAAGATGGAGGTCGATGGGGACGCTAAATCCTGTTCGACGGCCTGGTATGTTTGTCCCATTTGTTGAAGAAGCTCGCGCATATTTTTTGCGCCAGCGCCTGAGGCGGCCTGATATGTTTGAGCGCTGACCCATTCAACCAGATTGGCTTGGTATAAGCCTCCCAGGGCCATCAACATCAAGCTGACGGTGCAGTTCCCCCCGACAAAGGTTTTGATGCCCTTTTGGATCCCGTCTTGAATCTGCTTGAAATTGATGGGGTCGAGGCAGAGGATGGCGTCGTCTTTCATGCGCAAGGTAGAGGCGGCATCTATCCAATACCCTTTCCAACCTGCGGCGATGAGTTTTGGGTACACGGACTGAGTGTATTCTCCCCCTTGGCAGGTGAGTATGATGTCGAGGGTTTTAAGGCTTTCAATGTGAAAGGCATCTCCAAGTACAGAGGTTGCGCGGCCAAAAAAAGGCCCCGAGGCCCCGATTTGTGATGTGCTAAAAAAAAGGGGGTCAATGAGGTCAAAGTCGCCTTCTTCTGCCATTCGTTCCATTAAAACGGAGCCTACCATGCCCCGCCAACCGATTAAACCCACTCTTTTTAATTTCATGGAGCCGTCCTTATATAGGGGTTTTGTGTTTATTTCATCTTGATTTTTGAGGAAAGAATACCTTTTCATTTTGATATTAGACCCTTTAAAAACAAGCGAAAGCGCTGAATATTTAGTTCTGCTTCAAAATTTTAATTCGTGCTTCTTTATTCGGGTATTTTTTTATTTAATCTTTTCAGGCTGAAAGTGGGGGCCTGTCTATTTTCTGGCCAAAAAGAGCACAGAATGAAGCCTGATTGCGATCTTTTTTATACAGAACACAGGATGGCGTTCGCTTTAAAAAGAAAGGCAGAGGCTAGAATAAATCCCTTTTTGCTTAAAGAAATTAATTTAATCTGATCGTGTGAAGACATTCATGTAAAATCCCTATATCGCTGACCTGAAGCAATAAACATCTTTAGGTAACGAGGCGCATATTTTGTTCAATGAAATTTTGTTTTCCATTATGTTTAGGGATCACGATGTTGCAAGATTCAAATTTAGAAAGAAAAGTCACAGTAGGAAGTTATCTTGCTTTGGCTTTTGCAGTGGTTTTTTTCTCAGGACTTTTTCAGTCTAATCAATGGTATGGGATTTTCGATTTCACCACCCTTAACGGGGCTTTTGGTGAGGTTGTTTATTCTGTGAATGAAACGGATGAAGGGCTGGAAGCGGCCACAACCTCGATGAGAGGAAAAGGCGGCAGTGGAGCAAGAGATGGATTTTTATTCGCTTTAACCTTAATCCCGACAGTGATGTTTGCACTTGGAATGATCAATGTGCTAGAGCATTATGGGGCACTTGATGCCGCCCGTAAACTCTTAACCCCCCTTCTACGCCCTATTATGACGATTCCTGGAAGTGCGGGCTTGGCCTTGATTGCTTCTTTACAAAGTGCGGACGCAGGGGCTGCGATGACGCGCCAATTAAAAGATGAAGGACTTATCACTGAGCGTGAAGCGGATATTTTCACCATGTTTCAATTTTCAGCGGGTGCGAGCATCGTGAATTTCTTTTCATCGGGCGCTGTGCTTTTTACCTTGACTCTCTCTGATGGGCGTCTTGCTGTGCCTTCTTCAATGGGGCTTGCTGTGGGGATGATCTTTATTTTTAAGTTTGTGGGCGCCAATGTCTTTCGCGTTTATTTAGCACTGGTTGATGGAAAAGAAGAAAAACCCCTTCCGAGTGAGGAAAAAGCAGCATGAGTGCAGTAAAAAAACCGATGGTAACGGATATTTTTGTTGAAGGCGCAAAAAAGGGTTGGAGTATTGCCACTCTCTCCACCGTACCCAATGTTTTGATGGCCTTTGTTATTATCAAAGCCTTGCAAATTACAGGTGCTTTAGATCTGATGGGAAGCCTTTTTGCTCCCATTATGGCGGTGTTTGGTTTGCCCGGTGAAGCGGCGGCGGTTTTGATTGGGGCTTGGATGTCCATGGGCGGCGGTGTAGGTGTCGTCATCAGCTTGTTTGATCAAGGTATTTTAAATGGCGAACATATCGCGATTATCGCACCTGCAATTTATTTGATGGGTTCACAAGTGCAGTACCTTGGACGCGTCTTAGGGCCTATCGGAACGGAAGGACGCCATATTCCGGTGATGATTATTATCTCTATGCTGAATGCATTTTGCGCGATGTTTTTAATGAACATCTTGGTTTAAATGCCTGATTTATTGAGGTCGAAGTTGATTTCGTGTGACGTAAAATAAAAAATTTTGGAGTGATTATGCCTTTTGTTTTAAACGATTATCTTGATGAATTGAGTCCACTCATCAATGTTGATTGTGGAACCTTGTGCCTTGAAGGCATTGAAACGATAGTGAAACAAATGGAGCAGAAATACCAAGAAATGGGCGGATGGACCGTCAAACGGGTTGATTGTACCGTGGCGGGTACGGGTCTTGAAATTCGCAATCAACCCGAAAATGAGCAAATAGATTTGATGCTAATAGGCCACATGGACACGGTTTTTCCTATTGGTACGGCTGCCGTTCGTCCTTTTCGATTTGATGAGACCCATGCCTATGGGCCGGGGGTTTCTGACATGAAATCCGGATTATTGAATGTGGTTTATGCGCTTCGCGGTTTAGATAAGGCGGTTTTTGATCGTTTATCCATTTGTGTTTGCATGAATCCTGATGAAGAAATTGGCTCTTTGTATTCAGAAGACTGGTTAAAATCGGTGGCAAAAAATGCCCGTTGTGTTTTGGTTGCTGAAGCGGCACGCTCTGATGGCGCTCTTGTGAAAGCCCGAAAAGGAATGGCGCGTTATAAACTCAGTTTTCACGGAAAAGCGGCCCATGCAGGAAATGATCCTGAAAAAGGCTGCAGTGCGATAAGCGAAATGGCCCATTGGATCATTGAAATCAATAAATTATCGAATTTAGAGTCTGGCAGCACCTTTAATGTTGGCCTCGTAAACGGCGGAAATAGCGCGAACATTGTGCCCGCCTATGCAGAAGCCATTGTGGATGTGCGTTTTTGGGATAACGAAGAATATAAAACAATCGATAAAACCATTCGAGCCCGCACTGAAAAAACTTTTCTTGAAGGGGTGACAGTGACCCTTGAGAGGGAAGCTTACAAACCCGCAATGACCCCAAATGAAAAAACAGAAATTTTAATGCGTTTGGTTGAGCAAACGGGAAAAGAGCTTGATCTTGATATAACGTGGCAGGCGGTGGGAGGCGGCTCTGATGCAAATCTGACCTCTGTTTTGGGGGTGCCAACATTGGACGGTTTGGGTCCGATTGGCGCTGGATTTCATACTGAAAATGAATATCTGGAATTGCTCTCTATTTCGCCGCGCATTGAGCTTTTAAAGCGGGTGATCACTAAATTATCTGAAAATAAGTTCTGATCTTTTGTAAGCACGAGACGCTTGCTCTTGTTTGCTCTCGGGGAGTGAAAAGAGAAGGCAAGGGATTGATTTTAAAAAAGGTGCGGTGATTTTCAACAAAATGCAGCTTAAAGCGTTTTCTTCAATTTAAGCTGCATTTTTTATGGGTTATACCTGTCGCCTTTGAAGCTGCGTGGGTGTTGGCTACGCTCGCGCAGCCCAATCACAGCATTCATCTATGCTGAGGGGCTTCACTCGCTTAGTGCAGGTGCGCATCTTCAATTACTTTGGGTATATAGCCTTAATACAGGAATTTAGGCGTTAAAATTTTCTGAAACAAATTCCCAGTTTACACAAGCCCAAAAAGCATTCATGTAGTCAGGGCGCAGATTACGGTGGTCGATGTAATAAGCATGTTCCCAAAGATCCACGGTCAGCAAAGGAAGGATCCCTTCTTCTGTTAATGGGGTTCCCGCGTTTGATGTGTTCAAAATGTCTAAAGAGCCGTTGGCTTTTTTAATGAGCCAAGTCCAAGACGAACCAAAATTGTTAATAGCAGAATCGGTGAATTTTGCTTTAAAGTTATCAAACGATCCGAAAGAGGCCGTAATCGCTTCAGCCAGAGCGCCTGTAGGTTCACCACCGCCATTTGGGCTTAAGCAATGCCAATAAAAGGTGTGATTCCAAATTTGTGCTGCGTTATTGAAAACCGCGCCTGTTGATGTTTTTATTATGTCTTCTAATGTTTTATTTTCGAGCTCAGAGCCTTCAATTAAACCATTGAGTTTAACCACATAAGTGTTGTGGTGTTTTCCGTAATGGTATTCCAATGTTTCTTGTGAAAAATGAGGCTCTAATGCTTTTTTGTCAAAAGGAAGTGGGGGTAGTTGAAATGCCATGTTTGATTCTCCGTGAAAGGCAAAAAGCCCTGCTATTTTATTTAGTGAGTTTTATACAATATAATCCAATAATTACATGTGGATTATTGACTTAACGTATTGTTTGGCTGAGGAACAGTGTAGCAAGTTTTTAGTTGATTTAAAGATTATTTTTATTATTTTGTTAGACAATAATCCCTCTTTTTTTTAGGATTTTTTTTTCTGTTTTTTAACGTTAAAATAGGAAAATAATCAATGAGGGGAAAGGAGATATAAATGGAAACTATCGATAAAATTAAACAACAAATAAAAGATCACAGTATTTTACTTTACATGAAAGGTTCACCGAAGCTACCAAGCTGTGGTTTTTCTTCTCAAGCAACACAGACCTTGATGGCCTGTGGCGAAAAATTCGCTTACGTTGATATTTTGCAACATCCAGATATACGTAGCGCGCTTCCTGCTTTTGCTCAATGGCCGACTTTTCCTCAGTTATGGATTGAAGGAGAGCTCATTGGTGGCTGTGATATTATCATTGAAATGTTTCAAAAGGGGGAGCTTCAGCCTTTGATCAAAGAGGCTGCATCTCGTCAAAAAACGGATGCGGATGATGTAAAAGAGTAACCTTTCCCCAAGACAGTTAACGTGATTTGGGTAAAGTATACCCAAGAGACTTGAAGATGCGTGTAGGTGGAAAATCAGTGAAGGCCCTGAGCATAGATCAACTGTGTGATTGGCCTGCGCGAGAGCAGCCAACCCCACGCAGTTTCAAAGGCGACGGGTATAAAAACGATTAAATATTGACTTAGGTTGATATAAATAAAGCCGCATATTGTGCGGCTTTATTTATTTGAGGGGGTTTGCTTTTTTAAAGCGTCATGATGGCTATCCAACCAAAAGCAAGCAACGGCAGGTTGTAATGGATAAATGTGGGCACCACTGTGTCCCAAATATGCTCATGTTGTCCATCGGCATTGAGGCCGGATGTGGGACCGAGCGTGGAGTCTGAAGCGGGCGAGCCTGCATCGCCGAGGGCGGCTGCAGTACCAATCAGGGCCACGATAGCCAGAGGTGAAAAGCCAAATGAAAGGGCCAATGGAACATAAATAGTCGAAAGAATTGGAATGGTTGAGAAGGAAGAGCCGATCCCCATGGTCACCAACAAACCGACGAGGAGCATGAAGAAGGCTGCAAACCCTTTGTTATCACCAATGGTTGAAGACAAAGAGCCGACCAAGGTTTCAACCCCGCCCGTGGCTTTCATGACCGCAGCGAACCCAGCGGCTGAAATCATGATAAAACCTATCATGGCCATCATTTGAACGCCCCGCGTGAAAATATCGCTGGTCTCTTTCCATTTTATGACGCCGCCTAGGATAAAGATCATAAAGCCAGCAAGTGCCCCGACAATCATCGAGCCTGTATACAATTGCGCACTTAAGGCGATGACAATGGCAATCAAGGCAACCCGTATGCTTTTCGAGTTAAATTCCATTTTTTCAGGCTCTGCGTTCAGAATTTTTTCTTCTGAATAATGGCGCGGTTTTCTATAGCTAAAAAAGGCGGCGGTCAGTAAGCCAAAAAGCATTCCAGCGGCAGGCAAGAGCATGGCGATAGGCACTTGGTTTGCACTGATGTCTAATCCGTTGTCGTGTAAATTTTTGAGTAAGATGTTATTTAAAAAGATCCCGCCAAAACCGATAGGAAGGGTCATATAAGGCGTGATCAGGCCAAATGTTAAAGTACAGGCGACGAGACGACGATCTAATTTCAATTTTTCAAAAACGTGTAACAGCGGCGGGATGAGTATTGGAATAAAAGCAATGTGAACGGGGATCACGTTTTGTGATGAAATGGTTACAAGAGCAATGATCACGAGGACGAAATATTTTAGAAAAAAGGTGTTCTTCGTGCTGTTATTGCATTTAATCTTTTTGATGAGGCTTTGTGCAAGAATATCGGTGATCCCTGAGCGGCTGATAGCAACAGCAAAGGTGCCTAACATGGCATAACTTAGAGCAATGGTGGCTCCACCACCAAGACCTTCTTCAAAAGCGGAGATGGTTTCCGTTAAGGAAAGTCCACTGATAACGCCTCCAAGAAGCGCGCTGAACGTAAGTGCGATTACGACATTGACCCTAAGAAGGGCCAATATCAACATGACACAAACAGAAATGAGAATAGGATTCATATTGTGTTATTCCGTTACGATGTCCCACAAACGTCTGAGTGAGCTGTGGGTGGTTTGAGTATTAAAATTTTTAATGTCGAAAATCCCAGTCTGCGGATTTTTTTCACGAAGTCGAGTGAAATCTAGGCTTATCCCTCTCTGGGTCGTTTGTTAATCTGATATTGCGGGGTGAAAAGAAGGGGAAATACGGTGTGAGTTTTTGATAACTTATTATTCTAATTAAGAAATTAAATTTGCGCTTATCTGTAATCTGTACTCACAAGAAGGTCCAAATATTTATTTGGATTGATCTTCTTTTTTTGATTTATTTTCTTTTTAGGACGAATCCGTTTAAATCCGGCATTTTGCACATGCGAAAATAACATTGATTTATCGGTGTCACGATGAGGGTTAGTCCATAAATTCATGCCTGCGCATGCATGCCTGCGCGTGAGGCTACGTGAAAAATTTGTATTTCAATTTTGATTTCAACGTCAGATTTTAAAAAATGGAGGTGAGTAGCGGAATGACGGTTGAATAAGATGTTGAACATAAAGAGACAGGAAAATGAATGATCTCGGTATTTTCCTGAGTAAAAGAAAATATACCCGCAGCCTTTGAATCTGCGTGTGTGTTGGCTACGCTCGTCGCGCTCAATCACAGCGTCCATCGATGCTCAAAGGCGACGGGTATATTGCGGTCTTTTTTTAGGGAAAATAGCTGAGCATCTTCGGCGTTGAAGCGGCTCAGTCTTCGGTGGCGGGAGGAGGCCAGCCTCCTAATGTCTTCCAGCGATTGACCATGATACAAAAAAGATCGGCTGTGCGCTGGGTGTCATACAAAGCCGAATGCGCTTTGGCATTATCAAAAGGGATCCCTGCTGCGATACAGGCCTTGGCGAGCACCGTTTGTCCTAAGGTTAATCCACTTAAGGCGGCGGTATCCAGCGTCACAAAAGGATGAAAAGGATTCCGTTTTAAATGGGCGCGTTGGGCTGCGGCCATCAGGAAACTCAAGTCAAAGTTGGCGTTATGGGCGACCATAATTGCACGTTGGCATTGGGCGGCTTTTTGTTCTTTTCGAATGAGGCCAAAAATGTCTTTGAGGGCTTGCCCTTCATCGATAGCGCCGCGCAAAAGACTAAAAGGCTCTCGAATGCCGTTAAATTCAAGGGCTTCTTTTTCTAAATTGGCACCTTCAAAAGGGGTGACATGAAAATGAAGGGTTTTATCTGTGTGTAGCCAACCTTCTTCATCCATTTTTAATGTGATGGCACAAATTTCTAACAGGGCATCCGTTTTTGCATTAAAACCGGCCGTTTCAACATCGATAACAACAGGAAAATAGCCTCGAAATCGAGATTTTAATGTATTTAGGTTGGTTTCTTGAGTCATGAGCATAAACATAAAATAAATCAGGGGACGCATTATGGCAGAAGGGGATTTTGTTCTAAAGGCCATGCATTAGATATTTTAAAATCTTTGAGTGAATATAAAATAAAAACTAAAAAAACACGCTGCGTGTCCGATAGCATATAGAAGACAATGGATTTACCGACAAAAAAAGGAAAAACCTTGCTATGAAGTGTTCAGCCCTATTTCACTTTCCTTTTTTGGCTCTTTTGATTTTGTGGCCGATGGGCCTCCATGCCAGTACATTTTATGGTGCAAAACCGATGGAGTCTGTATGGAAAGTCACCGTTGATACCCCCATTGAATGCCGTATTGAGCATCCTATCCCGAATTATGCAACGGCCACATTTAGCTCTCGTGCCAGCAAAAATATCAATTTAAATTTTGAAATGGCGTTGCGTTTGCCTATGGGGAAAACTGAAAATGTCGCCTTGGTCTCCATGCCCGCCGTTTGGAAACCAGGCCTGTCTGCGCAATACATAGACCGCCTTCGTTTTTATAAGCAATTTAATGGATTTGTGGAGGGGAAAACGGCTTGGAATATGCTTTCTGAATTAGAAATCGGGCGGTACCCGACCTTTAGTTTTCAAGAGTGGCGGAACAGAAATCAACGGGTCAATGTGTCTTTGTCTTCCGTGTCATTTTTAAAACCATACAATGAATTCCGTCTTTGTATTTCTCGTTTATTGCCTTATGCCTTCGACGATATTGCTTTTAATGTACTTCATTATGATAAAGACAGCGATGAGCTGAACAAGGTCTCCTTGGTCAAATTGACCCAAATTGCAGAGTTTGTAAGGTACAGCCCAGACATTGATTTGGTCTTGATGGCCACTTACACCGACTCATTAGGGGCAAAAGCGGTGAATCAACGTATTGCGGATGCGCGTGCCAAGAAATTGGAAGATTATTTTATGTCCTTGGGTTTACCAAAAGACAGAATAGAAGTGCATGCGTACGGCGAGCGCCGTCCTATTGCAGACAATGACGATCCTATTGGGCGAAATAAAAACAGACGTGTGGTTATTTCATTGGGGCGCTCTATTATTTAACCTTCTTTGGGGCATTTAAAAAAAGAAAGCGGTTGTTTTTTCTTTGTTTAAATTCCCTTTATACCCGCCGCTTTTGAATCTGTGTGGGTGCTGGCTAGGCTCACTGTGCCCAATCACAGACTTATTCTATGCTCAGGGGCTAGGCTCGCTTTACGCAGGCACGAAACCTCAATTACTTTGAGTATAAAATGGCCAATATTTCTTTTTCATCAACAATATCGTGTTGATTTTTAGGAAGAAAGCGCTTTGCGTATTGAAGGTATATTTTTTTCTCAACAAAAAAGCGAAACAAAGGAAGGTCGATGTGATTGTTTTTGGCCATTTTGGCTAAAATATGGAGCGCTTCATGGAGTGAGAGGGCTTTTTTGTAGGGGCGATCACTGGCGGTTAAGGCTTCAAAAATATCTGCAATGGTCATTATTCTTGTTTCAAAAGATATTTCGTTTCCTTTTAAGCGCATGGGATAACCTAATCCATTCAGCTTTTCATGGTGCGCACCAGCCATCGAGGGGATCCCTTTTAAATGCTCGGGATAGGGCAGTTTATTGAGCATGATGATGGTCTGAACGATGTGATCATTGATGATAAATCGTTCTTCTTCTGTGAGAGTGCCTTTTTTTACGCTGAGGTTATGACGCTCTCCTCGATTGTATTGCAATCGGGGGATCTGAATTTTAAAAGGCCAATGGGTGTATTTATTCTTTTGTTTTTTTGATCTGTGAATTTCGTGACAGCTTGTGTCTTTTAAAAGAGTCTCTTTGCAAGGAAGAGGGGGGGTGTCTCGAAAAGAACGACGGACAAGCTCTTCACAAGACAGGCCTAAAGTATCGTTCATCGTGCGTTCCCAAAGGGTATTTCCTATCTTTTCCATTCGACTTAATTGGATTTCACTCATCTCAATGTCACCCACATTGCATTGTGCAATAAAAGCAAAATCCGCATCTAACGCCGCTTCTTCTTTTTTAAGCTCTGCCTTGAGGGTTTCAATGGGGGTTTTACCTTGGTGGTATTGTTCCCAATACCTTATTTTTGCATCTCGCTTTAAAACTTCAAAACGTGTTCTTATTTCATGAATTCGGTTGTAGATGGTTTCCAGTTTTGTGGCCTTGTCGACGACATATTCCGGGGTGGTCACTTTTCCGCAGTCATGAAGCCAGGCGGCAATGTGCAAGGCTTCTCTGGAAGAGGCGTCTAAATTGAAATCAGGAAAGGCCCTTTTATCTTGATTGGCCGCCTCCGCAAGCATAAAAGTGAGCTCGGGGACCCGTTGGCAATGTCCTCCTGTATAGGGAGATTTTGTATCAATTGCAGAGGCCAGCATTTCAATCAAAGAAGAAAAAAGGGCTTTTTGAGCGGCAATATGGGATCTGTTTTCTGTGATCAAGGAAACAAAGCTTAAAAATGCTTGAATAAAATGAATTTTATTTTCTTGTTCTGGTTTTAAGGTTCGATTAAAGCCAATCAATACATGGCCAATATTTTGATTATTTCGATCACATAAAGGAAAAACCCACCCACGTTTAAGGGCGTGCGGAAATCGTTTCTTTTGTTTGTCTTTTTGGTTTGGGCTAAAAGTGATCACTTTATTTTCATTGAGATTTTTTAATTCAGGGCATTTTTCAACAAGGTTTTGAAAATCTATTTTCGAGTCTGCGAGGGGGGATGGATAATGGGCCAAGACGCAGATATTTTCGTTTTCATTGGATTTTTTTGACCACATGATCACAAGATCCGCTTGGCTTGTTTTTTGGCATTGCAGCACAATGTCGTTCAGTAAATAGTCAAAATCAGCGCTTTTAGAGACCGCTTGCAAGGTAGCAAGAAATCGCGCGAGGGTGCTGGACATGATCGAAAAAGAGTCGGATAAATCATTCATTTCAATGATGTTTGATTCGGGCATTTGCAAGTTTGTGAAATTGAAATTGAGATTTCGAATCTGAAAGGTGGCATCATTCAATGATTTTAATCGCCGCGCTATTTTTTCTGAGGCCCATAAGATCATACCAATTCCGAAGAGCAATAAAATCAAGGTTAAAACGATTTGCTTGTTCCGTGAGGCTAAAGCGTCGCGTATCAGCTCATTTTTAGGGACGGCTTTTGCAAGCCAAAAGCTTTGCTCCTTAAACGCATCAATTTTAACTAAATTAATGACCCATGTTTGACCTTTAAATTCGATTTCTTCAACCATTTCTTTCCAATGAGGGATCTTAAGTAAACGATGAAGCGGGGTGTTTGGAAAGCGATTTTCTTCCATTTTTTGTGGGGGCACTTTTAAGCCGCGTTCTGCTATGACAAATTTATTCTTATCAAAAATAATAATTTGAGTTTTATTTGCCAAAGTCAGAGAGTGCAATAAAAGATCAAAAGAATGCACTGTGACATCCATGGCAATCACTGCATTTGCCTTGGGTACACGTTTAGAAAATGAAATGCCGCGCTTGTTTATAAAGTGGTAAGTATAGGCCGGGGTGACATAGATCTGACCGTTTGAAGGCGCGCTATAAAACCAGGCTCTTTGGGTGGGACGAAAATGGCTTTCTTTTTCTTTTGTTTCGAGAAGATGGTTTTTATCGTCATAAAAATACTGCATTTGCAGACCGTTTTTTTGATTAATTTCCATCATAAGAAGGGCTTTTTTAGGGGCTGAAAAAACGGAACGCATAAAAGAAGGGCGTAGGCTTCTAAAAAAAACAGATCGCTCATCATCAAAACCGAGATAAATAGACAAAATATCAGGATTGTTTTTTAAGATGATATTGGATGTCTCTACCCATTGTCCTTTGTTATCAAAACGTAATTGTTCTGCAAAGTCGGAGCTGGAAAGAATATTAAGTGAAGTGAATAAAGAGGTGGTCATTTTTTGAAAGGTAAGGCGTATTTGTTCTTCACTTTGATTTATTCTTTCTTTGGCTAATGTTTCATTGAGGGATTTTGAGTCATTGAAACTCATTAAAATCAAGAACAACGAGATCATTGAGAGGATAATAAAAAAAAGGGATGCAATGTGTGTTTTTAATGAATATTTACCCTTTGCAAATATTTTTATTTTGTCTTTTATTTTTTTCATCATTGAATATTTAAAAGTCCTTTTATGTATTGGGGGTGTTGTCATTTTTAATTAAGACTTTTTCGTTCTTTTCAAGGGAAGATCATGCGTTTTAAAAATAAAAAAAGAAGAATTCAACATGTTATTTTTTGACTTTTGAGTCGGGATGTTTAAAGTTGCTTTTTGAGCTTCTCTATTATTCAATACAATGAATTTTATTGCCTTTTTCAGGTTCTTCAAAAAAGAGTCTTTCATGGTTTCTCCTTGCTATTTCGAATCAAAAGCCTTTGGTCTAGTCTTTATTTTCTATGATTTTTAATGTGGATCTCTTTTCATTTTAAAAGGGGACTTTTTTGAATGGATGTAGGGTATACCCGTCGCTTTTGAAGTTGTCTGGGTGTTGGCTACGCTCTTTCAGTCCAATCAAATAGTATACCCGTCGCCTTTGAAACCGCGTGGGTCTTGG
>CAMRBZ010000080.1 GCA_947040595.1 uncultured Enterovibrio sp. | reverse complement strand
CAATTAAAGCAATGTGATGGTAATTCATCCCCAAGACACTTGAAGATGCGCGCCTGCGCCAAACGAGTGAAGGCCCTGAGCATAGATGGACTCTGTGATTGGCCTGAGCGAGAGAAACCAACACCCACGCAGTTTCAAAGGCGACAGGTATAGTTTTTATATAACAAAGCGTTTCTGTTTTACGTTTTACTCAGGACACTTGAAGATGCGCGCCTGCGGCAAACGAGTGAAGCCCCTGAGCATAGATCGCTCATCTCAACAACAAGCACGCATCTTCAATTCCTTTGGGCGCAGAATAAACGAAAAAATCGGCAAAAAGATTAACTCTTTTTGCCGATTTCTTTCATTATTTATTCTATTTATACACAAAGGATAAGTTATTTCCATTTTGAGTTACAGAGAGCTGTTGAGGTAGCGCTGTATGCCCAATTGAAAAGGAACCTTGACCGTCAAATGAAAGATAAATAACACCCGTGTAAGCGCCTTGAACTTCAGGACTTAAATATTCTTCGATATATACAGCGACAGTATCTTGCATCTGCTGGGTTGCAATTTGTGTCAATACTTTAGAGGGGCCTCCCATGTCTTCAGAACAAAAGCTTGTGATATCATCAACAGATAAAGAAGCTTTAAGCTTTAAGCAAGTTCTATAAGGAGAGTGAGATAAAAGATCGAATGTGACATTTTCTTCTGTTTGCAAAACTTTTAATTTATAGGATTTAACTTCAAACCCAGTATCATTGACAGATTGCGTATAAACCTCTGCAATGCCTTTAAAATTACTCTCTGGATAGGCGATTAACTGAACGCCGTCACCTAATTTGAATGATCTGATTGAGCTGTTGCTCACTTCATCGCCGATCCCATTAATTCTGGCTTGTCCGCTCCAAGGATAAATACCTTTATAATCATGAGATTCAAAACCATAGCTTGTATTGCTCGATGAGACGTCATTCATTACACAAAGAGATTGATTGTACGGATTTGAACCTGGTTTCATATCACAATTATAACCTGAGCCTGTCAGTGTCCAGAATGTTCCATCATCCCCCATTATTTTCCAAAGCCCCCAAGGAGAGGAGACATCTCGGCAGAGATTACTTCTACCAATATTCTCTATTTCTGAAGGTTTAAGCATTCTTCCATGTGCACCACAGCTTTCAACGGAGGGTGTATTTTCGCCGAAAAATATTTGATGGGTTGAGTCAACTCCTGCCATGGCAGAAGAAGAAATAAAAGCAAAGAATAAAGCTAATAAACGCATAGTACACCTTCTTTAAATAAGTTCTTGTTTATTTGTAAATTTATTTAATTCGTATTGTTACATTGAATTAAAACATGATTTTTCGTTATTTTTTCTATCAGACGATATGAGTTTTGTTTAGATAAAAGTATTTTTCAAGGCTGTAAAATACTAGTTCAATATTTGAAGAAAAACTTATTCATATTGGAGCCGTTTGCATTAAATGAGTGAACATTCTATTTTCTTGTTTTTAAAAAGATTTAATCTTATTAAGATCATTAATTAAAAATAAGATTTTTAATGCGGTATTTTAATTAGAGGATCTTTTTTAGTTTATTTCCCATTATACCCAAAGGAATTGAAGATGCGTGTAAGCGGCAAGCGAACGAAGCCCCTGAGCATAGAGGGACTATGTGATTGGGCTGAGAGAGCGCAGCCAACACCCATGCAGTTTCAAAGGGGACGGATATAGTTAACTACTTACTGGAATGGGTATAATACGCGCAGCTCGGCTGCCCCAATGAAGCCATCGCCCAATGTCGGTTCAAAAAAAAAGCACCCCGGAGGGTGCTTTTTATTTGTTTAAATCACGAAGATTAATCGTTATTCAAACCCGCATTCAACAATGCAGCCAAATCATGTGTGGCTTGTTCTGCATCAATTTGCGGAATAATAACTGGCTCTTGAGCTGCCAAGCGCTTCTCTTGACGCACTTTATGGTAAGAGAATCCGGTTCCCGCAGGGATCAAACGACCCACGATCACGTTTTCTTTCAGACCACGGAGTTCATCACGCTTACCAGATACAGCCGCTTCAGTAAGAACGCGCGTTGTTTCTTGGAAAGAGGCCGCCGAAATAAAGGATTCCGTCGCCAAAGAGGCTTTCGTAATACCTAGCAGATCACGTCCATAAGTTGCAATACGTTTACCTGCATCTTCAAGTACACGGTTTGCAATGGTCACGCGAGAGAATTCTACCTGCTCACCTTCAAGGAATTCTGAGTCCCCAGAAGATGTGATCGTCACTTTACGCAACATTTGGCGAACAATGGTTTCAATGTGCTTATCGTTTATTTTTACGCCTTGCAAACGATAAACGTCTTGAACTTCATTCGTGATGTACTCAGTTACCGCACGTACGCCACGCAAGCGAAGAATGTCATGAGGTGACTCAGGACCATCGGCAATAACATCACCCTTCTCAACTTTTTCACCTTCAAATACGTTAAGTTGACGCCATTTAGGGATCATCTCTTCGTAAGGTGAAGCGTCCATTGGAGTAATGATAAGACGACGTTTCCCTTTGGTTTCTTTACCAAACGAAATCGCACCTGTCACTTCAGCCAAAATTGCAGGCTCTTTCGGCTTACGGGCTTCAAACAAGTCAGCTACGCGTGGTAAACCACCCGTGATATCTTTCGTACCGCCAGATTCTTGTGGAATACGCGATAACGTATCACCGATACCTACGTTTGCACCATCTTCTAACTGGACAATCGCTTTACCAGGAAGGAAATATTGTGCAGGCATGTCAGTACCAGGGATCATGACATCTTTGCCAGCAGCATCCATTAAGCGAACCATTGGACGCATGTCTTTACCGGACATGGTCCGTTCCGCTGCATCCAAAATCACCATTGAAGAAAGACCAGTTAAATCATCGGTTTGACGTTGAACAGTAATACCGTCAACCATATCAATGAATTCAATGCGACCTTCTACTTCTGTGATAATTGGCATCGTATGCGGATCCCAATTTGCGACGGTCTCACCGATAACAACGGTGGCACCACTTGCTTTTGTCAAAAGTGTTCCGTAAGGAAGCTTATAGCTTTCTTTCGTACGACCAAATTCATCCACAATCGTCAATTCAGAAGCGCGAGATGTAATGACAAGCTTGCCGATACTGTTCACAACAAATTTGGCATTATGCAAATGCAAAGAACCGTTGTTCTTCACTTGAATGCTGTTTTCTGCTGCCGCACGCGATGCCGCGCCACCAATGTGGAACGTACGCATGGTCAACTGTGTACCGGGTTCACCGATAGACTGAGCCGCGATAACACCGACCGCTTCACCGTGATTCACGATGTGACCACGCGCCAAATCACGTCCGTAGCAGTTTGCACAGCAACCGAAGTCGGTTTCGCAACTTACAACAGAACGCACTTTAATTTGGTCAACGGAATTGATCTCTAAGATTTCACACCACTTCTCATCAAGAAGGGTGTTACGTGCAGCAAGCACTTCATCGGTTCCAGGCTTAAGAACATCTTCAGCAACCACACGACCGAGAACGCGATCACGCAATGCTTCTTTAACGTCACCACCTTCAATAACCGCCATCATGTGAATACCTTCACTGGTACCACAATCTGTTTCTGTGATCACAACATCTTGAGCCACGTCAACAAGACGACGGGTCAAATAACCTGAGTTTGCTGTTTTAAGTGCGGTATCCGCAAGACCTTTACGCGCACCATGCGTTGAGATGAAGTACTGAAGTACGTTCAAACCTTCGCGGAAGTTTGCTGTGATCGGGGTTTCGATGATAGAACCATCAGGTTTCGCCATCAAGCCACGCATACCCGCCAACTGACGGATCTGAGCGGCAGAACCACGTGCTCCGGAATCTGCCATCATGTAAACGCTGTTAAAGGATTTTTGATCGACTCTTTCACCATCACGGTTTAAGACGGTGTCAAAAGACAAATTATCCATCATCGCTTTAGCAACTTGTTCGTTTGCCGCAGCCCAGATATCGATCACCTTGTTATAACGCTCACCTGCCGTAACTAAACCTGATTGGAATTGCTCTTGAATTTCTGCAACTTCGGCTTCTGCCGCTTCAATCAGATCGTATTTAGCTTGTGGGATCACCATGTCATCGATACCAACAGACACACCAGAAAGTGCCGCATAAGCGAAACCGGTGTACATGATTTGGTCAGCGAAAACAACCGTGTCTTTTAGACCCAATTTACGGTAACAAGTATTCAGCAAATTAGAGATCTGCTTTTTACCGAGAGATTGGTTAACAATGCTGTATGGCAAGCCTTTAGGAACAATTTGCCACAACATCGCGCGGCCAATCGTCGTATCCACAAGCCCAACATTTTCACTGCGGTTACCCAGCTCATCAATCAAAACTTCTTTGATGCGAACTTTTACACAGGCATGCAATTCTGCATGTCCTGTACGGTAGGCTTTTTCAGCTTCCGCAGGACCCGAAAGGTATAAACCTTCGCCTTTGGCGTTGATTCTGTCTCGGGTCATGTAATACAGACCCAACACGACATCCTGAGACGGCACGATGATAGGCTCACCGGACGCAGGAGAAAGAATGTTGTTTGTTGACATCATCAAAGCGCGGGCTTCAAGCTGGGCTTCCAATGTAAGCGGTACGTGGACCGCCATTTGGTCACCATCGAAGTCGGCGTTATAGGCCGCACAAACGAGGGGATGCAGCTGAATTGCTTTACCTTCGATAAGAACAGGTTCAAATGCCTGAATACCCAAGCGGTGCAAAGTCGGTGCACGGTTTAGAAGGACGGGGTGTTCGCGGATAACGTCATCTAAGACATCCCAAACAACCGCTTCTTCACGCTCAACCATTTTCTTTGCAGCTTTAATGGTGGTTGCAAGACCACGGGCTTCTAGCTTGCCATAAATGAAAGGCTTGAACAGTTCCAATGCCATCTTCTTAGGAAGACCACATTGATGCAGACGCAAATAAGGCCCTACGGTAATCACCGAACGACCCGAGTAATCTACACGTTTACCCAATAAGTTTTGACGGAAACGACCTTGCTTACCTTTGATCATGTCAGCCAAAGATTTTAGAGGACGTTTATTTGAACCTGTGATCGCGCGACCACGACGTCCATTATCAAGCAACGCATCCACTGACTCTTGAAGCATGCGTTTTTCGTTTCGCACAATAATGTCAGGGGCTGCCAAATCAAGCAGGCGCTTCAAACGGTTATTACGGTTGATAACGCGACGATAAAGATCGTTCAAGTCTGACGTTGCAAAACGGCCCCCGTCCAAAGGAACGAGTGGGCGTAAATCAGGGGGTAATACAGGCAGAACGGTTAAAACCATCCACTCTGGATTGTTTCCAGACTGAACAAATGCTTCAACCAATTTCAAACGCTTGGTGATTTTTTTACGTTTGGTTTCTGAGTTGCTTTCTTCTAGCTCTTCACGCATCAGTTCAGCTTCTGCGCGTAAATCCATATTGGCCAGTAAGGCTTTTACCGCTTCGGCGCCCATGCGAGCATCAAATTCATCACCCCATTGCTCTAAAGCATCAAGGTACTGTTCTTCGGTCAGCATTTGGCTGCGTTCAAGATCGGTCATGCCGGGTTCAATAACGACATAAGATTCGAAGTACAGTACACGCTCGATATCGCGCAAAGGCATGTCCATCAACAAACCAATTCGGCTTGGCAATGATTTTAAAAACCAAATGTGAGCGACAGGTGAAGCCAGTTCAATGTGACCCATACGATCACGACGAACTTTAGTTTGAGTCACTTCAACGCCACATTTTTCACATATGACGCCACGGTGTTTCAGGCGCTTATATTTACCACAAAGACATTCGTAGTCTTTTACTGGGCCAAAAATACGCGCACAAAAAAGACCGTCACGCTCAGGCTTGAAGGTACGGTAATTTATCGTTTCTGGCTTTTTCACTTCACCAAAAGACCATGAGCGAATCATGTCTGGCGAAGCAAGACCGATTTTGATTGCATCAAATTCTTCGGTCTTATGTTGAGCTTTGAGAAACTTAAGTAAGTCTTTCACATTCGGCCCCTGTGAGGAGTTGACCCATAAAGGCGCTGACATTCAGCGCCTTCAATTTATACCAGAAAAAACGTCAAGCTTTCGCTTATTCGTCTTCCAGCTCGATGTTGATAGCCAACGAGCGGATTTCTTTCAACAATACATTGAAAGATTCCGGCATACCCGGTTCCATACGATGATCGCCGTCAACAATGTTTTTATACATCTTCGTTCGGCCGTTCACGTCATCGGATTTAACCGTCAACATTTCTTGCAAGGTGTATGCTGCGCCATATGCTTCAAGCGCCCATACTTCCATCTCTCCGAAACGCTGACCACCGAACTGCGCCTTACCACCCAGCGGTTGCTGAGTAACCAGGCTATAAGAACCGGTAGAACGGGCGTGCATCTTGTCATCAACCAAGTGGTTCAGTTTGAGCATGTACATGTAACCTACCGTTACTGGACGTTCAAACTTATCACCTGTACGGCCATCAAATAAAGTCAGCTGTCCAGACTCTGGCAAGTCAGCCAGTTTCAACAACTCTTTAATTGATGTTTCAGGTGCGCCATCGAACACGGGGGTTGCGATAGGAAGACCTGCGCGTAGATTTTCAATCAAAGTGCGAACTTCGGCATCAGTAAACTCACTGATATTCACCTTTTGACGTGTATCACCCAAGCTGTACACTTTTTGCAACAACTCACGGAATTTCGAAAGTTCTTGCTGCTCTTTAAGCATCTTGTTGATCTTGTTACCAATACCTTTTGCCGCAAGGCCAAGGTGGGTTTCAAGGATCTGACCGATGTTCATACGAGACGGTACACCCAGTGGGTTCAATACGATGTCAATTGGATCACCGTTTTCGTCATAAGGCATGTCTTCAACAGGGTTAATTTTCGAGATAACCCCCTTGTTACCATGACGGCCGGCCATTTTATCACCAGGCTGTATACGACGCTTAACGGCCAAGTAAACCTTAACAATTTTAAGGACACCCGGTGCCAAGTCATCACCTTGAGTGATTTTACGACGCTTCGTATCGAACTTCTTATCAAACTCTGATTTCAATTCATCATACTGTTCAGCCAATTGCTCAAGCTGCGTTTGCAGATTTTCATCATCGAGAGTTTGTGAGAACAGGTTACGACGATCCATGTTTCTCAATTTTTCTTCGCTGTAATTCGCTTGTTCTAAAACGCCGCGAACACGAGCCAGCAAGCCACCTTCAAAAATAGAAAACTCTTCTGTCAGGTCTTTTTTGGCTTCTTTAAGCTGCATTTCTTCAATTTCAAGCGCACGCTTGTCTTTCTCAACGCCATCACGGGTGAAAACTTGTACGTCAATAACCGTACCGTACACACCGTTTGGAACGCGCAAAGACGAATCTTTTACGTCCGAAGCTTTTTCACCGAAAATAGCACGAAGCAGTTTTTCTTCTGGTGTCAGTTGCGTTTCACCTTTAGGTGTCACTTTACCAACAAGAATATCTCCGCCTTTTACTTCAGCGCCGATGTAAACAACACCCGACTCATCCAATTTAGAAAGCGCGGCTTCACCGACATTCGGAATGTCTGCTGTGATTTCTTCACTGCCCAATTTGGTATCACGCGCCACACAAGATAACTCTTGAATGTGGATAGTTGTTAAGCGGTCTTCTTGAACAACACGCTCAGATACCAAGATGGAATCTTCGAAGTTATAACCATTCCAAGGCATGAATGCGATACGCATGTTCTGCCCTAGAGCCAATTCGCCCAAATCAGTAGAAGGACCATCGGCTAAAACGTCACCCCGTGCCACAGGTTCACCCGGCATCACTGTTGGACGCTGGTTGATACAGGTGTTTTGGTTTGAACGGGTGTATTTTGTCAGGTTATAAATGTCGATACCGGCTTCACCGAGGATCAGCTCTTCTTCATTTACCTTGATAACAATACGTGATGCATCAACAGATTGAACCATACCGCCACGTTTGGCTACGGCAGTTACACCGGAGTCAACAGCTACAGCGCGTTCAATCCCAGTTCCAACTAAAGGCTTTTCAGCGCGTAAAGTCGGTACGGCTTGACGTTGCATGTTCGCACCCATCAGGGCACGGTTCGCATCATCGTGTTCAAGGAATGGAATCAATGATGCTGCAACAGAAACAAGCTGGTTCGTTGCAACGTCCATATATTGAACATGATCACGTGGGTGTAAGCCTGAATCACCTTTCTGACGCGCAGTGATCAATTCATCGGCAAAAGAACCGTCTTCGTTCAACACGGCGTTGGCCTGTGCGATAACGAATTGGCCTTCTTCGATTGCTGACAAATAATCAATTTGATCGGTAACTTGGCCTTCAATCACTTTGCGGTATGGCGTTTCTAGGAAGCCGTAAGGATTCGTACGCGCAAACGCTGAAAGTGAGTTGATCAAACCAATGTTTGGACCTTCAGGGGTTTCAATTGGACACAAGCGACCGTAGTGAGTTGCGTGTACGTCACGCACTTCAAAACCGGCACGCTCACGCGTTAAACCACCTGGACCCAAAGCAGAAATACGACGCTTGTGCGTAACTTCTGACAAAGGATTATTCTGATCCATAAACTGGGACAACTGAGAAGAGCCAAAAAACTCTTTTACAGCAGCAGAAATAGGTTTCGCATTGATTAAATCTTGCGGCATGATGGCATCAAGATCGCCAAGGCTTAGACGCTCTTTTACTGCACGTTCAACACGCACTAAACCAACACGGAATTGGTTTTCTGCCATTTCACCCACAGAACGAATACGACGGTTACCAAGGTGGTCAATGTCATCCACTTCACCGATACCATTACGGATATCGATAAGTTTACGCATGACTTCAATGATGTCGTCATGGCTCAGAACGCCGGAGCCTTCCATTTCTTCACGAAGAAGTGAACTGTTGAATTTCATTCGGCCAACAGCGGAAAGATCGTAACGATCTTCCGAGAAGAACAGGCTTTCAAACAATTGCTCTGCCGCTTCACGCGTAGGTGGCTCGCCAGGACGCATCATGCGATAAATTTCAACCAAAGCACTCAAGCGGTCAGAGGTACTGTCGATACGTAACGTATCTGACATATAAGGACCATGATCTAAGTCATTGGTAAACAGGGTTTCAATTTTCTTGTAACCTGCTTGAGATAAAAGTGCCAGCGTTTCCAAGTTCAGCTCTTGGTTCGCGGGTGCAATGATCTCGCCAGTTTCTTCATTGATATAATCGCGAACAGCTATTTTTCCGACGATGTACTCAACAGGAACTTCAATTTGTGTAACCTGATCTTTTTCAAGCTGGCGAATATGGCGCGCTGTAATTCGACGGCCTTTTTCTATGTAAATCTTGCCATTGCTTTCAACGTCAAAGCTCGCGGTTTCACCACGAAGTCTTTCTGGAACCAAATCCATAACTAAAGACTTACCTTTGACTTCAAAGGTTATTTTTTCAAAGAACAAATCTAGGATTTGCTCTGTTGTATATTCCAAAGCACGCAAAATAATCGTCGCTGGCAATTTACGGCGACGGTCAATACGTACATAAAGCATGTCTTTAGGATCGAATTCAAAATCCAACCATGAGCCACGGTAAGGAATGATACGTGCGTTATAAAGCACTTTTCCTGAAGAGTGGGTTTTTCCCTTATCGCTATCGAAAAAGACACCCGGGCTACGATGCAGCTGGGATACGATAACCCTCTCAGTACCATTGATAACAAAGGTACCATTGTTCGTCATGAGTGGAATTTCACCCATGTAGACTTCTTGTTCTTTGATGTCTTTTACAGTGCCAGCGGGTGCGTCTTTATCAAACATCACCAAACGCAATTTCACGCGTAGAGGTGCTGAATAAGTGACGCCACGGATCTGACATTCTTTTACATCAAAAACAGGCTCACCAAGACGATAGCTAACGTATTGCAGCTCGGAGTTGCCATTGTAACTCTGAATTGGAAAAACAGAGCGAAAGGCAGCTTCAAGACCGTATTGCCCCTGCGGATCCTGCTCAATAAATTTTTTAAAAGAATCAAGTTGGATAGACAACAAGTATGGTACGTCCAAAACTTGAGGACGCTTACCAAAATCCTTACGGATGCGCTTTTTCTCGGTATAAGAGTAAACCATAGGGTTCCTCAGCTCGCTGATAAGTGACCCAAACTGTCCAGATGGGACAGTAACTAATAACCAACCGTTTACTGTAGGAACATCAGAGGGTTAATTCCGATGTTTTGTCGCATGGTTAGCAGTGACTAAACGGGGTGTAAAATTCACAGCTTCCCTACAGCGCAAAAAGGCTGGCCGCTATTTTAGCAACCAGCCATTAGCCTTTTCAGGCTATAAAGCTAAGTAATAATTACTTAACTTCAACAACTGCACCAACTTCTTCTAGGCCTTTTTTCAGAGTTTCAGCTTCTTCTTTAGAAACTGCTTCTTTCAAAGTACCTGGAGCGCCATCAACAACAGCTTTAGCTTCTTTCAGGCCAAGACCTGTAGCGCCACGAACTGCTTTAATAACTGCAACTTTGTTTGGACCAACTTCTTTCAAAATAACATCAAATTCAGTTTGCTCTTCAGCAACTTCAGCAACAGCGCCGCCAGAAACAACTGCAGAAGCAGCAGTTACACCGAACTTCTCTTCCATAGCTTCGATCAGTTCAACAACTTGCATTACAGACATTTCTGCAACTGCGTCTAGGATTTGCTCGTTAGTGATAGACATAACAACTCTCTTTAAAGTCAACAATTAGTTTAAATAACAACCAGATAAAAACAAGGCAATTTATGCCGCTGCTTCTTCTTTTTGGTCGCGAATAGCCGCGATAGTGCGAACCAACTTGCCAGCAGACGCTTCTTTCATGCACATCATCAAACGTGCAATCGCTTCGTCGTAAGTTGGCAGGGTTGCTAATCGCTCAGCGTCAGTCAGTACGCCTTCGAATGCAGCAGCTTTGATCTCGAAATCTTTGTTCACTTTTGCGAAATCTTTAAAAAGACGCGCAGCAGCACCGGGGTGCTCATTAGAGAACGCGATCAATGAAGGACCTACAAACGTCTCAGCAAGACATTCGTATTGGGTTCCTTGCATTGCACGACGAGCAAGAGTATTACGAACAACTTTCATGTAAACGCCGTTTTCACGAGCTTGTTTACGTAAAGCTGTCATAGCACCGACTGCTACGCCACGAGAATCAGCTACAACTGCAGAAAGGGCACCACTGGCAGCTTCGTTGACTTCAGCAACAATTGCTTGTTTGTCTTGAAGATTTAAGGCCATTTGGCTTTGCTCCTGGATTGTATATACACCGCTCACTGCCTTAGAGCAGATGAGCTATTTACGGCGCAGATCCAAGAATAGAAAAAATCTATCATGCTCTGGCACCGTCTACGTAGGTTTTATTAAGTTTCAAAGGATACAAAGTAACCTAAAAGAAACGCCTACGATCTTGGACGAAGTTCGATAATTCGAACTCAACCATGAATTTTAACGACAAATATTATAATAATTCATCGTTTCTAGCAATTAGTTTGCGCTTGCTTCCAGCGTGTTCTGATCAAGTGAAACACCCGCACCCATGGTGGTCGAAATGCTTACTTTTTTGATGAAAACGCCTTTTGCTGAAGTTGGTTTCGCTTTTTTCAAAGCAACCAAAAGAGCTTCAAGGTTTTGTTTTAGATTTTCAGGTTCAAAATCAACCTTACCAATCGTTGTATGGATAATACCATTTTTATCATTACGATAACGAACTTGACCCGCTTTTGCGTTTGTAACCGCTTCTGCAACGTTTGGAGAAACCGTCCCAACTTTAGGGTTAGGCATCAAACCACGTGGGCCTAAAATCGTACCCAGCTGGCCTACAACGCGCATTGCATCTGGAGATGCGATAACAACGTCAAAGTTCATTTCGCCTTTTTTGATTTGATCTGCCAAATCTTCCATGCCAA
Organism: uncultured Enterovibrio sp.; assembly: GCA_947040595.1. Taxonomy (GTDB): domain Bacteria; phylum Pseudomonadota; class Gammaproteobacteria; order Enterobacterales; family Vibrionaceae; genus Enterovibrio. The sequence continues at coordinate 2,202 of CAMRBZ010000080.1, read as the reverse complement.
CAATGTCAGCGCCTGCAGCTTTCGCAGCTTCTGCATTTGCACCTTGTGCAAAAACAGCAACGCGAACGTTACGGCCTGTACCATGTGGCAACACTGTTGCACCACGAACATTTTGGTCTGATTTACGAGCGTCGATGCCAAGATTGACTGCAACATCCACACTTTCAACAAATTTTGCTGTCGCCAATTCTTTTAAAAGAGCAAGGGCTTCATTGATATCATATTCATGAGTCACGTTTACTTTGTCGCGAATTACGCGCATACGCTTCGTTAATTTTGCCATTGTCTTAACCCTCTACTACCAAACCCATTGAACGAGCAGTACCTGCAATTGAGCGCTTCATCGCCTCAAGATCAGAACCTGTCATGTCTTTCGCTTTAGTCTCAGCGATTTCCTGGATTTGAGCGTCAGTCACTGTACCCACTTTCTCTGTGTTCGGACGACCAGAACCTGACTTGATGCCAGCTGCTTTTTTCAGCAGAACAGCAGCAGGTGCCGTTTTCAGTTCGAAAGTGAAAGAACGGTCACTGTATACGGAAATAACAACGGGGGTTGGCAATCCTTTTTCCATAGATTCTGTACGTGCATTAAATGCTTTACAAAATTCCATGATGTTAACACCGTGTTGACCCAATGCAGGACCGACTGGTGGACTTGGATTTGCCATACCGGCGGAAACTTGCAGCTTGATATAAGCTTCTACTTTTTTAGCCATAACTCAATACCTAAATTTGGGTTCAAACGTCCGTCTCAATTGAACAGACTCCCCGTTAAACAAAAGGGCGCGAAATTATAATAAAATTTCACGCCCTTGGCAATACGCTTTGAGCAAAAAATACTCAGTTTTTTTCTACTTGGCTAAAATCCAATTCAACCGGGGTTGCACGCCCAAAAATAGAAACAGAGACCTTCATACGCGTTTTCTCGTAATCAACCTCTTCAACCACACCGCTAAAGTCAGCAAAGGGGCCTTCCACAACACGCACAACCTCACCTGCTTCATAAACTGTTTTATGAACGGGTGATTCGCTCGCTTTTTCAAGACGATTAAGAATCGCGTCTGCTTCTTTGTCTGAAATTGGCGCAGGTCTGTCTGGCGTACCGCCAATAAAACCCATAACGCGCGGAACGCTGCGAACCAAATGCCATGATTGATCGTTCATGATCATTTGAACTAAAACATAACCTGGAAAAAATTTACGCTCACTTTTGCGACGTTGACCTGCGCGCATTTCAACCACTTCTTCGGTTGGTACAAGTACGTCACCAAAAAAATCTTCCATCTCGTGGATCTTGATATATTCTCTCAGCGATTTTGAAACGCGACCTTCAAAACCAGAAAAAGCCTGAACAACATACCATCGTTTTTTTGGAGCTTCGCTCATCTAATTAACCTCAGACACCCGTAATTATTCTGACCAAACGGACCATCACACCATCAACTCCCCATAAGATGAGAGAAGTTACGACCGTGACAACCAGAACGATGAAAGTCGTATGTAATGTTTCTTGACGCGTAGGCCAGACTACTTTTCGAACTTCCATACGCGATTCACGTGCAAAAGTGATCGCGGCCTTTCCTTTTGCTGTTATTGCAGCAACACCCATTGCTACAGCAACAAGTGCAATAACTCCCGCAGTGCGAAATACAACAGACAGTTCGTTGTAAAGACTATTTCCAACTACCGCAGCGGCCAATAAGAGAAAGACCATACTCCATTTAAGGCCATCCATTGACCCTGTTGGGGCTTCAGCATTCGCTTTCATAGATCCTACCTGTAATTCGTCTATTTTATAGACAACAACCTCGCTGTTGCGAGATAGTAAAGAAAAAGAAAAACTAAACGCACAAATATCGTCGTTTTTTCCCCATCCTAAAACATACATCACTGCGAGCAATTGGTGAAAAAAGTTCAATTTGAAGGCAAGGTGCAGAAAAAGGGCATCAAATGATGCCCTTTTTCATGGTGCGGCGTCAAATTTTATTCGATGATTTTAGCAACAACACCCGCACCAACAGTGCGGCCACCTTCACGAATAGCAAAACGTAGACCTTCGTTCATCGCGATAGGCGAGATCAAGGTCACAGTCATAGAAATGTTATCACCCGGCATCACCATCTCAACGCCTTCTGGCAATTCGATGATTCCAGTTACGTCCGTTGTACGGAAGTAAAACTGTGGACGGTAACCTTTAAAGAA
>CAMRBZ010000079.1 GCA_947040595.1 uncultured Enterovibrio sp. | reverse complement strand
ACTCTCTTTTGCTTTCATCTTTTTCTCTAAGAATTCACTCGGGGTACATATGACGCAAAAAGGGCCGCATTTTTCAATGCGGCCCTTTTTCATAACAATGATTTACTGATTAAGTATCAGTTCATACCGTATTTTTTTAATTTTTTACGCAAGGTGCCACGATTAATGCCCATCATGGTAGCCGCACGTGTTTGGTTACCACGCGTATATTGCATGATGGTATCCAGAAGGGGTTGTTCGACTTCGGCCAATACCAGTTCGTATAACTCGGTCACTTCCTCTCCATTTAATTGGGCTAAATAGTTTTTTAGTGAGGCTTTTACTGAATCACGTAATGGTTTTTGTGTGACCTGATCTTGTGAAGTTACAGTGGTTACAGTCAATGATTCTGAAGTTGTGGTTTGTTCGAACATATTCTGTCAGCTCTTTTTGTGGTTATGTAACGTTTTCGAAGTGATCTTGCAAGGCATCGATTTGCGCATTGGCAATTTCTATTGCATTGAAAGATCGGCGAAATTCGCCTAATAGGTCATGTTCTTTGAGGTACCATCCCACATGTTTACGTGCGATTCGGAGCCCCTCAAGCTCACCATAAAAATGATGAAGCTCTTGAACATGGCCTAATAAAATGTTTTTTACTTCTTCTGAAGAGGGGGCTTTAAGAAGCTCACCTGTTGCAAGGTAGTGCTGGATTTCACGAAAAATCCAAGGACGTCCTTGCGCGCTGCGACCGATCATTAAAGCGTCTGCGCCTGTGTATTCCAGGACTTTTTTGGCTTTTTGAGGTGAATCAATGTCTCCGTTGGCAATCACGGGTATTGAAACGGCCTCTTTTACGGCTCGAATACTCTCGTATTCGGCTTCACCTTTGTACATGCAGGTGCGGGTTCTTCCATGTAAAGCGATAGCTTGTATGCCGCTGTTTTCTGCTATTTTTGCAATTTGAACACAATTTTTATTGTCCAAATCCCAACCGGTTCTCGTTTTTAGCGTGACGGGAACGTTAACGGCTGCGACCACGGAATTCAATATTTTCTCAATGAGATCAGGGCGCGTTAACAATGCCGACCCCGCCAGTTTTTTGTTCACTTTCTTTGCGGGACACCCCATATTGATATCAATGAGTTGTGCCCCATTTTCGACGCAATATTGTGCGGCATTGGCCATCAAAGAAGGCTCTGCGCCTGAAATCTGTACTGAGCGTAATCCTTTTTCACTTAAATGAACCATACGATTTTTGGATTTGCTGGTGTGCCACATCCTTGGATTGGAAGACATCATTTCGCTGACCGCCATCCCCGCCCCAAAACGTAAACAAAGTTCACGAAATGGTTTGTCAGTGATCCCTGCCATCGGCGCGAGAATGAGTGTATTTTCCAGTTTGTAAGGTCCAATTTGCAAAGTGTCACCTTCTCGGTCTGCAAGGGCGCGCATTTTACGCATTTTTTTTCTGTCTGAAAAGGACAATATTTGAGCGTTTCATCTTTATTTTCAAAAAATGTATTTATAACGTCTTTTTGTTTAAAAAATGTTCAGTTTTACATTCAATTAAAGTTTTGATGCGCTGATGCGGCACCACTCTTCTTTTAAGGTGATGCTGTCGATGGTTAAGGCGTCTTTATAGCAATCTGCCACCCCTTGAGCTTGTGAATCTAAGATCCCAGATAAAGCTAATTTACCGCCCTCTTTTATCAAATCTTTAATGACACAGGAGAGCTCACGTAAAGGGCCTGCAAGGATATTGGCCACCACGATGTCAGCTTTTAGTTGATCTGGTTGATCTTTTGGCAAATATAGAAAGAGCTTGTCTGCCACGCCGTTACGCTCTGCATTTGCTTTGGATGCTTGTAAAGCCTGTGGATCAATATCAATTCCGATGACTTTTTCAGCGCCGAGTAAAAGGGCCGCCAAAGAAAGGATCCCAGAGCCACAGCCAAAGTCGATGATTGTTTTGCCTTTGAGGTCGATTCCCTCGAGCCATTCAAGACAAAGCGCCGTTGTTGGGTGTGTGCCGGTCCCAAATGCCAAGCCAGGGTCAAGCATCACATTGACCGCGTCAGGCTCTGGAACATCGCACCAACTTGGACAAACCCAAAGACGCTCACCAAAACGCATCGGTTTGAAATTGTCCATCCAAGCGCGCTCCCAATCTTTGTCTTCAAGTGGTTCAATGGTATGAGGAAAATCAGGGCCAAGAAGAGGGGATTTTTTCAAAATGTCAAGTACAGCTTGCATGTCGGTTTGTGCATCATACAAAGCCACAATGTCGGTTTCTCCCCAAAGCCTTGTTTCCCCTGGCATGGGTTCAAAAACGGGGGTGTCTTTGGCATCAAGAAAAGTAACACAGAGCGCACCTGCTTCTTCTATCAGTACCTCACTAATGGCTTCAGCGGTTTGTGCGGTTGCATTTAGTTTGATTTGAATCCAAGGCATGTGTTCTCACTTTTGATTTGTCGGTGTTTTTTAGGGGGAAAATTTTAGCATAAAAAACACACAAAGAAAGACAGAAAATGACAAAAAAAAGGCCGTATAAATGGCCTTCTTTTATTTTTACAGCGGATAAATTTAACAATCAATAAAAGGAGATTGCTTTTTTATTGTGCTGTCTTTAAGGGCGTAGGCGTTTCGGCTTGTTTGCTTTGGGCTGCGCTAACGCAAACAAACCCCATCAAGCTGAGGGTTAAAGAGGGGATAATGGCATGAATGCCGCCCATATCGGGTTGAATGATGGAAAGCAGGGTATAGGTTATTAAGCCTGTCGTCATGGAGGTTAATGCGCCTGCAGCATTGGCTTTTTCCCAATAAAGCCCTAATACCAAAGGCCATAAAAAAACAGCTTGCGTTCCCCCAAGAGAGAGTAAATTAAGCCAAATGATCATGTCTGGGGGATTGGTTGCGGCAAACAGCACCAAGAGTAAAAAAATAAAGGTGATCCCGCGAGACAGTTTCGGGAGCTTTTTCTCAGCATTTGGCTCTGTGGCGGCTTTAGGGTTGATGTAATTGATATACAAATCTTTGAGTAAGGTGGCTGCCGCTTGAATTAAAAGGGAGTCGAGAGTCGACATAATGGCTGCCATCGGGCCTGCTAAGAAGATCCCCGCAACCACAGGAGGAAGCACGGTCATCATCAAGGTTGGCATGATCTGATCCGGATTACTCATTTCCGGCACAATGCTGCGACCTAAAGCCCCGGCAAGATGCATTCCGAGCATTAAAAAAGCCACCATGGCGGTGCTTATTACCATCCCACTGTGCAACGATTTACTGGATTTATAAGACATGCAACGAACGGCTGTATAAGGCAAACCGATGACCCCAAAGCACACCAATACCCAAAAACTCATCATAAAGGGCTGTGTTAAAAATTGATCGGGTCCGTAAGGCGTGATGAGGGCTGGATCGATGGCGTGTAATTTGGTGATCATGGCGCCTAAGCCACCTCCGGTGTATATGATCCCACCCAACAGGGCCATTGTCCCGATGATCATCATGACGCCTTGTACCGTGTCGGTCATAACCACTGCGCGAAAGCCGCCAATGCAGGTATACAGGCCGACCGTGACCGCAAAGATCATCAAGCCTTGACTGTATGAAACCCCTGCGAGGGTTTGAAGTAATCTTGCTGCGCCAACAAATTGCACCACCATCGTTGCGAAAAAGGCCACCAACATAGCCAAAGAAGCAAAAATGACGACAGCGCGATTTTTGTATTTCGCGTAAAGCATGTCATTTAAAGTGAGGGCGTTATGTCGGCGTGACTCAATCGCAAATTTTTTTCCTAGAACGCCAAGGGTTAACCAAGCGACAGGAAGCTGGATCATGGCAAGCAATACCCAACCCAACCCCATTTTGTATGCCGCTCCCGGCCCGCCAATAAAAGAGCTGGCTCCTGCATAGGTTGCTGCAAGCGTCATGGCCAGAACAAAGCCACCCATACTTCGGTTGCCAAGAAAGTATTCTTTTAGAAAACCCTCTTTTTGTTGACCTTGTTTTCCTGAATAAAAAGCGATTGCGAAAACGCCAACAAGATAAAGCGCCATTGGAATAAGAAACTCACTGTTCATGAGGGGGGTCCTGTTCGATATCTAAGGGCATATCTTGGTAGAGATATTTCACCATTAAAGCGCATAAAATAGTAAAGAGGAGAGGCCCTACAATGCAGGACATTAGAAACCAAAATGGCAAGCCAAAATAAAGCGTTGGGAGAGCCTGTTCAATGCTTTGTGGAGCAAAGCCATAGGCAAATCCGTACCACCAAAGAAAATAGGCAAATGCGAGTGCAACGGCCAATTTAGCTTCCTTGTGGGCTTGCTGATAACGGGAATCAAGCGTTTTCATGGGGAGCTTCCAATACAGAACATCATCTTCTTTAAATGCCTGCTTTTTAATTGTGTCAGGTATAAATAACGAGTCTATTTTGAGAAATATGTAGCTCAGATCTCAACTTTTAAGAATGCGTTTCGTTTTATGCATGAAAATTAATCGTTTCTCTTGTGTTTCTTGAAGGGGGATATTTTTTAATGTGTCTTTTTCTTCTTTCAAAATCAAACATTCTTCTTGTACTTAAAAAGGCTCTTTTGTTCAAAAAACGTAAAAATGAATGTGTATACCCAAGATTGAAGTTGCGCGCCTGCGCCAAGCGACTGAGGCCCCTGAGCATAGATGGACTCTATGATTGGGTTGAACGAGCGTAGCCAACATCCACATAGCTTCAAAGGCGACGGGTATATATGTGAGAAGCGAAATAATGCATGACAGGTGTTTGTTCAAGATGCGCATCGAGCTTATCTGAAGCAAGATACAAAATCTTTATGGAATGTCGTTCGTTCAGATTTTAACCGTTTTTAATGACAAAAAAATGAATTAAAAAAGAGCGTACTAACACGCTCTTTTTTATAAAAAAAAGAATTTTTATTTATGAATACCTAATTTTTTTTCTAAATAATGAATGTTTGCGCCGCCGTGTTGGAAATTCTCATCTTTCATGATTTCCAATTGAAGCGGAATGTTGGTTTTGATGCCATCAATGATGATTTCACTTAAAGCATTTCGCATGCGAGCAATTGCAACATCACGGTTTTCACCAAAGCAAATGAGCTTGCCTATCATGGAGTCATAATAAGGGGGGACGGTGTATCCGGCATAAATGTGGGACTCCCATCGGACGCCCATTCCACCTGGTGGATGAAAACGGTCAATTTTTCCTGGGCTTGGCAAGAAGAGCTTTGGATCTTCTGCGTTAATTCTGCACTCAATGGCATGCCCACGAATTTGAATGTCATCTTGGGTAAAAGAAAGAGGCTGTCCTGCCGCGATGCGCAGCTGTTCTTTGACAAGATCAATGCCTGTCACCATTTCTGTTACGGGGTGCTCAACCTGAATACGGGTGTTCATCTCTATAAAATAAAACTCGCCGTTTTCATACAAGAATTCAAAGGTTCCAGCGCCCCGGTAATTGATTTCGATGCAAGCGCGGCAGCAGCGGTCACCGATATATTTTCGCATTTCAGCGGTAATACCGGGGGCTGGGGCTTCTTCGACGACTTTTTGATGACGGCGTTGCATGGAGCAGTCGCGTTCACCAAGGTGTATTGCAGAGCCTTGTCCATCGGCTAAAACTTGCACTTCAATATGGCGTGGGTTTTCTAGGAATTTTTCCATATAAACCGTGTCATTATTGAAGGCTGATTTGGCCTCTGCCCGTGTCATTGCAATAGAATCTGTGAGTTCGGCTTCTGAACGAACCACGCGCATTCCACGACCGCCACCGCCGCCAGAGGCTTTGATGATGACAGGGTAGCCAATGCGTTTTGCGATGGATTTATTCTTAACTTCATCGTCATTCAGAAAACCGTCAGAACCTGGAACGCAAGGAACGCCTGCTTTTTTCATGGCACTGATTGCGGAGACCTTGTCTCCCATAAGGCGTATGGTGTCTGGGCGTGGGCCTACGAAGATAAAGCCGGATTGTTCAACCTGTTCGGCAAAATCGGCATTTTCTGAAAGAAATCCGTATCCAGGATGAATGGCGACAGCGCCTGTAACTTCGGCTGAGCTGATAATACGAGGAATATTTAAATAGCTTTCGACACTTGAAGGGGGTCCAATACAAACAGACTCGTCGGCAAGTAATACGTGTTTTAAATCGCGGTCGGCTGTGGAATGAATCGCGACTGTTTTGATTCCCAGCTCTTTGCATGCACGAAGAATGCGCAGTGCGATTTCGCCCCGATTGGCGATGACAATTTTATCTAGCATGCTTGCCTCGACTATTCGATGATGATCAATATTTCATCAAATTCAACAGCTTCGCCGTCGTTACATAAAATAGCTTTCACTATACCCGCTTTATCCGCTTGGATTTGGTTCATCATTTTCATTGCCTCGACGATACACAAGGTATCTCCGACCTTGACTGACTGACCAATTTCAATGAAGGATTTGTCTTCAGGGCTGGGTGAGCGATAGAAGGTTCCGACCATCGGAGACAAGACTTTATGTCCTGTTATTTCTGTAGGCGTATTTTTAACTTCTGTTGCAGTCTGTGGGGCGCTTGTATGCGTCGGGTTTGGCGGCACATAGATTTGGGTTGTTGGGGCTTGGGTTATTAGGCGGCTGATGCGCACTGATTCTTCCCCTTCTGAAATTTCCAGCTCCGAAATGCCAGATTCTTCAACCAGCTCAATTAATTTTTTTATTTTGCGAATATCCATGTTTTGATCTCTTTAAAATTATTGTTTATTTGGCACTTAACTGAAAACGACGCGCTGCCGCTTTCAGGGCAAATTCGTATCCATCTGCGCCGAGTCCCACAATGACCCCTTCAGCCTTATCTGAAAAATAAGAATGATGTCGGAAAGGCTCTCGGGCATGTACGTTACTCAAATGAACTTCAATATAAGGGATCCCGACAGCAAGAAGCGCATCACGCAATGCAATGCTTGTGTGCGTAAATGCAGCAGGATTGATGATGATGAAGTCTGTATTTCCCATTGCTTGATGAATGTGGTCAATTAAGCAATGCTCTGCGTTTGATTGAACATGATTGAGCTGAATATTGAGTTGTGTTGCGAGAACACAAAGATCAGCAACAATCATGTCGAGTGTTTGATTTCCATAATACTCAGGCTCTCGCATTCCAAGCATATTGATGTTTGGACCATTAATGAGCAAAACTCTTCGATTTGTTGTCATCGTGCCGATAAAATCCTTGTTTTCTTATGGAAATGCAGAGTTTATTGATTATTATTTTTGGCTGTCACTCGTTTCTATGAAATTCAATGAAGCTCCTATTATGCAGAGTAATTATAAAGAAATCACAGCAAATGGCAGCAAAATAGTAGCATTATCAGAGATATTCTCATAACCAATCATTATTTATATGACAGGGGTTACATTTAATGAAAAATGAATTGATTAATCGTTTTTATAACGAAGATTTAACGAGGTGAGGGAGATCTGCTTTTTGTTTATCCTGAAGCGTTGCCTTTGTTTACTTATTGATACTTTTATTGATTCATTTTCTTCGTATTTTTCCTTTTAATGCTCTGTTTTTATTCTATTTTTGAGATGAAAAAAAGCCAGAAACTGGCTTTTTTATAGGTAAAAGACGTTTTTTCTATCAAACCCGTTGAAATCAATAAAGATTCGATTTCTCACGGATGAGTTTTTCTACCACACTAGGATCTGCAAGTGTTGAAATATCACCGAGCGTCTCTGTGTCATCCGTTGCAATTTTGCGCAAAATGCGACGCATTATTTTTCCTGAACGTGTTTTTGGTAAGGCATCGGTCCAATGAATAAAATCGGGTTTGGCAATGGATCCGATTTCTTGTTTAACCCATTCTTTTACTTCTGTTTCGAGCGATTTTGTTGGTGTTTCACCTGAATTTAAGGTGATATAAGCATAAATCGCTTGACCTTTGATGTCGTGAGGAACGCCGACAATGGCCGCTTCGGCTATTTTTTTAAATCCGACAAGGGCGGATTCGATCTCAGCGGTGCCCATGCGGTGTCCTGATACATTCAGTACGTCATCAATGCGTCCTGTGATCCAATAATCGCCCTCTCCATCGCGACGCGCTCCGTCACCTGTGCAATACATCCCTTTAAAGGTTGAAAAATAGGCTTGTTTAAAACGTGCGTGATCTCCATACAAGCTGCGCATCTGACCCGGCCAAGAGTCGAGAATAACAAGATTTCCTTCTGCGGCCCCTTCAATAATCTTTCCTTCGTTGTCTACTAAGGCGGGTTTTATGCCAAAAAAGGGCAGATTGGCTGAGCCGGGTTTTAAAGTGCTCGCTCCTGGCAAGGGGGTGATTAATATTCCGCCCGTTTCTGTTTGCCACCAGGTATCGAGAACTGGCGCTTGCGCATTTCCTATTGTATTGAAATACCACTCCCAGGCTTCAGGGTTGATAGGCTCGCCAACAGAGCCGAGAATACGAAGCGTATTGCGTTTTGTATTTTTTGTGGCTTCTAAGCCTTTTGCCATTAAAGCTCGAATGGCGGTGGGGGCAGTATAAAGAATATTAACCTGATGCTTATCGATCACTTCGCTCATGCGTGCTGTGGTTGGATAATTTGGAACACCTTCAAATAAAAGTGTTTTTGCGCCGTTAGAAAGAGGGCCATAAAGAAGGTAGGTGTGTCCAGTAATCCAGCCTAGATCGGCGGTACACCAGAAGACTTCCTCTTCTTTGTAATCAAAAACGTATTTAAATGTCATGGTGGCATAAACGAGGTAGCCGCCCGCCGTGTGTAAAACGCCTTTTGGTGTTCCTGTGGAGCCGGATGTATAAAGAATGAACAAGGGATCTTCTGCATTCATTTCTTCGGGTTCACAATGTGAGGAGACCTCTTTTATGGCATCATGCCACCAAATATCACGTTCAGCAGTCCAATTAATTGGGTTATTGGTTCTTTGATATACAATCACTTTTTCAACAGAAGTAACGGATGGGTTCTTTAGCGTGATATCCACATTGTTTTTTAAAGGAACAAGGCACCCAGCGCGAATGCCTTCATCGGCGGTGACGATAATTTTTGCTTTTGAGTCATTGATGCGTCCAGCTAAAGCCTCGGCTGAAAAACCACCAAAAACGACAGTGTGAATTGCTCCAATGCGGGTGCATGCAAGCATTGCGATCGCCGCTTCTAAGACCATTGGCATATAAAGACAAACGACATCGCCTTTGCGAACGCCTTGGGCTTTCAGTGCGTTGGCGAATTGACAGACTTCTGCATACAGTGCGTCATAGGTCAGTGTTTTTTGAGCATCAGGATCATCACCCTCCCAAATTAATGCAACTTGAGAGCCTTTGGTTTTGAGATGTCTATCGATGCAGTTCACACTGACGTTAAGGGAGCCGTCTTCAAACCATTTTATACCGAGCTGATCTGCTTCAAAGGAGGTATTTTTTACTTTGGTATAAGGGGTTATCCAATCAACATTTTTCCCATGCTCACCCCAAAAAACCTCTGGATTTTTGACTGATTCTTGGTACATTTTTTGGTAAGTTTCTTTGTCGATGTGGGCTGTTTTTTTAATTTTCGGGTTGACAGGGTGAAGATGAACTTTGTTCATTTTTAAATCCTTATGTTCGAAAATATATAAAAAAGTGAATGTGAAAGTTCTGATTTGGCCTTTTCTTTTTATTTATAGTGCGAGCTCATTTTAGCGAGATATAACGCTTTAATTTTTTGGATGTCTTTTGTAAAGCATTGAACTTATGTGGGTTCAATTAAATAGCCAGGAATTATATTTGTTCTTCAATCAATCTGTTTATGGCTGGTTTTCTACTGACTAGTCGTTTAAATATATTAAAACATCTCGAAGCATTGAACTGGGTATCAATACTTTTATATTCTAGAAGAAAGTATGGATTGTGTTTTTAATGCCTTAAAATGTCATCCATTAATAACGATGTACTCTTTTTCCTATCACCTAAGACTTTTTTTCTATGTGCATGCTTCGAGCGAATTTGGATTGCTATTTTAAGCACCTTGCCTATATTTCATTGATTAATCGTTAAAAGATAAATATAACGTCTTTATCTCGCTTGATTTTAGGTGTCACATTTTTCTAAAGAGATACGAAAAGAATGCCTTTTCAGATTGTTCTTTTTGCGTTAAAAATGTAGAAAAATCGAGACGGTGCAGCGTAAAGCACACAGAGTATATACAGGATGAGAGATAAAACAAATATAAATAACAATTAATTAACCAAGTTTTTTCGAAAGCATTTATTTTTGTAACTATTCAGCTGTTATTTTTTCGGCTAAAAAACAGACGATAAATCGGTTGCTTTGGGTAATTATTCATATTTTCTTCAATTCCATGCAATATTTCATCTTGGTAAACTCGATTTTGTACGATAAATGGTCAATGATTGGATGGCTTTATAGGGTCAAATAGTTATCTTATTTTTTTATAAATTTTTTATTTTTGTTGATAAAAGAACAAGATCAAAATAATTATATGCAATTTATTTCTTTTTATAAAAGTAAGGTTATTTAATCGGTCCTTTTTTTATCAAATCTTTTTCCCTGCATTTTTTTGGTAAAGATAACTCCATTCTTCGCTCTTTTGCTTGGGGTTTTGATGCATATAAAAAATAAAGCGGATGCATTGTTGTTTAATAAAAACGGAAAGTGAAATTTAAATCTATTTTCAAGCCTGTTAGAACGTACAAATTTCCTTTCTTGAGTATTTGCTTGTATTGCTTTCGCTTTATTTTAATCGCTTTAAATACATTAAAAAAACAGAAATTTTTATTTTTCTGGTGCGCTTTTTTGTATTTTCGACGAGGAAAATATAAAACATCACCTGAGTGAGTGATTTTAAAATCAAAATTCTGAATAAATTGAGAAGACAATGGCGTTCGATAACACGGGATTTATTGGGTTATACCCAAAGTAATTGAGTTTGTGCGCTTGCGAAAAGCCCCTGAAGCCCCTGAGCATATATCCAAAACACTTGAAGATGCGCGCCTGCGGCAAACGAGTGAAGGCCCTGAGCATAGATGGACTCTGTGATTGGGCTGCGCGAGCCTGGCCAACACCCACGCCTCTTTAAAGGCGAAGGGTATGAAAGGGAATACAAAAAAGGAGTGAAGCGTCTTTAAAATGGGGGGAGGGGGTTAAAACATTGGATGATTGCATGGTGAAATGCATTCATTCTCTTTTATTGAAAAGGGCGTTACTTTAACCATGGGGATGGGTTGGTGGCATTTCCTTTTCGGCGAATCTCGAAATAGAGCCCAGATGAAGATTGACCTCCACTGTTGCCAACGAGAGCAATAGGATCCCCTGCTTTTACTGTGTCACCTACGTTGCGAAGTAAGGCTTGGTTGTAGCCATAAAATGACATATCCCCTTTTCCATGATCGATGACGAGCATGAGGCCATACCCTCGCAGCCAATTGGATAAAACGATAGTGCCGTCATGGGTCGCTTTGACCTCTTCGCCTTCTTTGGCTGAAATGACAATCCCATTCCAATTGACTTCTCCGCTTTGCTGAGTGCCGTAGCGATGGAGTATTTTTCCTCTCACCGGCCATTGAAGCCGCGTTTTATATTTTCCAAGTCCATCCATTTTGACATGCGCTTGTAAGGTTTCGTTATATTGCTTTTCTTTAAGTTGTTTTTCTCTGCGTTTTTGTTCTGCTTTTTGTTTCTTTTTTGCAATCTCAAGCTCTAATTTTAAACGTTTCTCATTGTGTTTCAATTCAGTAAGATTTGATTTATTGCCGCTAACTTGATGCTGAATGGCTCTCACTGTTTTTTGTTTTCTTTTTTGTCCTATTTCTAATTTCTTTTTATCTATCTGCAATTGCAGCAATACATCGCTTTGTTTTTTTGTTTGTAATTCAAGCAATTGACGTTTTTTAACGAGGGTTTCATTGGTTTCCTCGAGTTTATTGATAGAGTTTGTACGGGCTTTGGAGAGGCGCTCTGCATACCGTGTCATTCTGTCTATGTTGCTTGTGGTTTCATTGCTAAAGACGGTGCTGAGTTGACTGTGTTTTCCGTGGCGGTAATGACTATCAAGGAGTTTTTTTAGTAAGCGCATTTGGTTTTTCTGAATGTCTTTAAGGCGTAGACTCTCAACATTAAGAGTGCTGATTTCGGCTGTTAAAGAGGAAAGATGGACTTTCGCTGTTCTTATTTTTTTTGCGTATGTGTTGATAGATTGCTCTTGTTTTTTTAATGCATCTTGCAGGGTGTTCAGGTTTTTTTCATGGTTGTTAAGTTGCAATTGCTGGAGAGAAATTTCTTTTTCAACCCCTAAAAGCTTGGCATTATCAGCACTTAAAAAAGAACTAAAGAGCAGGCAGAACAAAACACCAGAATGACAGAGCCTGGTTTTAAAGCTTGATTTTTTAGTGGGTTGTAATTTCAACATGAAAAACAGTATATCAATCTGGCTCTTGAACTGCACCCTTGTGGAAGAGGTAATGTGAAAAGAGTTTATGTTTCTTTGCATCTTGGCATTTTCTCTTTTGGCCTTGAGCTGCCATGAAAACGAAGGGGATCTTTTTTTATCCATCATCCTAAGCGCGTCATTGAAATATTTATCGTGATACTGATCACGCATATTGAGCGAAAATATCGGAAGAAAAACATGCCCCTCGACAATATAGCCAACAACCCTGCAGCTTCAAAGGCGACGGGCATTACCAAGACATTTGAAGTTGCGTGTCGGCGGCAAGTGAATGGAACATAGAGAGGATGGTGAGTGGGCGGTGAGCGCTCTGCCAGCATCCATGCAACTTCAAAGGCGAGAGGTCTATGTCTTGTATTTTGATTTTTCAGGTTTGTATAATATTTTTTGGTTATTTTTCAATCATGTATTTTTGACGAATATCAAGAAGAGCAAAGACACCAAAAATAAGAATTGACCATTTGTCCCATCGGGTCATGTTTATTTTATCGCCAAATGCACCGATAAATATGAGCATTTGCAATCCATGCATACACAATAAAAAGCCCGTCATAATATACAGCGCCATTGCACCAACACCCTGAAATGGATGGAAAATATTAAAAATCAATATAAACCAGACAAAAATCAGTGATGTTTTAGCCAATATAATAAGTGTTTTCATTTTAATTCTCTTTGGTATAAGCGGTAGCTCACTTGTCCCGCGTGTTTTTCTTTGATCATTTCCCAATTCAACGGTGTGTCAGGAAGAGTCAGCTCTCTTTCGGCTTCAATGTAAATGAGCGCATTTTCAGCAAGCCAACCGTTGTTTTCAAGATCTAACATAACATGAGACAGTAAATCTTTTCGAAACGGCGGATCAATAAACACAAGATCAAAGGGAACCCCTCGATGTGAGAGGTAAGTTAATGCATCTGTGTTGTGGAGTGTTGCATTTTCGATTTCAAGTTCTGTTATATTGAGCTGAATTTGTTTTGCTGCACTTTTATCTAACTCGACAAAGGTGACCTGCTCTGCTTGACGAGAAAGAGCTTCAAATCCTAAGCTGCCACTTCCTGCAAAAACATCCAAGCATTTTGCTTGATAGATCTCCCCTGAAAGCCAATTGAAAACCGTTTCTTTTATGCTGTCGGTGGTGGGGCGTAAACCCTCTACATTTTTTATGGGCAGCTTACGACCGCGCCATTTTCCCGAAATAATTCGAACAAAGCCTGTGCCGTTTTTATGGGGGCTTAATTTATTTTTTTTTGGGCAAGTATTGTTAGATGCCGCAAGGTTTTTAGAGTTACGTCTTACCATAGATTTTTTGACCGCCAAGAAGGTGTTAATATATCGGACTGGAAACAGTTTCGTATTTTTTCTTTATGAAGCTTCAACTTCAAAATAAGTATCTTGCTTGATTTAAAAGGATTTTTACATAAAAAAGACGCATTATATAACCATCACCTCACCGTTTGCTTAGACGCTGAGTTTACCATTCAAAAATACTTCGTCGCTATTGCGTCGATTGTACCAATCATGCTTTAGGATTTGCCAATGGCAGAAAAAAAGAAACGTGGATTTATGTCCTGGCTGGGGTTTGGCCGAACAAAAGATGAAACAACCGAAAAAGACGATGCACTTGATCAACCGATGCATGAGCACGCGCAAGAGGTTCAGTGTTTAGGAACTGAAAAGGAGAAAGAAGACGCCGCACCTTTAGAAGATCAATCGCTTTTAGACGCCCAATTGCTTGCGCAAAAAAGGCAAGAAGCCGAAGAAGCCGCGCGTTTAGACGCCCAATTGCTTGCGCAAAAAAGGCAAG
>CAMRBZ010000078.1 GCA_947040595.1 uncultured Enterovibrio sp. | reverse complement strand
CGCAACCTTGCCAAGGTTGAGGTCACGAGTTCGAGCCTCGTGTGTCGCTCCAAATCTTCGCTTTTTGTGTTATCGAAAGACAATATAAAAAAGACCCTATGCAACACTCGCTCATTAAGTAGAGCGCAACCTTGCCAAGGTTGAGGTCACGTTTCTCTTTTAGATCGGAAGCCTCGTGTATCGCAAAAAATCTTCGTATTTATGTTATTGAAAAAGACCCTATGCAACACTCGCTCATTAAGTAGAACACAACCTTACCCAGGTTGAGATCACGCTTCCCTTGCAAATCGGGAGCCTTATGTGTCACTTTCAATCATCCTTTTTTGTGTTATCAAATAATGATGATGAGCAAGATACCCTATATAACATTCGATAATTTTTAGAACGGCGCGCTATCAAGGTTGATATCACGCAGCTTTTGAAGAAATGACCCAAGACATTGAAGAAACGGGTAAACGGCAAGGAAGAAAAGCCCTAGAGCATAGATGCATTCTATCATTGGGGTTTGAAAACGCAGCCAAGAACCCTGCATCTTTATGGCAACGAGCATATATACGTTTTCGGATCCTTTTTTCGTGACGCTTTAAACAATAGAAAATACCTTTCATTCATGCTGTGAAGCATCATTTAGACTCTTTCAACGTTTCAGATATTTATTAAACTTATCCTTGGCTCATCCACGCCGAAAAGTGCCAGGGCGAATGCCTTTCCTAACAGAGTTATCCACAAAAATCTTCTTGTGGGTAAACCCGTTGATAACTATTAACGAATAAGAAAAAAAAGAATATTTATCCTCTTTTTTGAATAAAAAGAGAAAGGTTAAAAAGAACAGGAGATATACAGAAGCTTGATATTAAAGGCATGAGCAGACGCTTTTTGGCGTTTTGTTTTTTTTTGCTTGGTTAAGTTTCTTTTTTGAAGATTTGTCTTCTTCAGTCAGCCTATGTGCTTAACTTTTAATTAGCGCACAATTTCTTATGATTTAAAAATGGTTTTCCACATAACGAAAAAGAAGTAAACCCTTATTTTCATTTTGAACAAAATTGACTCATCTCAAGCCAGAATCCTTAAAAACCAAGCAAATGGTCCTTACTGACTCCGCAACATATTCAACAACAGCAAGGCGCTTCGAAAACAAGATCAATTTCTCTCTTTAAGCATCTCTCGGCAAGCCCTTTCTAACAATTCGAATCAATCTTTTTGTTGAAAGTGAGAGCATATCAATTAATGCTTCATTTTTACGAACAATCTGTTGATTTATTGCCCAATCAAAATGTTCATCTAGCATAACAGAAAATCCTTTTTCCGCTTCTAAAAGAATAATAATTTCTGGATCATATGGCGCATTCCCAAGAGCCACCGACAGATTTCTGCGCCATTTTTCGTGCCCGATACGACGAATCGCCGAACCTTCAGTAAATTTCAGAAAAGAGACTTCATCCCATTTAAACAAATCTTTCAAGCTGGGCTTGCTGAAATGTGCTTTTGCATAAAAATCATCTTCTTGAGTCAGGGCAGCCGCTCGATTATAAGGGCAAACAAGCTGACAATCATCACACCCATAAATTCGATTACCTATCGCTTTACGAAATTCAATGGGAATCGCTCCATCAAGTTCAATCGTGAGATAAGAAATGCAACGACGTGCATCAAGAACCCCTTCTTCAATAATGGCGTTCGTTGGACACGACGTCATACAGGCCACACATTTAGCGCACTTGTTTTCTTTTTGTTTATCTACAGGTAAAGGCAGATTTATCAAGAGCTCACCAAGAAAAAACCAGGATCCAACATCCTCATCAAGCAATAAAGAATGCTTCCCCGTCCAGCCTAAGCCCGCTTTTTGAGCAAGAGGCCGCTCAAGAATCGGCGCACTATCAACAAAAGGCCGATACCCCAATTTTCCAACTTCACGTTCTATCCTTTCACCCAGCTTTTTTAATCGATTCCGCATCAGTTTGTGATAATCACGCCCTAATGCATAACGACTGATGTAAGCCAGAGTTGGATCCTCTAAATGGGTCGCGAAACCCGCATCAGGAGGAAGGTAATCCATTCTTGCACTTATCACGCGAACCGTCCCTTGAATCAGCTCATCTGGACGCGCACGCATCATGCCATGACGTGCCATCCATGCCATTTCACCGTGATAGCCCGCATTCAACCAACGCTGCAACCCCTCTTCATGGGAAGATAAATCAACATCACATATACCAAGATGTTGAAAACCCAACTCGGCTCCCCATTTTTTAATATTTTCAACAAGCTGAGTAAGATTGATTAAAGGTAAATTACGAGGTAATGACATAGAACCACAAAAAATAACAGTCAAAAAAAGCAGTTTATCATACTCAAGCTCCTTCTCTTCTTAGCGGCGCCTGTGCTCAAGATCTTTGATATTGCAGGTAGGCGGAAAAAAACGCTCCTGAGCATCGCAGCATTCGGTGATAAGGCTCTAAAATCGCAGGCAACAAACCTGCATCTTCAAAGACGACGGGCAAACCCGAATAAAAACATTGATTCACATGCTCATGATCTTGATTATTTATTTATTTCACTAAGCCATACAAGCGTCAGCTGGTAGACTTAATTTCAGCTCAATCATCTACATTAGATAAGAAAAAACAGAGAAATATGTCGAATCTATTCAATGCACTTCTTGCCGATGATCGTGCGACGCTGACTTTAGGAGCAGCTATCGCAAAAAAATGCACTCAACACACTACCATTTATCTTCATGGCGACCTTGGCGCAGGAAAAACAACCTTTTCTCGTGGATTTATTTGTGCTCTTGGGCATAAAGGAAAAGTCAAAAGTCCAACGTATACACTCATTGAGCCCTATTCTCTTTTACCTTGGCAAGTTTATCACTTTGATTTATATAGGCTTTCAGACCCTGAGGAGCTTGAGTATATGGGGATCCGTGATTATTTCTTGCCAGACGCCCTTTGCTTGGTGGAGTGGCCAGAAAAAGGGGCGGGTTTATTGCCTGATCCCGATCTAAATATCACACTGAAATATCTCAAAGATAAGCGCACTGTTGAAATAAGGGCAAATACTCTTATCGGTGAATCAATCATATCAAATTTGGAGTGGGAATAAGACGATGCTTTGGCGGGTAAGCCTTATATCTTGGCTCATAATAACTTCACCACTCTCATGGGCTAATACGCTCAAAAGTGTACGCGTTTGGCCAGCGCCTCACGAAACGCGTGTAGTCATTGATATGACTTCAGAGCCTGTATATACCTATTTAACCCTCAATAATCCTGATCGCATCGTCATGGACTTACAAAAAACATCCTTAGACAGCGCACTGCCTAAAATAATAAAAGACAGCCAGATCTTAACGAAAATTCGTAAAAGCTCCCCTCCTGAAAAAGGGACTTATCGTTTAGTTTTTGAGCTAAAAAACAACAGTGAACCTCGCATTTTCAAGCTTGCTCCAAGTGGCGAATATGGACACAGGGTTGTCATCGATTTGCCACACAATGAAACGAAAACACCACCCAAGCTCACATCAAGCACACCAAAAGAAACAAAAACAGCTTTGCCCGCAGGCACTGAAGACATCATCATCGCCATTGATCCAGGTCATGGAGGAAACGATCCTGGCGCCATTGGGCCTGCTCGAAAATACGAAAAAAATATAACCCTCCCCATTGCTCGCCAATTAAAAAAGAAAATTGATGCCGTTCCAGGAATGAGAGCCGTATTAACACGAAACGGCGACTACTTTGTTGACCTAAACAAACGAACTGAAATTGCAAGAAAACAAGGCGCGCATCTTTTGGTTTCAATTCATGCTGATGGATTCCACACTTCACAACCTCGTGGTGCATCTGTTTGGGTTCTTTCTCGTCGTCGTGCAAACAATGAAATTGGTCGTTGGATAGAAAAACACGAAGAGCAATCAAACCTGCTGGGTGGGGGGGCTCTTTTAAACAACAACTCTGATGAATACTTAAGTCGTGCCGTTTTAGATCTTCAATTTAGCAACTCACAAAAAGAGGGCTATGAGGTTGCTGTTCGAGTCTTAAAAGAAATGGGTAAAGTCACAAAATTGCATAAATCCAGCCCAGAACACGCAAGTCTTGCGGTATTAAAATCGCCCGATATTCCATCGCTCCTTGTGGAAGCCGGCTTTATTACCAACCCATATGAAGAAAATTTATTGCTCACCCATTCATATCAAGAGAAAATTGCCAGTGCAGTGTACAAAGGTGTGCTCACCTATTTCAACGAATCGCCCCCGCCAGGCACTTTAATGGCAATGAAAAATAAAAACAAAAACACATCGACAATCACTCTAACGTCTTCAGCAACAGACCCAAAAACACCCCAAATACACGCCGTTAAACGTGGCGATTATTTAAGTCAAATCGCAAATGACTACGGTGTAAGCATCGCGAGCATTCGAAAAACAAATAACCTTTATTCTGATAAATTACTCATTGGACAAAAACTAAACATCATTGCTGATGCAAAAAAAAATAAACAACATAAAGTGAAACGGGGTGATTATCTAGGTAAAATAGCCAACCATTATGACGTCTCAATTCAAAAGATTCGTTTTGCGAATAAATTACGTTCAGATGAATTGGCCATCGGCCAAACCCTGATAATCCCTGGGAGATAAACATGGCAATTCAATTGTTGCCGGCGCGTTTAGCAAATCAAATTGCAGCGGGTGAAGTTGTTGAGCGCCCAGCGTCTGTCGTTAAAGAGCTGGTTGAAAACAGCATTGATGCAGGTGCGACTCGCATTGAAATTGACATAGAAAAAGGTGGAAGCAAGCTTATTCGTATTCGTGATAACGGATTTGGTATCAAAAAAAGCGAACTTGAATTGGCTTTAAGCCGCCATGCCACATCAAAAATATCCACTTTGGATGATCTTGAAGCCATCATGAGCCTTGGTTTTCGCGGTGAAGCCTTAGCCAGTATCAGCTCCGTTTCTCGTTTAACGCTCACGTCTCGCACTCAAACTCAAACAGAGGCTTGGTCTGCCTCTGCTCAAGGGCGTGATATGTCCGTAGAAATTAAACCTACGGCCCACCCCGTCGGAACCACACTGGAAGTGGTCGATTTATTTTTTAACACTCCCGCTCGACGTAAATTTCTTAGAACGGATAAAACAGAATTTGGGCACATTGACGAGCTTTTAAAGCGCATTGCTTTAAGCCACTTTGATATCGACATTTTTCTAAGACATAACGGTAATCTGGTTCGCCAATACAGAGCAAGCACCACCCCCGCGCAACGTGAGCGCCGTCTTGCCGCCATTTGTGGTGTCCCGTTTTTAAAAACAGCCATTGAAATTCAGCTTGAACATCAAGGATTGTCTCTGCATGGCTGGATTTGCACCCCAGACGGAGTGCGTTCACAAAATGACATTCAACATTGTTTTGTCAACCAACGTATGATGAAAGACAAACTGATTAACCATGCGATTCGCCAAGCTTATGAGCGATCTTTACCTTCAGAGCAATTTGCAGCTTATGTTTTGTATATTGCTATCGACCCACACTTTGTCGATGTCAACGTGCACCCGGCAAAGCATGAAGTGCGTTTTCATCAAGCGCGTCTCGTACATGATTTTATTTATCAAGCGGTTGCTGATGCTTTATGCCAGGTTTCTCCTTCTCAAAGTCAAATTCTTCCTAAAGCCTCACCTCAAGGGGCATTTCAAAAAGAACTTCAAACTCAAAGCAATGCAGCCTCTACTTTTGGAACTCAAAAAGAAGATCCCCGAGAGAAAACCCCTTGCAATGAACAACAAAATCAACACTCACAAGTAAGCCCCAGTTTGAGCTTAGAAATACCGAATGCCCCAAGAACAAACTTGCGAGGGAAAAATAATGCCCCTGAAAGAACATTTTCATCCGCCTCCTCTTCTATTGCCTTAAAAACAGCCAAAACGCGCTGTTCGAGCGAACAAAAAACATACCATGACTTAATGAGAACCCTGCCTCAAACAGAGCAACCCCTTCTTCCGTCAGATCCTTCCTCAACGCTTGCTTTAAGTCCAAATAAAGAGCTGGGTAAAGCCTTAGCGGTTGTAAAATCAAAATATCTTCTTATGCAAAAAGAAGCGGAAATTTTCATTTTGAACCTTGATTTAGCGGCAGAACTCTTAACTTTTGGCCAACTTCGAACAGGAATTAAAACAGAAGGATTGAAAGCACAACCCTTGCTGATCCCACAAGTCTTGCCCGCTTCAGTTGAAGAAATCGCTCTGATTTCAAAATATGAAATCCTATTGAATCAATTCGGCATTGTAATGCGTGCGAAATCAGAAAAACACATCTTAGTGATGGCCGTATGCCAGCCACTTCGTCAAAGTAATTTACAGCGGATGATCCCAAAAATATTATCCGCATTAGCGGAGAATCAACTCGACTCTGGGCTTTTCCCTCCACATTTTGCTCTTTGGCTTTCAAAAGAAATCAGCATAAAAACAGACAATTACACCTTATCGCACGCCGTCACCCTCATTACTGAATTAGAAACATGCTGGCAACATGAATTAATAGAACATCACCCTTACTTGCTACGTTCAATTGATCTAGCAACGGCAATAGAAGCATTTGAATATGAAGACATCTTTACCTAAAGCCATCTTTTTAATGGGCCCAACAGCTTCAGGAAAAACGGCCTTGTCTCTTTCTCTATATCAAGATTTACCTGTCGACATTATCAGTGTCGACAGTGCATTAATTTATAAAGGAATGGACATAGGAACAGCAAAACCCTCCCTCAAAGAATTGCAGCTCGTTCCGCATCGCTTAATTAATATTCGAGATCCTGCAGAAGCCTATTGCGCAGCAGACTTTCGTACAGATGCATTGCGAGAAATGGCACAGATAACATCAAAGGGAAGAATTCCTTTGTTAGTTGGTGGTACCATGCTTTACTTCAAAGCATTATTGGAAGGTTTATCACCCTTGCCCCCTGCAGACCTGAAAATTAGAGCTTGCATTGAAAAAGAAGCAAAAGTTTTGGGTTGGAAGACATTACACGATGAACTTTGTCGCATAGACCCCATAAGTGGTGCTAGGATCCACCCTAATGATCCCCAACGCTTATCAAGAGCACTTGAGGTTTTTCGTATTTCAGGTAAGACACTTTCTGAATTAACAAAAACCAAAGGTGCACCGTTACCGTATGAGGTTCATCAATTTGCAATATCCCCAAAAGAAAGGGAAGTACTGCATCAACGCATTGAACAACGTTTTCAAGAAATGATGAACGCGGGATTTGAACAAGAGGTTCGTGCTCTTTTTGACCGCGGTGACTTAAACCCAGACATGCCATCGATTCGATGTGTGGGCTACCGCCAAATGTGGGATTATTTAACACACAACAGCTCACTTGATGACACAAAATATCGCGCGGTATGTGCTACTCGCCAATTGGCCAAACGTCAAATTACTTGGCTTCGCGGTTGGGAAAATTTGACATGGCTTGATAGCGACAATGTTTCGCTTTCATTACAAACCATAAAAAAATGTATAGACTTTTCGTAGTTTGAACAGAGTATACTTAGCTTGTAGAACGCGATATTGCTGATCTTTTTATTTTGATTCAAACAACAAAAACAAATAAGGAAAATTAAAAATGGCCAAGGGACAATCTCTACAAGACCCATTTCTAAATGCACTACGCCGCGAACGAGTGCCTGTTTCTATCTATTTGGTTAACGGCATTAAACTACAAGGTCAAATTGAATCTTTTGATCAATTTGTTATTTTGTTAAAAAATACAGTCAGCCAAATGGTTTATAAACACGCAATATCAACCGTTGTACCTGGACGCCCAGTGAATCATCACAACACAAATCCCCTTGATCGTCCCCACACCGATCACCCTGAAAAAACAGAGGAGTAAACATCCTTTGCTGAGGAGTTGAACGTTTGTTTGACCGTTATGAAGCCGGTGAACAGGCTATTTTAGTTCATATCAACTTCACGCAAAAAGGCGAATGGGAAGATCTCACTGAGTTTGAAATGCTGGTGTCTTCTGCGGGAGTGACGAAACTACACACTGTTGTTGGCAGTCGTCAGTCTCCGCACCCTAAGTTTTTTGTTGGTGAAGGTAAAGCCCTCGAAATTGCAAATGCAGTCCAAGTAAATGGCGCTAACATTGTAATTTTTAATCACGCGCTTTCCCCAGCGCAAGAACGTAATCTTGAACGCTTATTTAAATGTCGTGTCATTGAACGCACAGGCCTTATTCTTGATATTTTCGCCCAGCGCGCCCGAACCTACGAAGGTAAATTGCAGGTAGAGCTTGCGCAATTGCGCCATCTCTCAACTCGCCTTGTTCGCGGCTGGACTCACCTTGAACGCCAAAAAGGAGGAATAGGATTACGAGGTCCAGGCGAAACGCAGCTTGAAACAGATCGGCGTTTATTACGAGACAGGGTCAAGGCCATCTCACGACGACTTGAAAAAGTCGCCAAGCAACGAGAACAAGGCCGACGCGCAAGAACACGAGCGCAACTGCCAACCCTCTCCATCGTTGGGTATACAAATGCGGGGAAATCCACCTTATTCAATCGCATCACAGATGCCGATGTTTATACCGCAGATCAACTCTTTGCGACACTCGACCCCACATTACGTAAAATTTTTGTAAAAGATGTAGGGGATGTCGTTGTGGCAGACACGGTGGGATTTATACGCCACCTACCTCACGATTTAGTTGCGGCATTCAAAGCCACGTTACAAGAAACACAAGAAGCACGTCTATTGCTTCATATTGTTGATGCAAGTAACGAACAATTTCGTGACAATATTCACGCAGTTAACATTGTTTTAAAAGAAATTGATGCTCATCATGTTCCAAGCTTGTTGGTCATGAACAAAATAGATAATCTTGAAGATGTACCACCGCGCATTGAGCGAGACGAAGAGGGGACTCCTCGTGTTATTTGGCTTTCTGCGAAAACAGATCAGGGGATAGATCTTCTTTTTGAGGCCCTGACAGAAAGGTTGGCTCGGACTATGGTAAGCTATCGCTTACGTATTCCTCCAGAAGCCATTGGACAAATACGCAGTAAATTCTTTCAATTGCGCTGTATCCTGAATGAAGAATACGAGCAAGATGGTAATTTGTTAGTCGATGTACGCTTACCGCATACAGATTGGTTAAAGCTAGAAAAACGGGTGGACAGTACGCTAGGTAACTTTATCGTTAACCAGTATCCTGTTACAGTATAAGATTTATCGTCATATCATACTGATGGAGTGATCTAATGGCGTGGAATGAGCCTGGCAACAATGGCGGTCAAGACAAAGATCCGTGGGGTAATCGCGGAGGTCGTGATCAAGGGCCACCAGATCTCGATGAGGTCTTTGGTAAGCTAAGTCGTAAATTAAGCAGTTTATTTGGCGGCAAAGGGCCGTCTTTGGGAGGGGCCAGTGCAGCAGGCGTCGGCGTCATTCTGACGGCGGGTGTTGTTGTATGGGGTATTTCGGGCTTTTACACTGTAGGTGAAGCAGAACGAGGTGTTGTACTTCGATTTGGTGAATTTAACCGTATCGTGCAACCTGGTTTAAACTGGCTTCCTACTTTTGTGGATAAAGTCACTCCCGTGAATATTGAGGCAATACGCTCACTTCGCGGCTCTGGTGACATGCTAACAAAAGATGAGAATGTCGTTCGTGTTGAAATGGACATTCAATACCGTATTTCTGATCCTGAAAAATATCTGTTTTCAGTCACAAATGCCGATGACAGCTTGCACCAAGCAACCGATTCTGCACTTCGTGCAGTTATTGGTGATGCTGAAATGGACGAGGCGCTCACAAAAGGTCGCCAACAAATCCGCGAAAGAACAGAAGTTGAAATTAACCGCATTATTGAAAAGTACAACATGGGCTTAACCGTTGTTGACGTTAACTTTGATACAGCTCGCCCTCCTGAACAAGTGAAAGATGCATTTGATGATGCCATTGCCGCTCGTGAAGATGAAGAGCGTTTCACTCGTGAAGCAGAAGCGTACCGAAATGATGTTTTACCAAAAGCCACGGGCAGTGCCGAACGCTTGAAAAAAGAAGCCCTTGGCTACAAAGAAAAAACAGTTAACGAAGCCTATGGTGATATTGCTCAATTTGAGAAATTATTGCCAGAATACATTGCCGCTCCTGAGGTAACGCGCAATCGTCTTTACTTAGAAACCATGGAAAAAGTCTATGCGAACACAAGTAAGGTATTGATTAACTCGCAAAATGGCAACAACAGCATGCTTTATCTTCCTTTAGATAAATTAATGTCTCAAGCGCCACAACAGCCCAATAAGGTAAATAATACGCCTTCAGAATATGGTATTAATACAAACACCCATAAAAACACGCCCATGAACAACACGAACACCAACCGTGAATCAACAACGCGCCAAGGGAGATATTAATTATGCGTAAATTATTAATACCTCTGATTATTTTGACGATATTTATTGGCTCAATGTCGGTTTTCGTTGTCAATGAAGGTGAACGTGCCATTGTGATTCGTTTCGGTCGCGTACTTAAAACTGACGATGATTTGGCACGGATTTATCCTCCGGGCTTACAATTTAAAGTCCCATTTTTTGACCACGTAAAGTATCTTGATGCCTTGGTTCAAACGATGGATGATCAGTCTGATCGCTTCGTCACGTCAGAGAAAAAAGACGTCATCATCGACTCCTATGTAAAATGGCGAATTGCTAATTTTGGTCAGTACTACCTCTCTACAGGGGGAGGAAACCGAATGACAGCAGAGGCCTTGTTACAACGAAAAGTAGCTGATGGTCTACGCGCAGAAATTGGCTCAAAAACCATAAAAGAAATCGTTTCTGAAAAACGAGAGCTGGTCATGAGCAATGTTCTTCGTGATCTTCAAAAAAGTGCAAACGACCTCGGGATAAAAGTAATTGATCTTCGTATTAAAAAGATCAATCTACCTGATGAGATCAGTGAATCTATCTATGCACGTATGCGTGCAGAGCGTGAAACTGTTGCACGAAAACACCGCTCTCAAGGGCAAGAAAAAGCGGATATCATACGTTCTCAAGCGGAGTTAGAAGTCGCAACGACCTTGGCTGAAGCGGAAAAAATCTCTCGAGTCACCCGTGGTGAAGCCGATGCAACTGTCGCGCGAATTTATGCACAGTCCTACGGCAAAGACCCAGAATTTTTTCATTTTCTGCGTTCTTTACAAGCCTACAAAAAGAGCTTTAATAGCAAGAGCGACATTCTCGTTGTTGACCCTAATACCGAGTTCTTCCAATACATGAAAGCGCCAACAGCTAACCCAAGCTAATTTCATCGCTTTTTATAAAAAAACAAGGCATCTCGCCTTGTTTTTTTTTTGCATAAAAAAACGAACTCGATGCATTGTCTTGAATGAATGGAAAAAAAACATTCACCAAACAATTAAATAAGAGTTTGGCATTCCCCCGTCTAATGAAAAACAAAATCCACCACCTCTTTGATGTGTTTCAGTTCAACGCCCTTCCTATTAAAAATGGATTGAATGTATTAGAAGTAACATATTCAATGGTTTAGGATGTATATCTCCTTTTTAACCTGAGTTATCATCCTCGTAATCGATTCATCTTGAACAACCCAAAAACCGTCTGTCAGTATGACTCAATCACCTTTTCAAATTCATGGAGCAAAAATGGGCAAAGAAATATGGTTAGCGATTGGCTTTTTTCTTTTATTTGAGGGACTCGGTCCCATGCTTGTGCCTAAACAATGGCAAAATATGTTAAAAGATGTCAGCACGATGCACAGTGAATCCTTACGTCGATTTGGAGGATGCTTGGTCATCAGTGCTCTTGTTATTATTTACATGATATATACCCGTGATCTTTGAAACGACTGAGTTATTCTCTTCCTTATCAAAGTCCAATGACAAAGTGGAACGAGGCTCAGAGGCTTCTCTTAAAGCCCCCCCCACCGGGCACTTTCCTATCGTTTGGGCTTAGCTGAGAATCTGAATAAAACCGACACTTTTTCTCATATTTTGCATACACAAAGAAAGCAAAGCTCAAATAATAACTGCATCGATTAAATGAAGGTGATAAAATCCTTTTTTAATCGCAAGCTGACGGAAAAAATGAGTAATAACGTAGTCGTTCTCGGCACCCAATGGGGTGATGAAGGTAAAGGTAAAATCGTCGATCTTTTGACTGAAGATGCTAATTATGTGGTTCGCTATCAAGGCGGTCACAATGCAGGCCACACCCTTGTCATTAACGGTGAAAAAACCGTGTTACATTTAATTCCATCAGGCATTCTGCGTGAGAACGTAAAATGCATCATTGGTAACGGTGTTGTTCTCTCTCCTGACGCCCTTTTAAAAGAAATGGCAGGGCTAGAACAACGTGGTGTTTCTGTAAGTAAACGCCTCTTTCTCTCTGAAGCATGTCCGCTGATCCTTCCTTATCATGTCGCTCTTGATAGCGCGCGGGAGAAAGCGCTTGGTAAAAAAGCAATAGGCACAACAGGTCGCGGTATTGGACCTGCCTACGAAGACAAAGTCGCACGTCGCGGTTTGCGCGTTGGTGATTTATTCGACAAAGAAACCTTTGCAGAAAAACTCAAAAGTGTCATGGATCTTCATAATTTTCAGCTTGAGCATTACTACAATGTGGAGCCTATCAGTTACGATGAAACCTTGGCGACCATTCTTTCTCAAGCAGATACCCTGACTGCGATGGTGATTGACGTCACTCAAGAGCTTGATGATGCGCGTAAACGTGGCGACAAAATCATGTTTGAAGGCGCACAGGGAACCTTACTTGATATCGATCATGGCACCTACCCTTATGTCACCTCCTCAAATACCACCGCAGGCGGTGTCGCTGCAGGATCAGGCTTTGGACCTCGGCATTTAGGATACATATTAGGCATCGCCAAAGCCTACTGTACCCGTGTGGGCGCGGGGCCTTTTCCGACAGAACTCGACGATGAGGTTGGCGAATATTTAGGCGTCAAAGGCCATGAATTTGGGGCAACAACGGGCCGAAAACGCCGCTGTGGTTGGTTTGATGCTGTTGCTATGCGTCGCGCAGTTCAAATAAACTCGATTTCAGGCTTTTGCTTAACCAAGCTAGACGTCATGGATGGTTTGAAGGAAATCAAAATTTGCGTAGGTTATCAATTGCCCGATGGTTCGGTTCTTGATGTCTCGCCAATGGCCGCTGAAGCGTATAAAAATGTCACGCCTATTTATGAAACCTTCCCAGGCTGGACAGACAACACCTTTGGTGCAAAGTCTCTTGATAAGCTCCCCCAAACTGCGATTGATTACATCAAGCGCATTGAAGAGCTTACTGGCGTTCCTGTTGATATTATTTCAACCGGTCCGGATAGAAATGAAACCATCGTAAAAGTGCATCCCTTTTCCTCTTAATTAAATTGATGAGGAATTTTTCATGCGCGTAAATTTTATAAAAAATAAATTTACGCGCATCGCTTTTTTATTTAATTAAACAGATTCCCGCTACGTCTCCAATTAAATCATTCTTTTATTTAAACCCCGGAATACAGAAAAAAACATGACGACTTTTTATTGTAAATGATATACCCAAGACACTTGAAGATGCGTGTAACGAGTGAAGACCCTGAGCATAGAGAGACGATGTGATTGGCCTGAGCGAGAGCAACCAACACCCACGCAGTTTCAAAGGCGACGGGTATATATTTAATCCTCTTTTTATGCATTCTTTACAGTTATACTTGAAACAATAAAGGTTTAAAGAAAATATGTTTCATGTTTTTTCATTGAATTCAAAACCGGATCCAGTCAATAATATATTTATTATACCAATCCCATTAAACATTTGACTATTCTTGCTTGTTAAAATCACCGAGAACATCGTTATGAATTTATCAATTAGAATAACTCGTTATCGACAATGCACGCCTTGTTCTCAGTGGTTTTCCGGCACAATTTCTGACTAACTGCTTAATGGTATTAAGTACTCATGCAAAAGTTTTCAAGGGCTTGTCTCAGACGCGGTAAGCCTCTAAAAAAGGAGAATTAAATGAAAGGTGTATCTTTTTTCACAAAACATGGCTTTTTATTAGGAAAGGTCACCAAGCAAGAACTTAAGAGTCTTGAGGGGCACATAAAGAAAGATGGGAATCAAGACAGTTTGAAAGAGGCCATCCGAGATATTAAACTGGAAACCAGTGCTTCTTACTATCGAAATTTAGAATATCGCTTGTCTCAAACAAAAAAGAAGGAATTGGATGAGACTAGAAAAACCAGAATAGAATTTATTCTTAAGCAAGTAAGAAAGGTTAACTGGAACACTCCTGATCCTCCT
>CAMRBZ010000077.1 GCA_947040595.1 uncultured Enterovibrio sp. | reverse complement strand
TACACGCATCTTCAATTCCTTTGGGTATATATGTCCAGGGGCTTTTTTGTCGTCAATACGCACTTTCAACTTTTTTGGGTCTATATCAGCGCATAAAACATGCGCTTTGAAGCTTGATAAGGATTTTATCTCTTTGATCGTTTTTCGGTTTTATATATTAATAAAATATTAGGACGTTCCGCTTTATAAATAGCTGTGTTTTTTATTGGTAAAGGTATTTAGTAAATAATAAATCGGATAATACTTTTTGATTTGTTTCTGCGAGCAAGACTTCATTTACTTTCTCAAGGCATAGTTTGCGAATGGCCTCTCGTCCTGCGAGGGACTTGATTCTCATTTCGCTTTCTTGGCTTAATACTTCAATAATAGTGTCTCGAATTAAAGGTTGATGGTATTTCAATATATCTAAAAGAGAGGGGTCATCAACCATCAAATCAACGCGAACATTAATAAAACCCAGTTTTCGGCCATCTGTTATGAAATTGGTGGTGATTTCTGGTTCAAGTGTAAAGTAGCTAAATTTCACCGATTCACCTTCTTTTGAGACTGCAGAGAAAGAAAAGAGGAGACTGAAGAACAAAGCAAATAAGGTCGTATGGATACTTTTCATGATTTGCAACAAGCCCTAAAAAATGAATGGATTAATTTGCGTTTTTTCCTGCGCGTCAATGAGCGAGGCTGTGTAAAATAGCACTCTATTTACACTAAACAGTATTGGCCGATTCGGCGAAATATGTGTATTTTTTTTTGCTTTCTAGTTCAGGATAACATGTCAAATTTCAATAAATTACATATGAATGCTTTGTTAGATGCGATTTGGGATGGTGCTATCAAGCAAAAAAGATTGACTGAGAACGAAAGAAATTGGTTGATGGACGCGCACTCCATGACAGAGCGCTTAAAAAAACACTGTGAAACCTTGTGCGTTGAGCTTCTTTCTCTTCAGGATACAAAAGAACGCGTTTTATCAGAAAAAGAGCACCAAGTGATTGGAAAAGAAGGTGGAATACTGCGTGAGGTGCTTATTTATGGAGACAATCTCCCTTGGCTTTGTGCCCGAACATGTATTCCAAATTCGACACTCACAGGTAAAGAGCAAGATATAGCTCATTTAGGCTCTATTCCTTTGGGGGATCGCATCTTCAAAGAAGAAGGGGTACGTCGGGATGAGATTGAAATCGCATTTGTTGAAGTTAATGGGCGTCATTTGTTGGCGCGACGTTCTTGTTTATGGGTGAATCATAAAGTGTTGTTCGTTTCTGAGTTATTTTTGCCACAAGCGCCAATTTATAAAAAGGAAACATAAATGGATCGAGCGAAGCTAAATGCTTTTTGGCAATTAATGCGACTGGATAAGCCAATTGGTACTTTGTTGTTGCTATGGCCTACATTGTGGGCGCTCTTTTTAGCCGCCGACGGGGTTCCTGATTTACATGTTTTGCTGGTCTTTGTTCTCGGTGTTTTATTGATGCGCTCTGCCGGTTGTGTGATCAATGATTTTGCTGATAGGCATTTTGATGGGCGTGTGGAACGGACTCAATCACGCCCTTTACCGCAAGGACGAGTGACCGAAAAAGAAGCCTTGGGGTTATTTTGTATTTTAGTTTTATGTTCACTTTTATTGGTTTTAACGTTAAACCCATTAACCCTTAAATTATCTGTTATTGCTTTGTTTTTGGCTTTTTTTTACCCCTTTATGAAGCGTTATATTCAAGTTCCTCAATTGGTGCTAGGGCTTGCATTTAGTTGGTCAATACCCATGGCGTATGCCGCACAGTCAGCATCTTTACCCCCTGTTGCTTGGATGCTTTTTTTAGCGAATATTTGTTGGATTATTGCCTATGACACGCTTTACGCCATGGTTGATAGAGAAGACGATATTCATATCGGTCTTAAATCTAGCGCGATATTGTTTGGACGTTTCGATAAAATAGCCGTGGGTGTTTTTCAGTTATTAACCTTATTGCTGCTTTGGTTGGTGGGTTATCTTAGTCAATTGGCCTCAGTGTATTATTCTTTTCTTTTAGCGGCTTCGGGCTTGTTCGTTTATCAACAATGGCTCGCGCGGGGTCGAGAGCGAGCCCTTTGTTTTAAAGCTTTCCTCAACAATAATTATGTTGGCCTTCTTGTTTTTCTGGGATTAAGTTCGGCTGTCGTTGTGGGCAATTAATTCTTTATGTGTTCGAAAATGCTTGACCGCCCGATCCAGCCCTCGCTTCAAAGGCGACGGGTATACTTGTATTTTCAAATTGTTTGGCTGCCTCCTTTATATAAAAAAAATCCTCGAAGAAATTCGAGGATTTTTTTATAGGGATAAAATGAGCCTTAATCGTCTGTTGCTTGGTTGAGTATGGCTTGCATGGTGAGTTGAACTTCAGGTGAGATCAGTCCAAGTACGCACTCTCGAAGTGTTTCTATTTCTTTGGCTTTAGCGTGTGCTTCATTGTCTAAATACCCTTCTTTTGTGAGGGTTGAAAATAAGGTGCTAAAGATGGTTTTGTCGAAAAATTCGGGTGTATTAATTCCATGTAAACGATTGAGGCGTTGGGCCATCATTTGGCTTTGTTTTTCAAGCTCTAGTTTTGACGCATCGGGTTCATGGCTAAAAAGAGTCAGTGTCATTGCATAGCGCTGCAGGGTTTCAGCAACGATACGGGCTAGCAGTTGAAGTTGAGTCAATTTAGCTCGATTACGTTGTAATATGCCATTTTCGATCGAGAATAATTTCTGGCGTTCTAGTTCTCTTATCACGTTATTGAAGTAGATATCAAGAGAGGTTTCGTCAAACCCCATGTGAAGTTCGGCCTTAAGAAAGGGATAAAGCTTAATGACCGTTTCATGGAGTGCTTTGAGTGAAATACAAGCGTTAAAGATCAAGGCTTCTGCAATTAATGACGGGATAACAAGCAGATGAATGATGTTATTGCGATAATAAGTCATCAAGATGGTTTGTTTGCGGTCTAAAGAGATGATTTCCCCTAATGAGTCTTTGTCGATGATAAATTTATTCAGGCTTATTGCGTGTTCAATCAGTTCAGGAACTGTTTCTTCTGGAAATGTACAGCTTGATGAATACGGTACATTACGCAATAGGTCGATATAAATGGTGATTTGAGACTCCAGCGCTTCACGACTCAAGGCGCGCTGACGAGACGCTAAAAGGGCTGTCGCGCATAAGGTTAAGGCATTGGCCGCTGTTGCGTCATTGATTCTTTCCATCATGCATTCTGCAAGCGAATTCACGAGGGGGTTGAGCCAAGGTGGGCGTTGAGTTTCAATTGGATTGATGTATTGTTTCCAGTCGGGTACGTCATTAGTTAAAAATTGGTTGACATTGATGGGCTCGCCGAAATTAACATATCCTTTCCCGTAATTTCGTAATTTCTTCATTATTCCTATGATTTGAAAAAGATTTTCTTTTTTCTTTTGCTCTCCCTGCAGTTCTTTTGCATAGGTATTCACTTCCATGACGTGTTCATAACCGATGTAAACAGGCACGATGGAAACCGGGCGCTTTAAGCCGCGTAACATCGCTTGAATCGTCATAGCGAGCATGCCTGTTTTAGCTTGGAGTAAACGTCCTGTGCGTGAACGGCCACCTTCTGGGAAGAATTCCATTGAATAGCCTTTACTGAAAAGCTCAGCAAGATATTCACGAAAAACAGTGGAATAAAGTGGGTTGTCTTTAATGATCCTTCGTAAAAAAAATGCACCACCACGTCGAAATATAGGGCCTGTCGGGAAAAAATTCAGGTTGACCCCTGCTGCTATATGGGGGGGGGCTAATCCTTCTTTATATAAAATATAAGATAAAAGGAGGTAATCCATGTGCGAACGATGGCAAGGAACATAAACAATTTCATGTCCATCATGCGCTAATTTACGCACTCGTTGTGCATTATTGATAATGATCCCTTGATAAAGGCGATTCCAAAGCCAAGTTAAGATGGTGTCGCTATAACGTACAAGGGTTGGGGAGAAATTAGCCGCAATTTCTTCAAGCATATTGAATGCTTCTTTACGTGCTTTTGCTACAGGAATGTTCCTCTTTTCAGCATCGTTTTGCACTGCTTTTTCTATGGCTTTTGAAGCCAATAATCGTTTAAAAAGAGCCTGTCGATTTGGAAGCCTTGGACCTGAAGAGGCCCATTTTTGCCGTGCAAAATGGATTCTTGCGACGCGGGCTAATTTGAGTGCAATTTTTTTGTCAGTTTCTTCATAGTGATCAGCGAGGTAGCGAAGAGAAAGTGAGTGGTTAAAGCGCACCATGCTGTCGCGACCCAAGGTCAATATTGTGTAGAATTTCTGCAGCGCATTCATCGCTTGTAATGCTGGGGGGGCGGGGCGGGTTTCTTTTCCTGGATTTCGGTTCCATACAATTGAAACAGGAACCAATTGAATATCAAGTTCTCTGTCTTTATGGTGCAAATCTAATAAATCGCTAAATAAATCAATATACTCGCTGGGTACCGGATCCTGGTTGTCGAACATGGGTTTTCCGCTTGAAACAAACAGATAACGAGGTAAGGTTTTACCTGCTATTTCAAGATACGTAAGAGGGTCAGGTAAACCAAGTTGAATGCAACTTTTTCGAAGAGTCAAAAGGTCTGTGTAAGACTGAAAAGGAAGTACGTAAACGATAGGGCGCTTAGTGTCAATTTCACATTGTTTTATTGGGTCAGATGGAATACTGATTGTTTTTACTAATACAGACAGGGGTAAATTTAATATTGTTTGATAAATAGAGTGAAAAGCAGACATTCTGGCGTAGCCCCATATATTTTGTGCGTGGCAAGAATAGCAGAAAATGCTGCATAATTTTCTCTTAAAAGAGAAAATTTAACCTTCCATTACCTTCAGCTTGAGTGTAGAGCGAATGCTTGAAAATAAAAATTTCGACTTAAAACTTAAGAGCCTAAAAAACAAGAAAAAATACAACTTTTCAATTAGTAGAACACTGGATATACTTACAGTTAGCTGTATAAAAAAACAGGTGATTATATGAAGCCCTTAACTGCAAGGCAGAAGCAAATCTTTGATCTTATAAAAGAAAAAATTGATCTAGAAGGAATGCCTCCAACCCGTGCTGAAATTGCGAAAAAACTGGGCTTTCGCTCTGCAAATGCAGCAGAAGAGCATTTAAAGGCTTTAGCTCGAAAAGGGGCGCTTGAAATTATTCCCGGAGCATCGAGAGGGATCCGTTTATTGTCAGACAATCCCCCCTGCAATGAAGAGCAAGGTTTGCCCTTGATCGGTCTTGTTGCAGCAGGAGAGCCTATTTTAGCAGAGCAACATGTTGAGCAGCATTATCAGATAGATCCAACGTTATTTAAGCCAAATGCTGATTTTCTGCTTAGAGTGCGTGGTATGAGCATGAAAGAGATAGGGATCATTGACGGTGATTTGCTTGTGGTTCATAAAACACAAGATGTACGAAATGGACAAGTGGTTGTCGCGCGTCTTGGAGAAGAGGTGACGGTTAAACGATTTGAAAGAAAAGAAAATTATGTTTTTTTACATCCTGAAAATGAAGATTTTTCTACGATAAAAGTGGATTTAAATGAAGATGTTTTTAACATTGAAGGTGTTGCTGTTGGGGTGATTCGTAATTCTCATTGGATGTGATTTATTTTGATATTTCAGGCGACTTTCATCAATTATTTTCTGAAATAACGCAATTATTTTATTCATTTTCAGTGAGACTCACAAATAGCGAAGAAATTAAAATTATGTTTATTTTTGTTAAAAAATAGATCTAAGTAAGGCATCTTGGAAATATTAAAATTGAATGCATTCATATTTTATGAATTGGATTTAAGAAGGGGAAATGTAATCAATTACACATACAAAAGAAATTCCCCATGAATAAAACAAGCACAATCCTGTGTACATTTAAGATTTGAAAACGCTCTTTTTTAGCACTGCATCATAATAATTTCTGAATAAAAATAACCGTTATTTTGTGATTTATTTTCTATTTAATCATTTTTTATTGGGTTTACTTTATTTTGATTAAAGATGTTTAAAGAACCCTCTTTCTTCGCTCTTACTGTCTGGTATTGAGATTCGCTATACCTCCTCGAGTTTGACATTGTGAGCTTGTTGCTTGAATCCAGCACTGGGCTCTCAAAATCCAATTACATCACATTACATCTATGCTCAATGATTTCTTTTTGGCTACTTACATCTTCAAATATCGTGGGTTTACCATGGAAGGTGTCGTTTTTCTTTTGCCACATACCCAAAGTAATTGACGATGCGCGCTTACGGCAAGCGAGTGAAGCCCCTGTTCATAGATCTACTCTGTGATTGGACGCTGCGAACCTCGCCAACGCCCATGCATTTTCAAAGGCGACGGGTATAAAAATGTCCCTTTTTAACCTGAACGATTATTTGTGCTTAAAGCTGGGTTATCACTTTATTTTAGCAAGAAGGGGGAGGATATTCGGTATACCATTTTAAATTAAATACGTATTTTCTTTGTCCTTTTGTGAGTTATTGCCTAATTTTACTTGTAAATGAAGTGTTTCTTTTTATCTTTGTTTTTTCTGGTTTTAATGTGCTATATGCGTGCTTACGTTGAGGAGGGATCCGGTGACGACTCGCCAACTTCAATTCATATTATTTCTATTCTTCCCGTTAACTGCTTTTTCTTCAGTTGGTGATCCTTCTTTTAATTTACCACGTGGTGTCACTCAAATTAGCGAGCAAGTTTATGACTTGCATATGACTATTTTTTATATCTGCTTAGCCATTGGCATTGTGGTGTTTTCCGTGATGTTTTGGGCCATTATTTACCATCGAAAATCGAAAGGTGCTGTTTCTGCCAATTTTCACGAAAACGTGAAAGTAGAAATTCTTTGGACCTTGATCCCTTTTCTTATTTTGATTGGCATGGCGATACCCGCAACACGCGTTTTAATTGCAATGGAAGATACGTCTAAGTCAGACATTACTGTTCAAGTGACGGGTTCGCAATGGAAATGGCATTACCGTTATTTTGACAGTGACATTGCATTTTATTCTTTATTGGCTTCATCGGATGCCCAAATTCATGGCGAGCAAAAAAAACGCGAAAATTATCTTTTGGAAGTGGACCGTCCTCTTATTTTACCTGTGGGGCAGAAAGTGCGTTTTTTGATAACGTCTGAAGATGTAA
The DNA here is from genome assembly GCA_947040595.1 of uncultured Enterovibrio sp. Taxonomy (GTDB): domain Bacteria; phylum Pseudomonadota; class Gammaproteobacteria; order Enterobacterales; family Vibrionaceae; genus Enterovibrio. The sequence continues at coordinate 7,198 of CAMRBZ010000077.1, read as the reverse complement.
TTCATTCGTGGTGGGTTCCTGAATTTGCATTGAAAAAAGACGCTAACCCAGGATTTATTAATGAGGCATGGACTGTTATCGAAAAACCTGGGATTTATCGAGGTCAATGTGCTGAATTATGTGGGAAAAATCATGGTTTCATGCCCATCGTCGTGATTGCAAAGCCTCAAGAAGAATTTGATTTATGGGTAAAAGAAACTTCAGCACAACAAGAAAAAAACCGCGAAGAAGAGCAAAAATTACTTTCGATGAACATGAATTTAGACGAGCTTATGGCTTTGGGTGAAAAGGTCTACAACAGCCGTTGTGCAGCTTGTCATCAAATCAATGGACTTGGAATGCCTGGTATTTTTCCTGCTTTGGCTCAAAGTGATATTGCGACAAATTCGGATCGACTTTTTGATCATCTTCATGTTGTTATTCATGGGAAGGCAGGCACTGCGATGCAAGGTTTTGGTGTTCAATTAGGTCTTAAAGAGCTTGCAGGGGTTGTGACTTATGAGCGCAATGCTTGGGGGAATAAAACCGGGGATGTGATTCAAGCCTCCCAGATTAATGCGGTGCTAAATGGTGATGATCTTTAAGGAGACGTTCCAATGACAGAGCTAAAATCTGAGTCGTTTGAAAAAGACGTTCATGATGATAAACCTGCAGGTCTGACACGTTGGTTATTGACGACGAATCATAAAGACATTGGTACCTTATATCTGCTGTTCAGTTTTTCTATGTTTCTGATTGGTGGGGCAATGGCTTTGGTGATCCGAGCAGAGTTGTTTCAGCCTGGATTGCAATTAATAGAACCTAATTTTTTTAATCAGATGACCACGGTTCATGGATTGATTATGGTATTTGGTGGTGTTATGCCCGCTTTTACGGGGCTTGCTAACTGGATGATTCCTTTAATGATTGGGGCGCCAGATATGGCTTTACCTCGAATGAATAACTGGAGTTTTTGGATCCTGCCTTTTGCATTTTTCATGCTTTTGTTCTCTCTTTTTATGGAGGGTGGGGGTCCTAATTTTGGATGGACTTTTTATGCTCCGCTCTCCACTGTTTATTCGCCAGACAGTACCGCTCTTTTTGTTTTTGCCATTCATATTATGGGGATAAGCTCAATTATGGGCGCGATTAACGTGATCGTAACCATTATGAATTTAAGAGCTCCAGGCATGACATATATGAAAATGCCTTTATTCGTATGGACTTGGCTTATTACTGCATTTTTATTGATTGCGGTTATGCCTGTCTTAGCCGGTGCTGTGACCATGGTGCTCACCGATAAATATTTTGGGACCTCGTTTTTTGATGCGGCAGGTGGAGGGGATCCTGTCATGTTTCAGCACATTTTTTGGTTTTTTGGGCATCCAGAAGTTTACATTATGATTTTACCAAGCTTTGGCATTATCTCCGCTATTATCCCTACCTTTTCGCGTAAGGCATTATTTGGTTATGCTTCAATGGTTTATGCAACTTCTGCGATTGCAGGGTTAAGTTTTACCGTTTGGGCGCACCATATGTTTACGACGGGGATGCCTGTGTTTGCGGAGCTCTTCTTTATGTATTGCACCATGCTGATTTCAGTGCCGACGGGAGTGAAGATTTTTAATTGGGTGGCGACCATGTGGCGAGGCTCTTTATCATTTGAAACGCCGATGTTGTTTGCCGTGGCTTTCATTGTACTTTTCACCATTGGGGGTTTTTCTGGGCTGATGCTTGCGATAACCCCTGCTGATTTTCAATATCACGATACGTATTTTGTTGTCGCGCATTTTCATTATGTTTTGGTTTCTGGCGCTGTTTTTTCTATTTTGGCGGCGGCGTATTATTGGTTACCAAAATGGACTGGACACATGTACAACGAAACTTTGGCGTCATGGCATTTTTGGTGCTCTTTAATTTCGGTTAATATTTTGTTCTTTCCTATGCATTTTCTTGGTTTGGCTGGGATGCCTCGGCGAATACCTGATTATGCCCTTCAATTTGCAGATATTAATGCCATTGTGAGTGTTGGCGCTTTTTTGTTTGGTTTTTCACAACTGATATTTCTGGTGCTGCTGATTAAATGTATTCGAGGTGGCGTGCCTGCGGCTGCTCGACCTTGGGAAGGGGCGAGGGGGTTAGAGTGGGAAGTGCCCTCTCCAGCACCATATCATACGTTTTCAACTCCCCCAAAAATAGATTGAGGTCATTTATGAAGGCCCTCTTTACAAAGAAAAGTAAAAACATGAAGCGTAGCGCTTTAATCTTGTTCGTTGCGGCCTCATTGATGTTTTGTTTTGCTTTTGCTCTGGTGCCGCTGTATGACATTTTTTGTGATATTACGGGGATCAATGGGAAAACAAAGGACATTGCTGCAAAAGAGAGTCAACTCGTTGATCAATCAAGAAAGGTAACCGTTGAATTTATCGCTTACACCAATCCTAAATTAGGCTGGATTTTTGAGCCTGAAATAAAACGTATTTCTGTATTCCCTGGAGAAACGCACCGTACTGCTTATTTAGTAACGAATTTGACTCAGCACGATTCAGTGGGTCAGGCGGTGCCTTCTGTGACTCCGGGTTTAGCTGCGAAATATTTAAATAAAGTAGAATGTTTTTGTTTTAATCGCCAGGAACTCAATGCGGGTCAAAAAGCGGAATTACCCTTGGTATTTTATGTTTCTCCCGATATTCCGAAAGAGATGCATACCCTGACGCTGGCCTATACCCTGTTTAAGTCAAAGTCGGAACCTGCCGAAAAAATAAATTGATGAGGTCACTATGACGCCAAATGAGCTCGATACAAAGGAAAAAGAAAATTACTACGTTCCTGCTCAAAGTGTTTGGCCAATCGTCGGTGCTATTGCTTTATTTCTTATTGCTATGGGAGCGGGGTCGACGATTGGATCGCTCTTTGGCGGAAATGGGCCTTGGATTTTATTAGTCGGAGTCGGTCTTCTTCTGTTTATGCTCACGGGTTGGTTTCGCAGTGTTATTCATGAGTCTATGGGGGGGTTATATTCCGCCCAAATGGATCGCTCATTCAGGCAAAGTATGAGTTGGTTTATTTTTTCTGAGGTGATGTTTTTCGGTGTTTTTTTTGGTGCATTATTTTATGCACGTTTTATTGCGGTGCCTTGGCTTGGTGGAGGAAGTAACAATGTGATGACAGCAGAGGTGCTATGGCCTGATTTTATTCCGAGCTGGCCGTTACTTAAAACACCCGATGGAACTGAAACCCAAGCAATGCCGCCTTGGGGATTGCCATTTTTAAACACGGTTATTTTATTGATCTCTTCTATTACGCTTTATTTCGCGCATGTAAGTCTTGAAAATGGAAAAAGATTCGCCCTTAAATGTTTTTTACTTTTAACGGTTCTTTTGGGCTGGCTTTTTTTATTTTTTCAAGGTGAGGAATATATTCATGCCTATGAAGAAATGAATTTACGATTGGACTCCGGTATTTACGGAAACACCTTTTTTATGCTGACAGGTTTTCATGGTTTACACGTATTTTTAGGTTCGATTATTCTCTTTGTTGTCTGGATTAGAATATTAAAAGGACACATGACATCAGAGCATCACTTTGCATTTCAGGCAGGGGCTTGGTATTGGCACTTTGTTGATTTAGTTTGGCTTTGTTTGTTTTTGTTTGTCTATATTTTTTAATAGGGGCGTAAATTTGGATTAATTTGACCTGTTAAAAGTGCGATGAGTAAAAGAAAGAGAATTAATCCCGAAAAGAGAACACGTTTTTTGAAATGTTTTGACATTATTGCGTTCCCTTTTTTTTTGATTAAATAAGGAAAAGCACGAAAAAGATTAATGAGACTCAAAATTAAAAGAGCGATGAGGATCCAGTTAAGTAACATAATCTCTCCAAAAAATGAATGTGTGATGTTTGTATTGATTGAGCATAAGTGATCATGGATGAATTATTTTAATGCACACGTGAAAAAAGTTGGTTTTCTGTTTTTTACTTTGGCGGTTGTCGCCCTTTTGGTCAAGCTTGGTTTTTGGCAAATATCTCGCGGTATTGAAAAAGAGCGCTTGCTTGAGCGTTTTGTTCAAGGTGAGTTAATTATTTATTCAGATCTTATTGACTTACCTAAAGATGCAAAAGGCTTGAGGGTTTCTTTAAAGGGGGATTTTGATGTATCTAAAAGTGTTCTTTTAGATAATCAAACCTATAAAGGGAAAGTTGGTTACCGTTGGATGATGCCTTTTTTTCCTGAAAAACAATCTTTTCAAGAGAATAAATGGATTTTAGTTGATATGGGATGGATTTCTGCTTTTCAACGACGTGAAACACTTCCTTCTCTTCCTCTTCTTTCTGGTCGGTATTTAATAGAGGGGGTGCTCGATTTTCCGTCATTAAAAATGGTATTAAAAAACGAGAACCCAGTGCTTTCTTGGCCATTACGAGTTCAGCTTGTTGACTTGAATAATATTGCAAAAATGGCGAAAAAAGACTTCTTTCCTTGGGTTCTTCGTTTGCAATCGGGGCCATTTCAAGAAGGTGAACTGGTTCATTTAGATACAACCCCTATTTGGAAACCTGTCGTGCTTCTTCCTGAAAAGCATTTTGCCTATGCGGTTCAGTGGTTTGGCTTGGCCTTCGTGCTTCTTATTGGGAGTTGGATTTTGTGGAAAAAGGAGAGGATATGAAAGGGAAGCAGGCGCTGTCTTTAGTATGCGTAATATTTATTTTGCCTCTTTTCACTGCAAAGTTAGTACTTGATATGGGTTGGTATCAAAAAGGGGTTACAAATAAGGGCGCTCTATTAAAGGCTCCAGTGCGTGGTGAGTGGCTAGAGGGCGATGGCTTATGGCGTTTAGTTTATTCCATTCCCAAGGTGTGTGATCTTGAGTGCGAAAATGCACTTTTTCAATTAAATCAAATTCCGATTGCTGTTGGAAGAGAAAGGGAGAGAGTGACAAGTTTACTCTTGGTTTCTCAATCTCAAGCAAATATTAAAGGAGAGAATATACAAAAACAAGATGTAAGCTTTCAAGAGCAAAAGGCAATGCTTGGGCTTCCCTTTCATGGAAAGGCTATTTACCTTGTTGATCCTCTAAATAATTTCATTTTGGCTTATCCTCTTTCAAAAGAAAAAAATGAGCAAATCGTTCAGAGTAAGGGGTTGCTTTCTGATTTGCGTAAGCTTATGAAGCTTTCAAAGGTTGGTTGAGTATGATCTCTGAAAAACACTATCTCTTTTTAATTTATGTGTCTTTTTTTCTTTCTTTATGGGTGGTGGGGCTGGGTGCCTACACTCGTTTAACAGACGCGGGTTTAGGTTGTCCTGATTGGCCTGGTTGTTATGGTTTTTTGAGTGTTCCTCAATCTCTAGAAAGCATAACGCTTGCAAATAAAGCTTTTCCTCATTCACCAGTTGAAAACCATAAAGCATGGAATGAAATGATCCACCGTTATATGGCGGGAATTTTGGGTCTGCTGATTGGGGCTCTTGCCTTTTTTGCTTGGTGTAGCAAGGTCAGGTTTCGTTTCTTGGCGACCTTGTTATTTATGGGGGTGTGTTTTCAAGCTGCTTTAGGTATGTGGACCGTGACCATGAAACTCATGCCCATTGTTGTTATGGGACATTTGCTGGGTGGTTTTAGTATGGTTTGCCTTTTGTTTTTACTTTCTATTTTAGAAAGGCGACGTATTAAAAGTGCCTCTTCTTTATCCTCTCATTTACCTTCATTTAAAATAAGCGATTCTTTAAAACTTTTTTCACTGCTAACTTTGACGGCTTTAATTATACAAATTTCACTCGGAGGATGGACATCGGCTAATTATGCGGCTTCAGCCTGTACTCAGTTTCCGGTTTGCGGTTTTGGCTGGGTATCTCAATTCGATTTTTCCGCTTTCTACCCAATGAGCCCAAACAGCGATACTTATCAATATGGCGTGCTTAATTTTGATCAGCGTGTCAGCATTCATGCTTCTCATCGGCTTGGAGCCATGATAGTGAGTCTTTTGGTTTTCTTTTTGGCGTTGTGGATACGCAAAGCGCTAGGAAATACTTCTTCATTTCTTTTATTGGCTTTATTGGTGTTACAAGTTTCTCTTGGGATCATCAATGTTCTTGCTTTTTTTCCTTTGTCCCTTGCTTTAGCTCATACCCTTTGTGCTTTGTTGTTATTGCTGTGTGTGGCAGGAATTACGGTTAAATTATTCAGTGAAAAAAAACAGTGTATTTAATGTTAATCCTTAGTAAAAACAGGAGGTTTAGCGAATGGATAAAATCGAAGAGGCGACATTAAGAAACACAATATCCTCGCCAAGAAAATGGGTCCTTTGGCGTGATTATTTGGAGCTGACGAAGCCAAAAGTGGTCGCCATGTTGCTATTGACTGCCCTTGTTGGAATGTGTTTAGCAGAGCCTGGATTGCCCTCTTTAAATGTATTAATCATTGGTTTATTCGGAATTGGTTTACAGTCGGCTGCTGCGGCTGTTTTTAATCATGTGATAGATCGGCAAATTGATAAGAAAATGCAAAGAACACTTAATCGGCCTCTTGTTAAAGGGCGGGTTGGGGTCGCTTCGGCTATTTTATTTGCAACGTCTTTGATGGTGATAGGCTTTTTCCTTCTTTTATACCTTAACACTTTGGTTGCTTGGCTTACTTTTGCAAGTTTGCTGGGTTACGCCTTATTTTATACGGTTTGGCTGAAATATTTGACGCCGCAAAATATCGTTATTGGAGGGCTTGCAGGTGCAATGCCCCCTCTACTTGGCTGGGTTGCAGTGACGGGGGCATTAGATCCTCATGCTTTTTTATTGGTGATGATTATTTTTACCTGGACCCCCCCTCATTTTTGGGCGCTTGCGATTCATCGTCAAAAAGATTACGCGAAAGCAGATATTCCGATGTTGCCTGTGACACACGGCATTGAATTTACGAAAACCATGATATTGCTTTATAGCGTTCTTTTGGTTCTGGTTGGTTTATTGCCTTGGCTTTATGGAATGAGTGGAATGATTTATCTTGTGGGTAGCGTGGGATTAAATCTCACGTTTTGTTTTTATGCTTTTTTATTGAAATTTTCAGACAGAAAAGGGCTTTCATTTAAAATGTTTAAATATTCCATTTGGCACATTTTTGGCACTTTTGTGGTTTTATTGCTTGATCATGCCTGGTATTTTTTGAAAGTAAGCTAGTTATTCCTTCTTACATTCAATACTGAAAACCGCTTGATATTGTGATCG
>CAMRBZ010000076.1 GCA_947040595.1 uncultured Enterovibrio sp. | reverse complement strand
AGGGCCTTCATTCGTTTGCCGCAGGCGCGCATCTTCACGTTTTTTGGGTATCGAGGTGCGCAATGTCGGATACATTTTGTATTTCTCTGCATTCTCTTTATTTTTACATTCCGTCAAGTTCGCTTTCATTTCATCTTTTATACGATATTCAATATCACTATTTTCTATAATTTTCAATGTTCTATCTTTTATTTCTACAGAAAAGTGGGCTCCATATTTTAATAACCCTTTAATGGCAAAAACTATATCTCTATATTTTTTACTCGGTAAATTCAATTCATTTTCTGCCTTATCCACAAGATACTCAAGAGGCGTTAACCCCGTCATCGATTTAATATTCACATCGTAATAAAAATTTTTACACATCGCCTCAAAGTGTAAAGTTAATATTTGAGTGCTATCAGAAGCACAATGCAAGAGGGATAACCCCTCCGAGTTCAAATCATTTAATACCGCGCATATAAAGGGTTCATCCTTTGAATGCACTAAAATATCAGCAATTTGATTAAACACCCAAGTTGAAGAAAGAGTATTATGGAGCAAATTATTTTCATTTACCTTTGTTATAATTGTCTTTTTATTTAATCCAATCAAAAACGCATCGGCCAATGGTTGAGATCTCATATAAGGTGCCAAGCATCGAATCAAAGCCACATTTTCACAAATCACCTTGTTACTTGATGACCGCTTGAATATACGTTGAAACACAGGGTATTTACACATTTGTACGCTGAAATCGCCCTCAGAATTTGAAGACAGATCTTTAATCAGGGGTAAAATGAGCGAACATATTTTATCTATTTCATGATCTTTGATGGATAAGTACTCTAAAACATTATTCAAGGTGATTTTCGATTCTGCTACCTCTTCAACTAATTTAACACGTTTAGAATATTCCTCCGTTAAATTAGAGCTTAAGAAATAATACATAATCTGAAGTAGATTATTACCATCCCTATTCTTTTCAAGAATACCCTCGGGGAATGCTTCCACAAGGTATTTAAACATTTCAAAAGGTATCTTCGGAACCCGGAAAATAATATACTGAAGTAAATTCATCTCTTTTTTGGTAACAGCCCCTTTGGAAGAGAAGGAGATAAACACTTTAAAATCTAAGGCCTCTTTATCCATCTCTACAATTTTTTTAACTTCATCAAAATTCCCTGCTTTAATTGCTTCTCTTAATTTTTTTTGATTCAATTTTAATTCTTCAAGCCGTCCTATTTTTCCCGTTACAGGGTTCATTTGCGGCGCTGAAACCACCGTTCTGATCTCTCCCGCCATAGAGAACCCTTCTAAAACGAGGCCTTGTTTAGATCCTGATACAGGATCTTCTTTTTGTACTCTATTTTGTGCAAAGAAGGATGGAGGTATATTCATTTGTTACCTTAAATTCCCAAAGTAATTAACGATGCGCCCCTGCGCCAAACGAGTGAAGGGCCTGAGCATAGATTTACTCTGTGGTTGGCCTCAGCGAGAGCAGTCAACACCCTCTCTCTTAGTCACATCTCAAACTAAAACGCCAAAAATCATTGGATCTCATCCTACTTATTCATATAACCGAGTGTTTATGTGGAAATGCATCTAATTTAATTGATATCTGTTTAATTAAGAGGTCCTGATATCCCTTCAATTAAACGGATCCCTTTTTCTAAAACTGAAATTTAGACTAATAAATAAGCGATTCGAAAAATAATGAGTTAGATTCGAAAAGACGTGACTAAGAGACAGGTCAACATCCACGCAATTTCAAGTGTCTTGGGTATAGCGTTCATCTGATTTTTAAAATATTTTCGTTCGAAAAAGAGGATAAAAAGAATATATTTCTAATTACCGCCCTTCAAATAAAATAATATAAAATTGAATTTAAAACATCCTCAAAAAAGCCTCATTTTTATGAATTAACAATCAATAATTTATATGCTTTTCTCTTTTTCTTTACTTCCTTGTTTTTTGCTAAAACTGACGCCCCTTCATTTCAATGCGTTTTCTCCTTTTTTAAATGCCTTGTCATCATCTTGTCATCATCTTGTCATCAAGTTTCCATATTCTTTTCGGTTTAAGACAAGATTTGAGGTCACAGTGACAAACCCTGCCAATGCATTGATGCATGGGGATCCCCGTCGTCGCTTTAAAGATAAACTTGCGCGTTTCTTCGTTTCTGTTGGCGGCCTATTGGTGATCTCCACTTTAGTGCTTATTTTCTTCTATCTCATCTGTGTGGTTTTTCCCCTTTTTAAAAGCCCCCATATTGAAATCTCGCAGCAATTTAAAATCCCGTCCTCAGATCACCCCGTTCAAATTGGTTCCGATGAACAGAATCAATTTCTCTTTCGCTATTCCGACAATGGCACGCTCAGGGTGTTTTCTGTTAAGGAAAAAGGAAAAATCGTTTTTCAAAAAAATCTAGTGCAAAAACCCAGCAGTTTTTTTTCTTTACCCTCTTCACCAATGCACAGCGCTTTTGGACTTCAAGATGGCACTGTTCATTTTCACACCTTGCGTTTTCCCTCAAGCATCTCAAATCAGACAGAGAATTCCTCTCCTTCTCGGCTTCCTGAATTGAGACAAGACCCCCCCCTTTTACTGGCCGATAACGAAACTATCTCTCAATTGTCATTTTCAATGCAAGAAAACCAACGCCTTGTGGCAGGAATTGCAGGAAAAAACCTTATTCTCGTTTGGCAAGAAAATCAGAGAGAAATAGCCAGAACCCAACTTGAGGGATTTAAAAATGCAAAGATTTTACTCTCTCAAAATGGAAAAACACTCTTTGCCCTCTTCGATGAACGCTTGTCTCTTTATCACCTTTCTTTAGGCGTCGCTGAACACATACAAACAGTCGAATTTAAAATGAAAAATGGAATAAAATCGTCTGGGATGGGATTTTTCGCAGGAGGACATTCTCTTTTTATTCGTTTTACAGATGGCCATTTAGAAAAATGGTTTAATGTGATAGAAAACAACAAAAAGCGCTTTATCATGGCCCAAAAATGGCCGATTAAAAACGGGATTTTCGCTACAGAACCATACCGCCATGTCTTTGCCACTTTCTCTCAAAAAGACGATTTACTCCTTTGGCATACCCGAAATAAAAAACCGACATCTTTCAAATTCCCTTTATTAAGCAAAAACCTAAAAGCGATGAGTTTTTCTGTTCATGGTGAATACCTCTATGTTGAACAAGCCGGCCAATTGACACAATTGCATGTGAACAACCCCTACCCCGAAGTCTCTCTTTATTCTTTATGGAACAAAATCTGGTATGAAGGTTATGAGGCCCCCTCTTACATTTGGCAATCAAGCCCAAGCCGTGAAATAAACGAGGGGAAGGTCAGCTTGACCCCCTTGCTGTTTGGCTCCATTAAAATTGCCGCATATTCACTTTTTTTTTCCATTCCGCTTGCGTTAGGCGGGGCCATTTATACTGCTTATTTTATGCCCGCTTCCTTTCGAAAAGTGGTAAAACCCACCATCGAAATAATGGAAGCCTTGCCAACCGTGATCCTTGGATTTTTAGCAGCGCTTTGGCTTTCACCCATTATTGAAAAGCACCTTATCGCAACAGGCTTAATCTTCTTATTTCTGCCTCTCTTATTTGTCTTTGCCGGTTTAATCTGGAGCAACTTACCTAAAGCTTGGCGTGCAAAACTCCCTCAAAATCTGCATTTTTATGTTTTACTGCCACTGATATTCCTATTTGGCTACGGCGCATGTTGGGTCGCTCCTTTTATTGAAATCCACCTGCTAGGACAAGACGCTCGCACTTTTGTGACAGAAGTGCTCGGGGTCAATTTTGAGCAACGAAACACCCTGATAGTCGGCCTCGCAATGAGCTTTTCTGTGATCCCAACCATTTTTACCATTGCAGAAGATGCCATATTTTCTGTACCTCGTCATTTAACCAATGGCTCTTTGGCCTTGGGGGCGACCTATTGGCAAACCTTAACAGGGGTGGTTTTATTGACCGCAAGTCCGGGGATTTTTGCTGCCATTATGATGGGCTTAGGCCGAGCGATAGGGGAAACCATGATCGTCTTAATGGCAACAGGTAACACCCCAATAATGGACTGGAATCTGTTCGAGGGCGCTCGCACCTTGTCAGCCAATATCGCCATTGAAATGCCAAAATACGACGTCAGCAATACCCAGTATCGTGTCTTGTTTCTAAGCGCATTTATCTTGTTTTCATTTACTTTTTTATTACATACCCTGGCAGAATTTGCACGCCAACGTTTACGAGAAAAATACCGTGCGTTGTGAACAGACTTTTTTGAGATCCCTTTTCTTTATAAGGAGAGAAGATGTTTAAACATTTTAATCGCAGCTCTCCCTGGGTTTGGTTAAGCGCGGGATTTCTGAGCCTCAACTTGATTGCAGTGCTTGGATTCATGTTGCTTATTGGATGGAAAGGACTGACTTCTTTTTGGCCCGTTCCTGTGTATCAATTTAAAATACAAACCCCAGAAGGCATTAAAAGCTACTTCGGAGAAATTTTTGATATCGAAAATGTTCCCTCAATTCAGCTTAAAGAAGCGGGCGTTTCTCTTCTCGAACCTCAAAAAAAATTCCAACGCCGCTATTTAATCAACATTGGTCACCATGAACGAGAAACGAAAGATTTCATCTCTGTATTAGAACAAAATATCCTTTCCAAAGTAAAAAACCCACACATCGCGGTCATCGAACGCACAATCGAAGGGATCATTTTTGGGATCCCCGTCGGTGCGATTGATCAAGGACAAACTCTGGATATCTCAGGAGATCGACGACTTGCTTCCCATGACACGGCCTTTTTTCAAAAAAAGATTGCATTAAGTCAGCTGGATCAGGAAAAGATGGCGTATCTTCAAAAACACATCAATGAAGACATCAACCAAAAAAGAATGAAATTAAGCAAAAAGCTTAAAGAAGACAAAAACTTAAGCCAAGCTGAGCGCGACTCTTTATCCCTTAAAATAAATAAACTGGATCAACGCAATAAGACACTTGAAAATAAACGCCTTAAACAAAAAGAACGTATGGCCCAAAATCGCTTAGTGATTGATGATCGTAAAGGCGTTCAAGTCTTTATCCCTTTTGAGGATGTCGTTGAATTATGGTATCCAAACCTGCAAAGTCTAAACGAAAAGTGGGGACATTTTCTCTCTCAAATAGGCCGTTTTGTCACTGAAAACCCTCGAGCTGGAAATTCAGAAGGTGGGGTTTTTCCTGCCATTTTCGGCACCGTGCTGATGGTCATGCTCATGGGCGCCATTGTGACCCCGCTCGGGGTGCTCGCTGCACTCTATCTTCATGAATACGCGAAACAAAATTTATTTACCCGTATTATTCGTATCGCCGTTATCAATTTGGCAGGGGTTCCTTCCATTGTTTATGGTGTTTTTGGTTTGGGGTTTTTTGTGTATTTTATTGGGGGGAACATCGACGCCTTATTTTATTCTAAGACGTTACCCAGCCCAACATTTGGTACTCCTGGGCTTTTATGGTCTTCTTTGACATTGGCCTTGTTGACCTTGCCCGTTGTAATAGTGTCTACTGAAGAAGGTTTATCACGTATTCCCGTTTCTGTTCGCCACGCCTCCATGGCTCTTGGGGCAACGCAGGCTGAAACGCTGTGGCGTATTGTTTTACCCATGGCAAGCCCTGCAATTATGACAGGCTTGGTTTTAGCCATTGCCCGGGCAGCAGGTGAAGTGGCCCCATTAATGCTCGTTGGCGTGGTGAAGATTGCACCGAATCTTCCCTTGGACACCCAGTTTCCTTATTTACATTTAGATAGAAAATTCATGCACTTAGGCTATCACATTTATGATGCGGGTTTTCAAAGCCCCAATATTGAAGCCGCGAGGCCTTTGGTTTATGCCACCTCTTTTCTCTTGTTGACGGTGATCATTGGCTTAAATTTAACCGCAATGTCCATTCGTCACCATTTGCGTGAAAAATACCGCGCATTAGATCAAGACATATAGGAAAAATGCCATGATTTCTTTAGGCTCTCATCTTCATTCATCCAACCCGCTTGATTTATCCAGCCTACCCGATGATCAAACCGCGCTTTCGATACGTAATTTGAATCTTTATTACGACACAAACCAAGTGCTTTTTAACATCACAATGCGCATACCCAAAGGAAAAGTCACCGCCTTTATCGGCCCTTCCGGCTGCGGTAAGTCCACGTTACTTCGCTGCATAAACAGAATGAACGACTTGGTTGAAGGCACTCGCGTTTCAGGGGAAATTATCTTACAAGGGCAAAATATTTATGCCCCTGAAGTGGAGGTGCCCGTGCTCCGCCGTCGCATTGGTATGGTGTTTCAGCGACCCAACCCTTTTCCAAAATCAATTTATGAAAATGTCATTTACGGCTTACGCCTTCAACGGATAAAAGACAGGCGCATTTTAGATGAGGCGTTAGAAAATGCCTTGCGCTCTGCTGCGTTATGGAATGAAGTAAAAGACAGACTGCATGAAAGTGCGTTTGGTTTATCCAGCGGACAACAACAGCGCCTCGTGATAGCAAGGGCCATTGCCATTGAGCCCGAAATCCTTTTGCTGGATGAACCCACCTCTGCATTAGACCCCATTTCAACCTTGACCATTGAAGAGCTTATCAATGATCTAAAACGCAAATATACTGTGCTCATCGTCACCCACAATATGCAGCAATCCGCCAGAGTTTCGGATCTCACCGCCTTTTTTAATCAAGGGAAATTGGTGGAATATGCTGACACGGACACCCTTTTTACGACCCCAAAAAGCAAACAAACAGAAGATTATATTACAGGCCGTTACGGTTAATTGAGGAGCTGTACATGGACAATCAAAATATAGGCCGCCATATTTCTGGACGATTTAACGCAGAGCTTGAGTCTATCCGAACCCAAGTGCTTGCCATGGGGGGGTTGGTTGAACGTCAACTGACCGACGCTTTGCGCGCCATTCATTTCCAAGACGCCCTTCTTGCAAAAGAAGTGATAAAAAAAGACAAAAAAGTCAATGCAATGGAACTTCGCATTGATGAAGCTTGCATCCGAATTATTGCTAAACGCCAACCGACAGCGGGTGATCTTCGCTTGGTGATGTCCATCATAAAAACCATCACAGATCTCGAACGCATTGGGGATGTGACCCACTGTATCGCCAAAATGGCCTTGGATAATTTGACAAACACCCAACAACCTTTTTTGGTGTCTCTTGAGAACCTTGGATTGAAAGCCGCCCGCATGTTACATGATGCTCTTGATGCTTTTGCACGAATGGATGCAAGTGCAGCAATGAAGGTGTATCACTCTGACGCAATTTTAGACAAAGAATACGAGGCAATATTGCGCCAATTAATAACACATATGATGGAAGATCCGCGCTCCATTCCCGATGTACTCAAAGTCATGTGGTCAGCTCGCGCCATTGAGCGCGTGGGAGATCGCTGCCAAAATATATGCGAATACATCATTTATTTTGTAAAAGGAAAAGACATTCGGCACAGCACGAAAGAACAATTAGAAAACATTTTAAAATAAACCCTCGTTTCTCTGCTTATTTTCGGAATATTTTTTGAGGAAGTCGTCCCATTGCATGATTTCCTCAATGACGCAGTCATAAAGCCCATGATACAAATAAACCAAAAACGCAGGCCCGCAGAACGGCCCCAAACAAAATGAAGACAAACAAAAAGCGAGTGACGTCCATGGCATATCCCCGTCGCCTTTGAATCTGTGTGGGTGTTGGCTAGGCTCGTTCAAGCCAATTATACCCCTTCCATTAAATCGTTAATCAGAAATTGCGCCGTAAAAATCACTGAGAACAAGGCGTGCATTGTCGATAACGCGTTTTCTAATGGAGAAATTCATAAGGATGTTATCGGTGATTTTAACAAGCAAGAATGATCAAATCTTGAATGGAATGGGAGTTATATTACATAGTCCATCTATGCTCAGGGGGTTCACTCGCTTGGCGCAGGCCCGTATCTTCAATTACTTTGGACATAGATGCACTCTGAAAAGGGCTTCCTGGCGTAAGCCAGAACAAATCGATTGAAAATAATGAAAAAAATACGGCTCTTTTTTTTCAGTCGTAAAATAAAATGAATAGGCAAAGCGCAAAAATTACCCCAATTTTATTCACAAGGTAAATGCGTTATTTCCGCTTATTCAGTAAGAAAAAAAATTCACAGACAGACGCATCTGATAAACAATATAAGAACTTGTCTTTTCATATTCTTATCACGCGCTTTTATTTTTATAAAAAAAGAGCCTCGTAAAAAAATCAAAACTTAAGAAAAAGAGCCACGCGAAGAGACGATCCTAATCGAACTGCAACACAATGATTAAATTAACTATTTTCTTTTCATAAAAAGAGACAAGATGTAAAATAAAATCGAAAAAAAAAGAAATAAACACACATTTTATACCGGAATGTCCCTCCTAAAAGACGCCTTCTGAATGAGATCCCATGTCAAAAAAAAACGCGACATTGCAGCATCTCATCTGACATTCATGTTATTTTTTATACAAAACACCCACCAAAATTGACAAAAAACAAAAAGCCCAGACAAAAACTAACATACTTAAAGCGATATAACGAAAAATGCACCCTCAACAACGTCAATATATTAGGCGGGCTCATCTAGAAAAATATACATTGAACAATTAATTTATTTAAGTATATTGTGAATCGACACGAGCTTTTAACACTTAAGCAAACAAGGTAACAATGATTCGCATTTATATTATTTACCTTGTGAATAACGAGGCTTGGATTTTCCGCAGTTAAAAAACGATATTTTCAGATCCATCAAAATATCAATTAATAGGGGAAATTTAAACCATTCACTCTCTATTTATAATTAAATATCACTAAATTAAATCAAGGTATTTATGAAATTAATAAAACAAAATACATTATTATGTATTTTATTTCCTTGTTTTGCGTTTGCAGAAAATATAATATCAGCAAAGCAAGTCTCCATTTATAAAACGGATTTACCGACTTTATCAATACATAATTTATCACCCGAAGAAGTTACGTTGGATCTTTCGGGACAAACCGTCAGCATTCCTTCATCCTCAGGGGTTAAACTGGATTGTTTAGGCTACAACAACCTTGGTTTACAGTTTCAAAACGAAACACAAGATTACATGGACGTAAGATGTAGTTCACGGATCATCATCAATGAATCCTTTAGAAATAACGCGGAATAAAAACCCTAAATGAAATCTTTCTTTTTTGTATTCACCGTTTTAGTGTTATCAGGGTGCCGTGGGCTCAATGAAGATGGTTCATCACGATTCACCTATTCATCCTGTAAAATTACCGCTTCCGAGGCGCCACATTTAATTGACCAACAACATGATTTACAACAATGTTGGAATATCCCTGGTCTGGGTATTTTTGCGCAAAATGAAGCTATCTTGTGGTGTGAAGATCGCGTTAATGCATACGTAGAAAAGCGCTACACAACAATGCACACAATTCATTATTCTATTTATACAAAAAATTGTACCTTTTAACCCTTTCTCATTCACAAATTAAATGGTTTTGAAATAAATGAAATGATTTACATCTTAATCCGTTATATGCTTCTTTTTTAATTCTATTAAGAAAAATAAAAAATGAACCATTCCATGTTCTGCATCATCATTGCACTTCTGACACTCACTGGATGCGGCTTTGATATGCCCTTTAATTCTAAAACACCGACGTTACTCGGCGCGGACCAAGATGAACATGCCTGCATTAGATCGGCTGGGTACACTTGGTGCGAAAGAACACAAGCATGTGAGCGCCAGTGGGAGCTATCAAAAGAGAAAGGATTCGAAAACACAAGAGAAAATTTTGGGCTCTATTGCAAAAAATAATACAATCCCAACTCACCTTGTAAGGCTTTATCCCCCTCACCTTTGACGCTGCGTGGGTGTTGGCTAGGCTCAGCCCACAGAGTCAATCTAAGCTCAAGGGCTTCACTTGATGCAGGCGCACAACCTCAAGTGTCTTGTGTCGACTTTAAACGTTTTACAAGGTGAAAAGTCAAAACTCAGTACGTCCCGTCTTTAATACTTTATTTTATTCCATTCAAGCCTAATTCTATAAGCTGAGCCTTAATTTGAGCTTTCGGAAGAGGCGCAAAGCCATCCAAAACAAGACGATCCTGACCTTGTGGCGATAAAATATACTTTATAAATTCAGCCTCTTTGTCTTCAAAGGGTTTATCTTGAGGTTTATTAACATAAATATAAAGATAACGCGACAAAGGATATCGGTTGGAAATCAGGTTTTCAGGCGTTGCGTAAACAGGCGCCCCATCCAATAGCAAGGGCAACATTTTACTTCCCGCCATCTCATACCCTACCCCAGCAAATCCAATTGAATTAAGGGAATGACTGACCGCTTGCACCACAGAGGCGGAACCGGGAAGCTCATTAAAGTCAACCTGAAAATCACCATGACATAAGGCTTCTTGTTTAAAAAAATCATAGGTTCCAGAGGTCGAATTTCGACCAAAAAGCTGAATATCACGCCGTTTCCAACGTCCAGTTAGGCCCAATTCTCCCCATTTTTTGATGCGCCGTGTTCCTCCACAATAAAGACTTTGTGAATAGAGGGCATCCAGATTTTGAAGGGTTAAACCGGAAATAGGATTGTCTTGATGAACAAAAATCACCAAACCGTCTTTCGCGACTTTTATTTTTGTTGGAAGGTAGCCATATCGGCGTTCAAATAATTCAATTTCTCTGTATCGCATTTCGCGGCTCATGGTTCCAAATTGCGCCGTCCCCTCGATTAAAGCAGGCACCGCCGCAGAGGAGCCTGTAATTTGAACCTGTATATTAACCAATGGATAATAAGCTTTAAATTCTTTTCCCCATTGAGAGACAAGATTGCCGAGGGTTTCTGAACCCACAAGGGACAAATTGCCTGTCAAGGTGTCTATGGGCTGGTATTTATTGGGTTTATCTATAGAGCGGGGATGGGGTGCGACCCAAAAAGCCGCACCACTAACACAGAAGAGGATAAAAAAAAGTGAAGCTCCATAAAAAAGCCTCTTTAAAACCCTCTTTAACACGCCAATTTCCGAGGCAGGGTAAAAGAAAAGACACTTCCCTCGCCCAGCGTACTTTTTATTTCAAGCTCAGACTCATGATGATTCAAGGCATGTTTCACAATGGCTAACCCTAAACCACTGCCACCTGTCTCACGAGAGCGGGCTTTATCTACACGATAAAAACGCTCTGTTAATCTATCAATATGTTGTGATGCGATCCCCTCTCCTGTGTCAGTCACTTCAAGGCGGGGTCCTTTTATTGAGGAATACCAGCGGACGCTGATCTTGGCATTCTCGGGCGTGTGTTTTACCGCGTTATAGACCAAATTTGAAATGGCACTTCGCAATTGCTCGACGTCTCCTCGAACACGCAATGCCTTATCAATATCAAAATTAAAATGATGGGCCTTGTCCCCACTTAATGCCTGAGCCTCTTTTTGCAGTGCTTCAAGCATCTCAGGTACATCCACCGTTTCATCCAGTGCAACCGCGAGACTGGCTTCAATTTTTGACAAGGTCAATAATTGTGCCACCAAGCTTTCCATGCGTGAAAGCTGCTCTGTCATGACCCCATGTGCTTTTTCCCACATGGCTGCAGGCAACATTTGCGGATCTTCAGACATCTCAAGATAACCCCGAAGCACCGTCATCGGCGTACGTAATTCATGGGAGACATTCGCAAAAAAATTGCGGCGCATCCCTTCAAGCTGTTTAAGCTGGGTGATGTCACGTACGACCATTAAATACTCCCCTTCGGCATAAGGCATTGTTCGAAATTCAAGGATTTTAGAGGCATGCAAAATGGATCGCATTTCAAAAGGTTCTCCGCGCTCAGCCTTGCTTAAATATTCAATGAATTCTGGGGTTCTAATGAGATTAACAATGTATTGCCCTGCATCATCAGGCATACGTAAACCCAACAACTCCTGAGCAAGCTTGTTACACCAGACTATCGCGCCATCTTGCTGAAACACGACCACGGCATCCGGTAAAGATTCAGCACCATTTCGAAAGCGTCGAATAAGATTCCCCAAATCTTTTCGCCGACGACGAATGCGCCTTTGTAACCGATAAATCCCGTTAAAAAGCGGGATCCAAGAGCCTTTTCCTGTGGGTGGGGTAAGGCTTCGCTCTTTCCACAAAATATCGGATAACTTGAGTTGGTGATAAAAATTCCAAAATAAAATGAGTACAGTGGCAAACAATAAGAACCAAGAAAGGCCCCCAAAAATCCAACCGAGAATAAACCAAGGAACATAAAAAAAAACCAGCTCAAGTGCCAGTTTTTTCCAGGTCAACCTTTCTACCATGTATCTACCTCCATCGCATTGAAAGCCCATAAAGGCGATAAAAACAAGATTATAAAATTGAATAATTCAAAGAAAGAGCACTTAAGCGCGAACAGAAAAACGGTATCCCGCCCCTCGCACCGTTTGAACGAGCTTGTCATGGCCTTCAGGCTCTAAGGCTTTTCTTAAGCGACGAATGTGAACATCTACAGTTCGATCTTCAACATACACATTAGTTCCCCAAATATTATTTAAAAGTTGTTCACGACTGAACACGCGTTCTTGATGCGTCATAAAAAAACGCAGCATTTTAAATTCAGTTGGCCCCATTTCAACGGGATGATTGTTGGCCGTCACGCGATGCGAGGTAGGATCTAATTTTAATCCTTGGACATCAATCGCCTCTTCCAAAGACGTAGGTGAAACTCTGCGCATAACCGCTTTTAATCGCGCAATAAGCTCCTTTGGAGAAAAAGGTTTTGTGATGTAATCATCCGCTCCCACTTCCAAACCACGGACTTTGTCTTCTTCTTCACCACGCGCGGTCAACATAACCACAGGAATTTGACGTGTTAATTCATCGCGTTTTAGACGTTTAATGAGGTTAATTCCCGACCCTCCAGGCAACATCCAATCCATTAAAATCAATTCTGGGTAAGGCTCGCAAATCTTTTCTAACGCGCTCTCAAAATCATCCGCTTCAATCGTTTGATAGCCTTTTTGCTCTAAAACAAAACAAAGCATTTCTCGGATTGGCGCTTCGTCTTCAACTACAAGGATCCGTCTTACCATTTTTTACACCCAGATAGGTTAGATTGCACAGCATTATGTGATTTTATTATGACAGTTTCGTGATGCTTCTCTTTTCATAAAGAAGAGATTCTCCCTTCAAATTAAAGGAAATAAAAGGTTAAAAACGCGAAATGAAGCAGCCAACAAGCCTGCATTCTCAAATGAAGAGGAAAATAAAAAAAAGGGTCTCCTGTTCAGCGTTATAGCCCTCGCCTCTGACGCGGCCTGGCTGTTGATAAGGCTCGCGGCGCCCAATCACAGAGTTCATCGACGCTCAGGGGCTTCACTCGCTTGGCGCAGGCGCAAAACTTCAATTACTTTGGGTATACCAGGAAAAGTCAGCGCAACCTTCGCGCGTTTCTTCTTTAAAAAAACGCATCACATCCCCTCTTTGTTATACCTTTGAGAAAGAGCATCTTAAATAAAGCCACTTTCATTGAAGAAGACTTTACACAAACAAAAGAAAAAAACACAAATAAATAATTTAATGAAACTTTTTTGTTAAATTAATGCCTTAGAGAAGATTTTTTATTCGTGCCTTTTTTTCAGTATCAATACAATTCATTTTCATGCATCCTGAAAAAAAACATTCAGAACAAAAATCCAACCAGGCCCCTTAAATGCCCACGCCCCCCAAATAAAAGTGGCATCAACAAGGGCGTCAGATAAAAAATAAGATCTTATACCCAAGACACTTGAAGATGCGTGCCTACGGCAAACAAGTGAAGGCCCTGAGCATAGAGAGACTCTGTGATTGGCCTGAGCGAGAGCACCCAACACCCCGCAGTTTCAAGGCGACGGATATATCTTTTCAATGTATTTATATACCCAGGTTATTGAGGCTGCGCGCCTGCGGCAAGCGAATGAAGCCCCTGAGCATAGAGACTCTGTGATCAGGCGCTGCAAACGTCACCAACACACACGCCGCCTCAAAGACGATGGGTACTCCTTATTCAAGAGGTTAAATTATGAAGCGCTTAACATTTATCGTATTGTCTATGTGTATCTCCTTTACGGCATCCGCCAATGGACAAGACTGGGAAAAAGCAAAATCGTCGGCATCTGAAGCACTTGAGTCTGCAAAAGAGGCAGCAAACTCCGCACTAAAGGCGGCCAAAGGTGCCAACGAAGAAGCATGGTCTTCCAGCAAAGATGAAAGGGAGTCCTTAAAAGAAGCCGGAGACGCCGCTATAAAAGCAGGAAATGATGCCTGGTCTGCCACGAAAGATGAAAGAGCGTCCTTAAAAGAAGCCGGAGAAGCGGCAATTAATGCGGCTAAAAAAGCAGGCGAGGAAGCTTGGTCTGCCACTAAAAACGAAAGAGAAACAATAAAAGAAGCCACAACAGAAAAAAACACAGAAGTTTGGGATGAGGTAAAAACAAAAATCGAAAAACTGTGGAATGATGCCACAAGCACCAAAGAAAACATGCAAGAGAAAGCCTAACCTCTCTCGCCCTTCTCCC
>CAMRBZ010000075.1 GCA_947040595.1 uncultured Enterovibrio sp. | reverse complement strand
CAACCAGTGCGACATGAATCAAACTGGGGATCTCTATTGGATCTGTTACCCGAAACCCCCTTTAAATGATGGGTACCCATTTTTCAAGTAATACGGTCGCCACCGCGTAATGTTTTTCATCAGAAATCGTCAGTAAAATCGCGTTCACGCCTCTGTCTTCTGAGATTTTTTTTGCCATACCAGTGAAGGTCAAAAGAGGTTTTCCGAGAGGATCGTTTGTCACTTCAAAATCTTGGAAGCTCACGCCGCAGGCAATTCCCGTCCCCAATGCTTTTGAAGCTGCTTCTTTTACAGCGAAACGTTTAGCGAGGTATCGGGCCTTGAATCGAGTTTGAGTATATTTTTCAAACTCACTTTCAGTCAAAACCCGTTTTGCAAAGGCGTCTTTAGTGCGCGCAATGATTTTTTCTATGCGCGCAATTTCTACAATGTCCGTTCCTAAACCCACTAGGGCCATCAGCGACGTGCCTCTTGCATGATGGTTTTCATGTCTGCAACGGCTTTAGGCAAACCATCAAACAAAGCCCGACCGATAATGGCATGACCAATATTAAGCTCATAAATTTCTGAAATCGCCGCAATGGGTTGAACATTGTGATACGTCAAACCATGACCTGCATTGACTTTTAAACCAAGAGAATGTGCATAACGCACTCCTTCTTTGATTTTTTCTAGCTCAAAAAAGAGGGCTTCATCGGTTGTTGCAAGCGCATAATGCCCCGTATGGATCTCAATAAAAGGCGCTTTACAGGCTTTTGCAGCATCAATTTGTTCTTTCTCTGCATCAATAAAAAGGGAAACTTTAATCCCTTCAGCTGAAAGCTTTTGAGTGGCCGCTTTAATTTTTTCAAGCTGTTTTACGACATCCAGCCCGCCTTCAGTGGTTAATTCTTCACGCTTTTCTGGCACCAAACAAACATAAGCAGGCTTCACTTCTATAGCGATAGCGATCATTTCATCACACACCGCCATTTCAAGATTCATGCGCGTTTGCAATGTTTCTTTTAATAAAAATACGTCTCTGTCTTTTATATGGCGTCTGTCTTCACGTAAATGCACAGTGATCCCATCAGCTCCTGCACGCTCTGCTATTTCTGCGGCATGGACAGGGTCGGGATAGGAGGTACCACGGGCGTTACGAACGGTGGCGATATGATCAATATTCACACCTAAATAAAGGGGAGTCATTGTGTAAATTTCCTTGTTCTTAATTGGAACAGTTCTCTGCTTTTTAATGGCTTAGAACCAAGATAAGGGTGAAGAGCTAAGCGAGTAAAACGCTTCGCCGCTTTAAGGTGTTCAGGGGTTGTAAATTGCCGCGCGGCCAAGGCATTGAGTTCATGTCCCCAAAAAAGAGACGGGCTGGTTTTCATTATGGAGGCGACAAAACCTTGCTGCTCACGAAATAAATAAGTCATGTTCAAAGCTACAGGATCCCCTGTTCCCGCACAATGCAAAAAATCCATGCTGTAACCCAAAGCCTCCAGCAAGCCCAATTCAAAACAACGTAGCGTAGGCTCGGGATCCGAATACTGAGCGAGGCCTTTTAAAGCGCTGAGATAATCAAAAAAAAGTTGAGGGTAAGCCGTTTCTGAGTCCAGAACACGGCTTAAAATTTCATTGAGATACAGAGCAGAAAAAAGAGCATGGCCCGAAAGCGGTATCGCAAGGCCAATGGCTTCAGCATGACGCAAGGTATGCATTTCACCTCGCCCAGACCATTTCATTAACAAAGGAGTAAAAGGCTGAAGTATTCCCTTTAAAGAGGAGCGTCGTCCTCTCACTCCTTTTCCAATTAAACGAGTCCGTCCATACTCTTCGCTAAAAACATCCAGGATCAAACTCGTTTCACTGTAAGGACGTGAATGCAGAACAAAACCGCGCTGCAACCCTTCCATAGCCATCCTTATTCTTGAATAAAAAAATTAAAGATCGTCAATATAACCCAAGCTTCTCAATGCTCGCTCGTCATCAGCCCAACCTGATTTAACTTTGACCCAAAGCTCAAGGTGCACCTTTCTTTCAAATAAGGTGTTCATATCTAGACGGGCTTCACGACCGATGGTTTTAATTTTTTCCCCGCCTTTCCCTATCACCATTCGTTTCTGGCTGTCTCGCTCAACCAAGATAAGGCCGTTAATCTCAAAACCTGCTGTTTCTGGATTGTAATCAAATCGTTCAATTTCAACCGTGACCGAATAAGGCAATTCATCCCCAAGGAAACGCATTAATTTTTCACGAATAATTTCGGAGGCCATAAAACGCTGAGAACGATCCGTCACGTATTCTTCAGGAAAATACCAAGGCCCTTCCGGTAAATGCTGACGAACTAAGGTTTCAATCACCTGAATGTTTGTACCGTTTTTTGCAGAAACCGGCACCACATCAACAAAATCCATTTTTTGGCTGATCATCGATAAATGAGGAAACAAAATGCCCTTTTCTTTCACGTTATCGACTTTATTTAAAAGTAAAACAGTGGGCAATCCTGATTTTCTGATCTTATTGAGCACCATTTCATCATCGTCAGTCCACTGCGTTCCATCCACAAGAAATAGAACCAATTCAACATCCGACAAAGCACTCGATGCCGCCCGGTTCATTAAACGGTTAATGACGCGTTTTTCTTCAATATGTAAACCAGGCGTATCGATATAAACAGCCTGAAAGCCATCGCGGGTATCTACGCCCATGATACGGTGGCGCGTCGTTTGTGGTTTACGAGAAGTAATGGATAATTTTTGTCCCACAAGACGATTGAGCAAGGTTGATTTACCCACATTCGGACGCCCCACAATGGAAATAAAACCACAGTGCTGGATATTTCGTGTCAAATTTTCTTCGGTTTCGTTCATGATTTCAGCTTTTGTAATGCGAGTTCAGCGGCCGCTTGTTCTGCCTTGCGCCTGCTGCTGCCTTTGCCTAATACAGGGCTTTCCATGCCTGCAATTTCACACTCAACCGTAAACTGTTGATCATGTGCGTCACCTTGCACTTTTACAACCAAATAAATCGGCAAGGGTTTGCGCATGCCTTGAAGCCACTCTTGCAAACGTGTTTTAGGATCTTTTTGTTCAATGCCTGGATTGATAATATCCAAACGCGAGGCGTACCAATGCAAGACAATCTCACAGGCTTTTTCGTAAGAGCTATCAAGGTATATTGCCCCGATAATCGCTTCCACCGCATCCGCTAAGATAGAATCTCGACGATAGCCACCACTTTTTAACTCACCCGGCCCCAAATGCAGTACTTCACCCAATTCAAACTCACGCCCAAGTTCAGCCAAAGTATGCCCGCGCACCAATGTGGCACGCATACGGCTCATATCCCCTTCATCAGCAGCAGGGAATCGATGATAGAGATCATTCGCAATCACAAAGCTTAAAATTGAATCACCTAAAAACTCTAAGCGCTCATTGTGCTGTCCACTGGAGCTTCTGTGCGTCAATGCAAGCCGTAGAAGAGCACTATCATTAAATTGATAAGCGATGCGACGCTGCAATTTATTTATCGGTGTTGTCATGTCTTTCCACGTTAATCAATGCCGCCAATGCGATTTAAACGCACTCCGACAGGTATCCAAGAAGGCAAGAAGCTGTCTTCTTCTTCATTAAATTCAAAACTGGTCCAAATCCCTACCGCTTTCCCCACTAAATTAGCCTCTGGAACAAATCCCCAGAATCGGCTGTCTTTGCTGTTATCACGGTTATCACCCAAAACAAAATATTCACCTTCAGGCACAACCCATTCCCCTTTACCAGGAACGGGATAATAGTGAGAAGATTGGTTTGGGGTGTAAGGATTAACCAAAATTTGATGCGGAGGCATTCCCCAATGCTCTTGAGCTTGAACCAAAGAAACGCCCTGTTGCATAAATTCAGTCTCATGAAGATCATCAATCTGCACGACTTCACAATTAGACTCGCCTTTTTTCATAATGCAAAGGCGTTTATCATCGCTGTAACGAACAGTGTCACCCGGCAAACCAATCACACGCTTGATAAAATCAATGTTCGGCTCTGGTGGATATTTAAATACCACAACATCACCATGCTTTGGTTTTTTGTTATTCACTAATTGATGGCGAAAAACCGGATCTTTTAAGCCATAAGTGAATTTTTCAACCAAAATAAAATCCCCCACCAATAAGGTGGGCATCATGGAGCCCGAAGGGATCTGAAAGGGTTCATAAAGAAAGGAGCGTAAAACTAAAACAAGGCCAATCACCGGAAAAACAGATGCAAAATTTTCAACCCAATAAGGTTGAGGCGCGATTGCGATGGCCTGCTCTTTCGTGATTTCACTGCTATTTAGATTAAGTTCTTTTATCGCTTTTTCTAGACGACGAGGAGCCCAAAGGAATTTATCGAGTGCCCAAATAATTCCTGTAAAGGTGGTCATAATAACGAGGATCAGTGAAAAAATGTTGGCCATGCTGTTTTAAACCTTTTTTAAGTTTTAATTTTTATCTTTGCCGACATGCAAGATGGCAAGAAAGGCTTCTTGAGGTAATTCTACATTCCCAATCCGCTTCATTCTTTTCTTCCCTTCTTTTTGCTTTTGCAAAAGTTTTTTCTTACGGCTAATGTCGCCACCGTAACATTTCGCCGTCACGTTTTTACGCAATTGCTTCACGGTTGAACGGGCAATAATGTGGTTGCCAATCGCCGCTTGAATCGCGATATCAAATTGCTGACGAGGTATAAATTCTTTCATTTTCTCAACCAAGTCACGCCCTCGGTTTTGGGCTTGATCTTTATGAGTAATGATGGCTAAAGCATCGACGTTATCCCCATTCAGTAACACATCCACGCGCACCATGTTCGAAATGTCATAACGCTGAAAATTGTAGTCTAATGAAGCATATCCACGAGACGTTGACTTTAAGCGGTCGAAAAAGTCTAAAACCACTTCCGCCATGGGGATGTCATAGGTCAAGGCCACTTGTTTTCCGTGGTAAACCATATCCACTTGCATTCCGCGTTTTTCAATACAAAGGGTGATGACATTCCCTAAAAATTCCGAAGGCAATAAAATATGGCAACGCGCAATAGGTTCACCAATGGTTTCAATGTCGTTTGTCGCGGGCAATTTAGAAGGGCTGTCGACATAAAAGAGCTCCCCTCCGTTTTTCTTCACTTCATACACGACGGTCGGCGCTGTCGTGATGAGGTTCAGATCATATTCACGCTCTAAACGCTCTTGAATGATCTCCATGTGCAGCATGCCAAGAAAGCCACAACGAAAACCAAACCCCAGTGCCGCTGAATTTTCAGGTTCATAAAACAAAGACGCATCATTTAAGCTCAATTTACCCAAGGCATCTCGAAAGGCTTCATAGTCTTCAGATGAAACGGGAAACAAACCCGCATAAACCTGCGGCTTCACCTTTTTAAAACCAGGCAATGCTTTGTCTGCTGCATTTTTAGAATGGGTTAAGGTGTCTCCAACAGGCGCGCCTAAAATGTCTTTGATCCCACAAACAACCCAACCTACTTCTCCAGTATTCAGGCCCTGTGTGTCTTTTTGTTTTGGCGCAAATATACCAATGCGATCCACATTCCAGACTTGTCCGCTGCTCATTACCTTGATTTTATCTCCTTTTTTTAAACTCCCGTGTTTAACACGGACTAAAGAAACAACACCAAGGTAATTATCAAACCATGAATCAATAATGAGCGCTTGCAAAGGCCCATCAATCAAGCCTTCTGGTGGGGGGATTTTCTTTACGATGTCTTCCAAAACCAAATCAACACCGACACCCGTTTTTGCAGAGCAACGCGTGGCGTCAAGGGCATCCAGACCCACAATGTCTTCTATTTCTTCAGCAACGCGATCAGGGTCTGCGGCAGGCAAATCAATTTTATTTAAGATAGGCACCACTTCAAGATCCATCTCGATGGCGGTATAACAGTTTGCAAGGGTTTGGGCTTCCACACCTTGACCTGCATCAACCACCAGCAAAGCGCCCTCACATGCAGCAAGAGAGCGAGAGACTTCATATGAGAAATCCACATGCCCCGGTGTATCAATAAAATTAAGCTGATAGGTTTCTCCATCGTTGGCCGTGTAATTTAACGTTACACTCTGCGCTTTAATGGTGATCCCTCGCTCTCGCTCTAAATCCATTGAATCTAAAACTTGATTTTCCATCTCACGATCAGACAAGCCACCACAAACCTGTATTAAACGGTCTGAAAGTGTCGATTTACCGTGATCGATGTGGGCGATAATCGAAAAATTACGAATGTGCTTCATAGATGCTGTGACTAACTCGCTAATGATATTTGAGGATCTTTCGATCAAGTGGCGGGATTCTACCGAAATTAAGCTTTACTCGCTATCTTCTGTTGTCGGATTTATCAGCACCCCCTTTTGAGGAGCGCAGGATAATACCCGAATAAAACGAGGTTGGGTGTGAAGTTTTCTCTCCAATTTACGGGCAAAAACACGCGTAACAGCAAGGCCCACAAGGCCTGAAAGAAAAGAGAAAAAAATAATGAGCCCTTCCCCCATCATCATTATGGGGGCTAAAAAACGCCCGAAAAAAGCCCCAGCAACAACGAAGACCAAAGGCAATATATAAACCAAAAGGGCCGATTTTAAGAGGGTTTCTTCTTCAAGTCCGATTTCAACCCCTGTCCCCACTTCAAGGTTAAGGGCGGATGGGATTGAAATATCAAAGATTTTTCCCGGAAATGCGCCGGACACAATGCCTGTTCCGCATTGTCCTTTTGATGCACAGCTGCCACAGCTCGTTTTTTGTTGACAACGAACGACAAGAAAATCTTTTCCATTTTTCATCACTTGCGCTTGTGTTTTGATCATGGGATGACATCCAAAACATCTTCGTTTTCATTCTTAATAAAGCTGACTGATTCCGCTACTTTTTTTGCTGTACTCGGCGGAATATCACCTACAACGGTGATCTCAGCATTCCCAATAACGTGACTGTGAAGGGTTTTTCGTCCTTTCCTTACCAACTGACCACGAACAGAAAGATCATCTGCTTTCGAAAGATAAACAGAGAAGCTAAAAAGGCCATCACTGAACAAGATGCTTTCAACAGGACGCTCAGTCACAAACAAACGATGACGATTGCTAAAGACAGGTTTAAATCCGTCAGGTACTTCATCCACGCGCCAACTAAGATCGAGGTTCTTTTTTTTCGGTAACTGAACGACAAGAGGCAATTCAATCTCTGCAAGTTGAGTCATGGTTTTTGTGATCACAGGAGACACCAAAAGAGAAAGAGTTCTAAATTGCTCAATGGGCTCGCCATCTCTGTCTAATAAATCAGCTCGCACCAATAAACTGCTTTTTTTATCTATCCAAAGAACATAAGAATAACGTTCTCCGTCTTTAGAAGAAACCCGTATCACGTCACACTCAAGTCCGGCCTCGCGAGAACGCCCAAGTGGGAGAAAATCATACTGAGTTGAAAGATACCGGACATCCGAATGCATAATGCTGGGGAGTGGGACAACCATTCGTTTTGAAATCACGGTAAAAGGCTCAATTCCCGGCTCAAAATAGCTGACTTCATTGCCACGCCGAATGGCCTCACGAGCCGGACCCGTTAAATACATAAGCTGTCCAAACGAGGTACCATCAATCAGGGCGTGGCGATAACGAAGCGGTTCTATGCTATTTTTACGAACCAAAATATAAGACAATTCATAATCCAATTGCGCTGTTGCAAGGCTCATCTTATACAACAATGCCTCAGCTGGATTTCCCTGCGCCGAGGCATTATTAAACAAACCAATCAATGCAATTGCACCGATCAGAAATGGTTTCATTTCCCGCCTTCACTCACTTGAGAAACCCAAGGCGAACTTGCTATCTCAGTGGCATTAAGACGATTTTGCAACTCATAATCTTGAAACAAAGCGTTAATTCTTAGACGTTGTTCTAAAAGTTGCGCCTCTGTCGAAGGCGTTAACTGAGCCTCTCTACTGAAACTAACAGGTTTTGCTAAACCCGATAAGGGCAAGGTTTGCAATACAGGCGGCTGAGTCACCCCCAAAGAAACCGCTCCTATGTCCGTGTTGAATTCTTGCACACCGACAATCACGGCCAATGCAACCCCTGCCGCCATACCTACTTGCGTCAATTGCTGCAACCATGCAGGCAAGGTTCGTCGAACACTCTGGGGTAGGGGTTGGTCTTGCAGTACTTGCTCTTTCAAAGGTTCTTGATGTATTACCTTTTCTTGTCCGTAAGTAGGCTCATTTTCCAATGCCGCAGCCACCTTCCCAGAAATATCCCATGAAGAAGCCTCAGAGGCCTCCCCTCGAAGAATATCTCGCGTGAGGGCAAAACTTCGCCAATCCTCTTCCCAAGACGTATCCAGTTCTAATTTATCGATCCATGCCTGATCGAGATTTTCACCATCAAAGAATCTAGAAAGATTTTCTTTTTCAGCCATTCATTTCACCGTTATTAACAGTCTGAGCATTATTGCTTCATCAGTGGACGAACATTTTTATCGACCGATTCCCTTGCACGAAAAATACGTGAACGTACCGTCCCCACAGGGCAATCCATTACCTCTGCAATTTCCTCATAGCTCAAACCATCAATTTCTCGCAAGGTAATCGCCATTTTCAAATCGTCAGGTAACGCCTCTATCGAGCTAAAAACAACTTGCCTTAATTGTTCAGACAGCAGAATATTTTCAGGGTTCGATATTTCTTTCAATGCGCCCGGATTTTCAAAATTAGCAGCATCTTCTGCATCAATATCACAAGCGGGTGGGCGACGACCTTGAGCCACCACATAATTTTTCGCTGTATTAACCGCAATTCTATATAACCAAGTATAAAACGCACTTTCATTACGGAAACTTGGCAAGGCTCGATAGGCTTTAATAAAAGCTTCTTGAGCAATGTCTTGCACATCACCTTTATTTTTAGCGTAGCGAGAAATTAGATTACAAATCTTGTTTTGATATTTGATGACCAGGAAATTAAACGCCTGCTTATCGCCATTTTGTACCCGTTCGATTAAGGCTTGATCAGTTAACTGCTCGCTCATTCGAGCGCTATCTCCTATTTTTGATACCAAGGTGAACACGGTGCCTATACATGCTTAAGTTCAAAAAGGCATTCATGTCTTTTCAACACTTGATATTAATTTGCTTATCGCCCTTTCATTTTAATGTTCATTTTTAAACACAAGGTCATCAATTCCAGAGTAAGCACTACATCAGAGCTGAATATCACAAAAAAGTTCAATTCATATCATGATATAACCTAAGAGAGTTTAAAGATGCGTGCACGCGGCCAGATACACCCGTCACCTTTGAAGGTGCCAGGGTGTTGGCTTACGCTCGTTCAGCCCAATCACATAGTACCTCTATGCTCAGGGGCTTCGTTCGCTTGCCGCCTACACGCATCTTCAATTCCTTTGGGTATATCGACAATTCACGCCTTGTTTTCAGTGATTTTTCCGGCGCAATTTCTGACTCACTACTTAATGGAATGGCTGTAAAACCCCCTTAAAGATTGGGGATTTTCTCCTTAGCGCCTTTTTTGATCTTCAAATGATTTATACCCGTCGCCTTTGAAACTGCGTGGTTGTTGGCGGCTCTCGTTCAGGCCAATCACAGAGTCCATTTATGCTCAGGGCCTTCACTCGTTTGCCGCCTACACGCATCTTCAAGACTCTTGGGTATAGATATAAAAGTGCGCCAAGGCGTCATCAGAATGCATCTAATAGGAAAAATCAAGAACAACTAAGGTATTTCAAACGATTTCACAATTTAAACAAGATTAATTAATGCGCTCTCTTTTGTTCTTTTAAATACTCAAGCACAAGGCTATGGTGCTCTTTTGTTTTAAAACCATTGAAAACCTTCTCAATAATGCCTTTTTCATCTATCAAAAAACTCACGCGATGGATCCCATCAAAAACTTTTCCCATAAATTTTTTCTCTCCCCACACACCATAAGCATCTGCTATTTGATGAGAGGAGTCACTGAGCAAAATAAAAGAAAGGCGGTCCCGCAGCGCAAATTTATTTAATCGAGAGACCGGGTCTGGGCTCATTCCAATCACCTTCACATTGAAAGCGTCAAATAAGGTTTCATTGTCACGCAATGAACAAGCTTGTGTCGTACAGCCCGGCGTCATGGCTTTGGGATAAAAATAAACCAACACTTTATTTTTTCCGTTAAATTGATGCAGTGTGACTGTATTTCCTTCTTGATCTTCTAAGGAAAAATCAGGCGCATTCATTCCCTTTATTAATGTATTCATTCTGTACCCTGTAGATTAAAGAAGAGCGGCAAGCGACCGTGAGCGAAGCCAAGCACTCAGAACATTTAAAAGGAAATCGGTATACCCGTCGCCTTTGAAACTGCGTGGGTTTTGGCAGCTTTCGCTCAGGCAAATCACACAGTCTATCTATGCTTCAGGGCCTTCACTCGTTTGCCGCAGGCGCGCATCTTCAAGTGTCTTGGGTATATATTAAGGCTTCGCTTTCATCGCCAAACAAATTCGACTGATATGACAAAAATCCTCCACGCTAAAAGCGTCAAAAGGAAGGGATAATCGATGAATACATGCCCCTTTAGCGACATCAAGAAGAATTAAACGAGCGCTAAAAAAATGTACCCCTTTCACTGAATATGTCTCTTCTTTATAACGGCATTCACCGTCAATGTTGAGTGAAAAAAATCCGGCTCGTAAAGCTTCTTTTTTTTGTTGCCGTTTATTTTCATCTAAGAGAAAAATCAACCCAAAGACCTTTGCATCAAGGGGCAGTCCTGTTACGAAAAAAAGCAACATAGCCGTTAAGCCATATAAAATATGCATTCCCCAACACAGACTGCGGGAAGAATGACGCTGCGTATTAACGCAATTGGCTTTGGTTATATTCAATTATTTTGGTGATCATCGCAGCCAAGGCGAGATCCTCTGATTGCCCTTTTCCCATCAACCACATAAATAAATCAGGATCATCACACTCAAGCAAGGAGACAAAAGCCGCTTTCTCAGATGGCATTAAAGCATCAAAACAAGCCTCAAAAAAAGGCATAATAATCACATCAAGCTCTAGCATTCCGCGTCGACATGCCCATTTTACGCGTGATCTGTCTTGTTCAATCACATTTTGTCCTTAAATAAAAAATGATGGAAAAAATAGTAGCAGCGCGACGAAAGAGATACCATCAATACAAAGAATTGTATGATGGCCTTGTGAGCAAGGTATCTCACCCCCAAAATTCATTTCGTCGCTTCTCTTATTTCATTTTTCTTCTTGATATAATTAAGCATCCACCTTTTTTACATTAACAGGTAAGAACCGTATGAGTCATTGGTATAAAAAGCACGCATTTCATCCCTTTCCTTTGTCTTTTAACACAGCGCCGCCAAATTTATCTGTGATGGCGCTAGAAAACACCTCGCTTATTACAGCGGTTGGAAAAGATTCTATTTCCTATTTACAAGGTCAATTAACCTGCTGCCTTGCTTCAATGAAAAACACAGACTCCACCCTTGCGGCGCATTGCGATCCAAAAGGAAAAGTTTTTTCTGTGATCCGCTTATTCCACCATCAGGACGGTTTGGCGTATATCCAACCTCAATCTGTCACAGACTCCCAATTAAAGGAAATAAAAAAGTACGCTGTTTTTTCTCAAGTGCATTTTGAGAAAAGTGAACAAGTCCTTATCGGCATTGCAGGAAATAAAGCCGACAGCGCCGTACAATCTCGCTTTATCACACCAGGAAATGTCAGACCAACACAAACCGGTACCGCAATAAAAATAGACAACAATCGTTGGCTTCTCGCTATCGATGCCAGTGAAGCCGATACCTTGATTGCCGAATTTGGTGAACGCGCCGTACTGTCTGATCAGAGCCTTTGGGATTTATACGACATTCAAGCAGGGATCCCAAAAATCGAAGAAAGCACAACAAAAACCTTTATCCCCCAAACCCTTAATTTACAAGCACTCAATGCCATTAGCTTTAAAAAAGGGTGCTATACCGGGCAAGAAACGGTGGCACGCGCAAAATACCGCGGAATTAACAAGCGCGCAACCTATTTACTACAAGGTGAGACGCAGAGCCTGCCCGAAGCGGGAGAGCACTTTGACAGAAGCGTGGGCGAAAACTGGCGCACAGGAGGCACACTTCTTTCAAGCTACCGCTTTACCGAGGGTGAAACGCTTTCTCTCGTCGTGCTGCCAAATGATCTAGAACCAGAGAGTCAATTTCGCTTAGCCGAAACCTCCCCTTTGTGGCATAAAATCATGCTCCCCTATGATCTTGAGTGAGTCCAATCGCCTTTATCATGGAGTTAAAAAGTACCTAAGGAAGCGCCTTGTCGGACATGGCATTCAAGCGGCGAGTGGATGCCCCATCAAACAGCGGCTCTCTCAAAGCTTAATTACATCGTCCATCTAGGCACAAGGGGATGTCTTTTATCTTTATTGAATGAGGGTAAATTTCACACTTTCAAATTAAACATGATCTGTGCCATATTCCCGCCAATTCATTCGACAATATAATGTTAATCACTCCATTCATCACATAAAAATCGGCTTAAACTCGTTATAATTTGCCCTTCAAAATTTCAAACATCTCAATGGACTGAAGATGTAAGCCAAGTAACACGAAAAGGATTTTGAATGCGCATTTTTAATCGTTATCTTCCTGTTTTGATTGCAAAGCACGTTTATCGCTTATTTAAAGGACGTCTTTATATCAAAGGAAGAGGAAATTTCGAGTTTCAGCAAGGCATGCTAAAAGCCCCCTCCGATGCCGATTTTGAACACTACCGAACCGTCAAAGAAATCAATATCGAAATCCGCCGTTTACGAGAACAACAAGAAATTATGTAATCAATTAAATGAAACGTATGCCTTTTAAAAGCAGGTCGAAATAACCAAAAATACAGAAATTGAATCCTCTGCCATCCATTAAGGTGTTTTTATGCGCTTTAGGGATGAAAATTTTGAATGAATTCGCACCTTTTTTATGCTAAAAAAACAACAAAACACCGTGAGCATCACGGTGTTAAATTGTTTAAAATTGAGGATGATTTAAAAGCCGTTAATCTTCTTCTTCGTATTCATCGTCCTGGAGATGCTCTTGGTAGGCATCAGAAGAGAGTAAATCATCTAATTCTTGTTTGTCTTTAATGCTAATTTGAAACAACCAACCATCACCGTACGCGTCCGAGTTCACTAAAGCAGGCGAAGCATCCAAATCATCGTTTACTGCAATAATTTCACCCGACAAAGGGACAAAGAGTTCAGAAACAGATTTAACCGATTCCAAAACAGCACAAATGTCCCCCGCATTAACCACATCTCCTACATCCGGCAAGTCCACATAGAAAATATCTCCGAGCATGGCTTGACCATGATCCGATATCCCCACTGTGTACACAGCATCACCTTCTGGTCGGACCCACTCATGGGAGGTCATAAATTTCAACTCTGATGGGATGTTACTCATAAATCGATTTCCTTTTAAAAAGCGAACTCAAAACATTCATTGAAAGTAAATAGCACAAAATAACGCATCAGAAAATAATACCAATAGGATTAATTAGATATATATATCCAAGACACTTGAAGTTCCGCGCCTGCGGCAAGTGAGTGAAGCCCCTGAGCCCTGAGGGTAGATGGACTCTGTGATTGAGCTTTAAGAGCCGAGCCAAAAGCGAAGCGGCTCAAAGGCGACGAGTGCATACCCTCGACATTTAAAGACAGGCTGGCCCCAAAAGGAAAGGTCCATGAATATAGACATCGGCGGACGCTCTGATTGAACCTCAAGAACCTCACCCGCTTCCACGCAGAGCCAAAAGTAAGGGGTATGAAGCGGCCTCTATTTAAATGCCTTCATGAGATCCCACAAGACTAAAAATTAAACGTTCTTTTCCCTTTGGATCTCTCCTTTGTGTTTTTTGTCCTGAAGAGAAAAAGCAACCTTATGCAAAAAAACAAGCATTTATTTTGATAAATGAAGGCTTTAAAATCGCATTGAAGATCACAAATAATTTTTTATCAGCATATTTCACTACTCAAATTGCACAGTGTTCGATGACAATGTGCTACATGATCAATCAAAAAAATAAAAAAATGACAAACGTGATCGACTTCCCAGGGAAAAAAACCGCACCTGTGCCTATGCCAGAAGATGCGTCTTATTCTTCAATTACCGAAATTGTTCGGGAAGAATTAGAGTACTTGAGTTCAAATCAAGAAATGACAGGCTACATTCTTGAAAGAATGAAGCCTTTTATTTCAACCTTACAAAAAGTGGACTTGGATATCGACATTGAGATCACAAGTGAGAACGAGAGCATGATGATAAACTTCCTCCCTTCGATTCAAAATCTCCAAGCGCGCTTTGATTCCGTTATTTTGGATATGATTTCAGAACGTATTTTACTTGAAATACAACGTTACCATTCCGAACGCTGCTCAGAAAAAGAACACGTTGAAAATGCATTAAATGGCTTCCCAAGCTCTAAAAATAAAAAAACGCCCCCACTTCTTCCAACAAAAGGACAAAACAGGAACGCTGATTTAAATTTGATTTAAAGCATTGAATTTAAATTTTATTGTGCTCTTTTTATG
>CAMRBZ010000074.1 GCA_947040595.1 uncultured Enterovibrio sp. | reverse complement strand
AAATCCTATTTTTTACTCTACTTTTCTGAATAACTCTTCTTTTTCATTTTTCGCCTGCCAAATTGGTTTTTTTATTTCAAATTGCAGTGCTTTTTCTTCTGAAAGTAGAGAGAGAATCTATCGTCTTGTTTTAGCTTGGGTGGCTCGCTTTGGTGGGTGCGCTTTGGTGGGTGTGGGTGGCTCGCTTTAGTATGGGTGGCTCGCTTTAGTATTGGCTCGCTTTAGTAGCTCGCTTTAGTACGCTTTAGTACCTTCATCAACAGTGCGGACAGTTTTTGTAAGTAATTGAATTTAAAGTGTTTTAATCTTAGGGTGAAAAGTCATCATTTCCTTAAAATCAACGCCTTAATATTCACTGATATCACTAAATTCAAAAACTGTCCGAAGTATTGCCCTTAATGCGAGATGAATGGTATACGGGATGCATATAAAGAATGAGAGCGATTTTAGGCGAGAGCCTAACATCCTTTACATAAGCTTTTTTTCATTTTTTCGTTTAATGGTTTGATAAATTTCTTCCATCACGCGAATAAATGAACCTTTCTGGGTCCAGAATTCAGGGTTCTCGCCTTGTTTTTTGATAAGCCCTGCGGGCATTCTTTGCTCATGATCTTCATCATCACTGTTTTGCTCAGCCTCAGGTTTTAGCGTCCAAATATGTTCGTTTGATGTGTGTTTGATGTTATTGCTGACTTGAAAAGGGCGATAATAGTGTGTTTTAGGTTCAATGCGACTTTCTGCTTGATTGGCAAGATGAGTGACAAAGACTTGGCCAAACTCCGTTTTTTCTAATGAAGCAATCAGGGCGTTCATCGTTAATCCACGAAGTTCAAAAAGCAACATGGGATTGCTGTCTAGCATGTTTGCAATTCGGTAATAAATACCTGCAATATGCTTACAAGGTGTTGCATGATCAGGGCAACTGCAATGCGCTTTGATTTCCTTGAATGAAACAGGGAGTAAAGGGACGCTCGTGAAGGCATCTTCTATGTTGGAGGGGACTTCTTTTAACATCAATTTGGCTAACCAACTTGGGTTCATGGCAATACGTTGAATGATCCCATTCCATTCTTTTGTATCGATGCTCTTAAAGGTAATTGAAATCTTGTATTTGGGCGGTTTAGTGACCCCAAAATAAGCGTTTGCGTTGCCTAAAATGGTTGCGTTAATGTGTTGTAATTGCATATCAAAAGAAAGCACGCGCTTATCTGTGCGATAACTTTTTCCGCGTTGTAAGCGACCACTGTCAATGAAACCTTCTAATGCATTGACGAAGCTATCGCCCCACCATGTTTTTGGCGTGTGATTCATGAGGCACCTTCTTGTGTATTTAATTGGATCATCTGCATAAATTTGTCCGTCGAAAGTTCAGTGAGCCAGGACTCATCAGTGCTGATAATCCCATCTGCAAGGGCTTGTTTTTCTTCTAACATGGCATCAATTTTTTCTTCGACAGTCCCAAGTGTGATGAACTTATGGGCGAACACTGTTTTTTGTTGTCCTATACGATAAGCGCGGTCTGTGGCTTGATTTTCGACAGCAGGGTTCCACCATCGGTCAAAATGAATAACATGATTGGCTTTGGTTAAGGTGATCCCGACGCCACCGGCTTTTAAGGATAAAATAAAGACACTGGCAGGACTTTCTGGTAATTGAAAGTGCTCTATCATTTTTTCTCGTTGTGTGCGTGAAGTGCCGCCGTGTAAATAGTGCGTCGTAAAACCAAGCTGGTTTTTAATAATGTGTTGTAATTTTGAACAGACTTCGGTGAATTGGCTAAAAATCAAAATACTTTCATTGTTCTGAATGGCTTCTTTGGTGGTTTCTATTAAGCGTTGTAATTTAATTGAACGCTCTGGGCTAAAGTCACTGCCATCTTGGAGATATTGTGCAGGGTGATTGCAGCATTGTTTTAATCGAAGCAAAGCAGATAACATGATCATTTTCTTTCCTTTCGTCTCGATATCATCGTCCATTTGTTTTTTTATGTCGTCGACAATGAGTTGGTATAAGCTTGCTTGTTCGACAGTGAGCTCACAATAGACTTTTTGTTCCATTTTTTCGGGTAAATCAGGAATAATGTTTTTGTCTGTTTTTAAGCGACGAAGAATAAACGGCGTGACTAAATTTTTGAGTGTATTTTTTTTCTGCTCGTTATTTTCTCGCTGAACAGGCAATTCAAATTCTTTACGAAATGAGGCTTTGTTATTCAATAAAGCAGGATTTAAAAAATGAAAAATAGACCAAAGATCCATTAAACGGTTTTCAATGGGTGTCCCAGAAAGCGCGATTCGGTTTTCTGATTGCAAACTAAAAATGGCTTTTGTTTGTGCCGCGTTCGGATTTTTAATATTTTGTGCTTCATCAATAATAAGGCGTGACCATTCTATTTTATCAAAGAGCGTTTTATCTTTGCGCAGTAAGCCATATGAGGTGATGACGATATCATGTTGCTCGACGGAATTTAAAAATGTGTCCAGTTTTGATCTGGTTTGACCATGATGGATAAGCGCCTTGATACTGGGTGCAAATTTTTCTAACTCTTTATACCAATTTCCAAGCACGGAGGTTGGGGCAATCAATAATGCGGCTTTCTTTTTCGGCTTGCTCAATAAAAGGGCAATGATCTGAATGGTTTTGCCCAAGCCCATGTCATCGGCGAGACAAGGATTCATGCCTAATGTTTCAAGATAAGAAAGCCATGACATACCGCGCAATTGGTAAGGGCGTAATGTTGCGTTGAGGTTTTTCGGAGAGGGAATTAATTCAATCTTATCTTGATGGGTAAGATTTTGGAGAATAGAGGCAATAGGATCATCATATTCTGTGATGTAATTTTCATCATCCGCCGCTAATTTCAATAATTCTTGGATTGTCCCCGTGTTTTTTGTTTGATTGGCTTGAATGACAAGAGTTTGTATTTTTTCTATTTCCTCTTTATTTATTTCAACCCATTCACCCCTAAAAAAAACAAGCTCAGATTTGGCTTGCATGAGCTGTTTCCATTCAGATTCATCAATGTGTTGATTGCCCATCGAAAGTTGATAATCAAAATGAATTAATCCATTTCTACCAATATAATCGATCGGATTTTTTGATTGATTACTGGGTATTTTTGCTCCTAATTTGATTTTTAATTTCTTTCTGGTTTTTTCTGTCCACCATGACGGAATGATGATGCGATAGCCTAAACTTTTAAGCTGCCATGCATCCTCGCGCAAGAAAGACAAGGCTTGCTTTTCATTCATTGGAAGGTGTGTTTTGAGTTCATTGCTATTAAATACAGATTCTAATTGTGGGTAAATACGGCAGGCATAGGCTAATTGTAAAAAGAGTTGCCGTTCTATTCCGTCACCAAAATAGCGTTGATAAAGATCGGAGTGCATTTTCTTTTGTTGCCAGTATTCATTTAAATTAATAAAAAAAGACAGGTCTTTTTTAGACTGTAATTGAAGGATGATCCCCCAGTCGTTAGAATTTGAATCCTGGGCTTCAACAAAGCGAAAGCATAAATTAAAATCAGCACCAAATTGTTCATGTTGTAACTGATTGCGCCATTGCGCCCAGTTATTTATTAATGCCTGATTGAGGACTTTATTCTCTTTGCCATATTCAGGGAGGCAAGCATCAATGATAGAGCCTTCCACCGCTTTAAGGCTGCGGGCAGAAAAAGAGGTGTCGTAAATCAGTTGGTTAACCAAAACATCAGAAGCATGTTGTAAAGCAGATTGCTGATCATAAAAAGAAAAATCGCCCAGACATGATGAAAATGGCATGACGTGGGCCCATTTTTTTATTTGTTTGTCAAAATCTGCGGAAAGAATTTCCCATTTATTTTGATAGGTTATTTTTGTTTTTTCTTTCAATGCGACAATGGCTGGAATCAGGTCATCTTTTTTTATAGCATTCCCGATTGAACGCATTATTTTGATCCAAAATTTGGCGTCATCCCCAAGAATGGTGTCTTCATCAAAGCTAAATTGTTGATAATTAATATCTTTGAAAAAGAGGAAAGGGCTGGTGATCTTGAGTGTGTTTAACATTATTTTCGTATGTTGGTGATATTCTCTGTCATCCCGGTTATTTAAATTCGCAATGATGGGGGAAAGTAAAACCTCTTCTTCATCACTTGGAAATTGAACGGATAATGTCTGAAGCGGGTCTGGCCATTTCATGAGAGCACAAAAAGAGGAGAGTGCCCTGGAAGAAAGCTGAAAAGGATGGGCATTTTTGCTCTTGTTTTTCGTTGACGATTCAATCCAAAGATGAAATTGACCATCATTATCGATCCCTTTTAAATTAGGTGACCAGAAAATATGAATGATTTTCATTGTGTGTAAGAGAAACGTGGGTTTGTTTCTCATTTCTCCATGTTAAAGAGTGGATTATTCCCGGGCCTTTGACGCAGCTGAGGGGGTGTGCCTTTTTAAACCTCTCATTACAGAGTACATCTGCAGGTCGGGACGAGAGCATGGGTTATTTAAGAGGATAAATTAAATACAAATCAATTTACCTTCAAAATACTTATTTTGCATGCTTGTGATTTATTATTTGTGTACTTTGTTTCGCGATTAAAAATTTTAACCTTTATTCATTACTGTACCCAAGACACTTGAAGATGCATGTAGGCGGCAAGCGAACGAAGCCCTTGAACAAAGATGTACTCTGTAATTGGGCTGAGAGAAGGTAGCCAACACCCATGCAACTTCAAAGGCGACGGGTATATTCGTTTTATTCTTTGTTTAAATCGGGTCTAGAAAAGGCGGTGCCGTTTTCGAGGTTTAGCAGTTTTTCTTTGATTTCAACTCCATATCGATAACCTACAAGCTGTCCGTTTTTCCCAATCACACGATGACAAGGTATGATTAATGGGATGGGATTGACATTGTTTGCCATTCCAACGGCCCTTGCTGCAAGTGGATTTCCTATTTGCTCCGCGATCTCTTTGTATGTTTTTGTTTCGCCATAAGGGATTTGACGGAGGGCATTCCAAACCTGTTTTTGAAATGGCGTGCCTTTTGGTGAGAAGGGAAGATCAAAGAGGGTTCGTTTTGCATCAAGATATTCTAAAACCTGTCTCTTATACAGGGAAAGGCGTTCGGGTGAATGTGTCCATTCACGGCTGATTTCAAACGGGTGGTGGAGGCACAAAGCCAGATGTCTTAAACCTGAAGCATCTGCAAGTAAATGTATGCTCCCAAGAGGGGAGTCGAAATTGTCATAATACATAAGCGCGAATTTTCTGGAGGCCCATTGACATTCAATAATATAACTCCTTTCCCTTCTCTTTTCGCTGAAAATCTTATCATTCGAGGAATTGAACAGGGTGATCTTGACGTTGTGCTTCATTATTTTCAAAAAAATCGTGCTTATTTAACACCTTGGGAGCCCTTAAAGACAGAAAATTTTTTTTCTCGGGAAGGCTGGGAAAAGCGCTTGATCCCCTTGCTTGAACTCCAACGTCATGGATTGTCCTATTATTTTTTGATTTTTGAACAAGGCTCTGAGGACGTTGTCGGTGTTATTTCTTATAACAACATTCTGCAATATCCCTTTCATTCGTCACAAGTGGGGTATTCTCTGGCGCAAAACGCCCAAGGACGAGGGATCATGAGACGGGCTTTAAAAAAAACAAATGCTTGGATTTTTGAGCATTTAAAATTGCATCGGATCATGGCCTCCTACATGCCAAGAAATAAGCGCAGTGCGGGTGTTTTGAAAGCGGCAGGTTTTAAAACGGAAGGAAAAGCGAAAGACTATTTGTTGATCAATGGGCGTTGGGAAGATCATATTTTGACCTCTTTAATCAATGACGTATGGTCTGATGAATGCGGGGTCTAATACCCATTCCTGTCTATATTGGATCATACTTGCGGGTTGAAATAACCGATATACCCCTCCTCTTTGACGTTGCGTGCTTGTTGGCTAGGCTCGCAAAAAAAACGCCCACGCCAATCAGAGAGTCCCTCTATGCTCAGGGGCTTCACTTGCTTGCTGTAGGCGCGCATATTCAATTTCATTGGGTATGACATCGTTATAAATTTCTAAACAAAAATAAGGTGTTATCGAAAATGAAGGCCTGGATCTTCGTTGTTTTTTCTGCGCAATAAGTGCTCACGCTGAATTTATCCGTTGCTTGATCCTTGCTCACAAAGGCTCTAAACGTTAAAAAGACCTGATTAATTATGTGTTTTTACGTATCGGGTTAACGAGGTCATTGGATTGATATAAAAGGAGGCACTGGCCTCCTTTTTCTTTTAAATCTTGCTAAAGAAAGGTTATTTTTTAGATGCTGCTCAGCATGTTTTATGGGTCTTCCTTTGTGAAAAAACATTGATTCTATTGGCTTTAAGTCACGGTGATAAGGCGCATGGTGTTGGTGCTGCCGATTGAGCCTGTGATGTCGCCTTGGGTAAATATAACCACGTCAGAAGGGAACAAATGTCCTTCTTCTTTTAAAAGATCAATGGCTTTTTGAGCGACTTCGGGGCCTGCACCCGTATGACTTTTAAAATAGATGGGGGTCACTCCACGATATAAAGACATACGGCAAAGGGTGCCAACATGTTGTGAGAGTGCAAAGATAGGCTTGCCTGAGCTGATCCTTGACATCATCAGGGCCGTTTTACCTGATTCGGTCAGTGAAATCATGGCTTTGATTTGAGGCATGTGGTTTGCGGCATACATGGTGGCCATTGCAACGGTTTCTTCGATTAAATTAAACTCTGATTTTAATCGGTGGTTTGAGACATTGATGGAGGGCATTTTTTCAGCTCCCAAACAAACCTCGGCCATGGCCTTCACGGTTTCAACAGGATATTGTCCGGCGGCGGTTTCTGCTGAGAGCATGACCGCATCGGTTCCATCTAATACCGCATTGGCAACATCCATGACTTCAGCGCGAGTGGGCATGGGGGAGGCGATCATGGACTCCATCATTTGTGTTGCCGTGATCACGCAGCGATTGAGGGCTCTGGCTCTTCGAATGAGTTTCTTTTGTACCCCAACAAGCTCAGGATCGCCAATTTCTACCCCTAAATCGCCTCGGGCCACCATCACGCCGTCAGAGGCTTGAATGATGTCATCGATGTTTTCATCTGTTGCGACGGTTTCGGCGCGTTCGACTTTTGCAATAAGCCGGGTTTTTAAACCCGCTTCAAGGGCCAAAGTGCGAGCAAGGCGTATGTCGTTGCCATTTCGAGGAAAAGAAATTGCAAGGTAGTCGACCTTGATTTGAGCGGCAATATGAATGTCGTGCTTGTCTTTTT
Source organism: uncultured Enterovibrio sp. (assembly GCA_947040595.1). Lineage (GTDB taxonomy): Bacteria > Pseudomonadota > Gammaproteobacteria > Enterobacterales > Vibrionaceae > Enterovibrio. Next base: position 7,346 of record CAMRBZ010000074.1, on the reverse strand, counting down.
CTGTGAGAGCCGGGGCTGAGAGGCCGCCTCCTTTTTTATTGATCCCTTTATTGTTTGAAAGCGGCCCCCCGACGGTCACAATACAGTGAATGCATTCCCCTTCAATTTTGATGACTTTAAGTTGGACACGGCCGTCATCCAATAAAAGAAGGTCGTTTTCACTGAGATCTTGAGGTAAGGCTTTGTAATCCAGCCCGACCCGTGAGAAATCCCCTTTCCCTGGAGGAAGAAGGCCATCAAGAATAAAGGTGTCTTCTTTTTTCAGCGTTATTTTTCCATCAGCAAAGGTAGAAATACGGATTTTTGGACCTTGAAGATCGCCCAATATGGCAATGTGAACCCCGAGTTTTTTAGAAATTGCTCGGACTTTTTTTGCTCTATCAATATGATCTTGCTCTGAGCCATGTGAAAAATTCATACGCACTACATTGGCTCCCGCACGAATGATGTCTTCTAGCGTGTTGCCTTTGTCTGTTGCTGGGCCTAATGTTGTGACGATTTTTGTGCGTCGAAGAGGGGGGCGCATGCTGTCTCCTAAAAAAGATAAGGGTTGAGATGAAAAAGGAGCTTATTAGCCCTCAGCGTTGAGGATACAGGAAGTTTGCCTGCATCTTCAAATAGCTTGGGGATAAGATCAATAAACAGGGTGTCGTTGTTTTAAAAAGGAGAAGCGTCATTGAGAAAACTCATCCTGGAAGCCTTCTTTGTTAAATCGAGAGTCTTTAATGGCTTCTTTGACTTTTTTTAAATTTTCACGAAAACAGGGACCGCGACGCAATGTGACACCGGTGACAAGGACATCAATGACGGTCATTTGAACAATACGGCTTGCCATTGGCATATAGATATCGGTGTCTTCTGGCACGTTCAAGCAAATGGAAAAAGAGCATACTTTATCAAGGGGAGAGTCTTTTTCTGTGATCCCAATGACGGTCGCCCCGTTCTTTTTTGCAATGCTGGCTACATCAATCAAGGAAATAGTCCTGCCCGTGTGGGATATGATCACCACGACATCCCCTTTCGTGCAGTTAATGCAGCTCATGCGTTGCATTAATATATCGTTGAAGTAAACCGTGGGAATATTGAACCTGAAAAATTTATTGAGTGCGTCGTGTGCCACGGAAGCGGAGGCTCCGAGCCCAAAGAAAGAGATTCTTTCAGCTTGACTCAGTAAGTCCACAGCGCGGTTGATGTGATCGGTGTCAATGTTTTTTTTGACGTCATTCAAACACGCCATTGCTGTTTCAAAAATTTTTGAGGTATAAGATGCGGCGGTGTCATTTTCTTCAACATTCCGATTTACATAGGGCGTTCCGGTGGCAATGCTTTGGGCGAGATGCAATTTAAAGTCAGGAAACCCTTTGGTTTCTAAGCGACGACAAAAACGATTGACCGTGGGCTCGCTGACGTTTGAATTTTTGGCTAAGGTGGCAATGCTTGAATGGATCGTGGTCTCAGGGGAGGCCATAATGATGTCTGCCACTTTTCGCTCTGATTTACTTAAGTGTTCGTAAAAAGCTTGAATTTTTTTGAGAGTGCCCATTTTAATACCGTTAAAAGTCATTGATTTTCTTTAGGCGTCTTTTTGTCATTTTATTTGATAGAAAGGATGTCCATGGCAGTAAAACGTGCCGTCATTGATAAAATATGGGATCAAGATGTTATGGAAAAAAGGATTCATCCTCATCACGAAAAGAGAATAAAACAGACGCATCATTTAGGTTTTGATTTTTTTGTGTTAAAGCCTGACACAGAATGGTGGGTACATATGCATGATATTGAGGATGATACCCTTTTATCGGATGGCCGTCTAAATCTAATCAGGAGAACTGTGGGGCGGGAAGCTATTTTATCGGTTTTTAAGATAAAAAAAAGCCCGCATGAATACGGGCAAAGAAATGATACAAGATGGAGTATGGAAAAACAGTGATACTTATGTCCTTAGGGAGAAATGGGTGATTCAGAAGCAGGCGAATAAGATGCCCAACAAGATAGAATTTAAAACTTTCTCTTACTAATTACTTGATTAAGACTTCCCTCCTCGAATTAAGTTCAATTTATTTTGAAGTAAAATGAATAAAGGCGTTTTTTCTATCCCCAAAGTAATGGACGATGCGCGCCTGCGGCAAGCAAGTGACCTCCCTGAGGATGGATAGAGTCTGTGATGGGGCGCCGCGAGCCTAGCCAGCAACCACGCAACCACGCAACCACGCGGTGTCAAAGGTGACGGGTATACCCATGCAAGCTGAAAATGCACCCTACCTTGATAGCGCGTCAAAGCGAACAGGGGAGGACGCAGAGATCGAATTTTAAACCTTAAAAAGAGACCTTGAAAAAAATTAGACTGGTAGCTCTCATACTTAAATGCGGGGCAAAGCACTGAGGAAAGAATGGATTATCTTTTTATAAGTGCATTCGTTGATTTTTTTGTTTTTTTTCTTGTAAAAAATAGAAGGACTTACCTTATGAAGCCTCAGCCCTCTTTAAAAAGACGTTATATTACCGATCCTCTGTTTCGTTTTTTTAAAGAGGTTCTGCCTCCGCTTTCACAAACAGAAAAAGAAGCATTAGAAGCGGGAAGCACTTGGTGGGATGCGGAATTATTTTCAGGCAGCCCTCATTGGCGCACTTTACTGAATTACCCAAAACCGCATTTGACCGATGAAGAACGGGCCTTCATCGACAACCAAGTAGAAACCTTGCTGTCGATGGTCAATGATTTTGAAATTGTACATGAAGCCAAAGATCTTCCTTTGGAGGTCTGGGCGTTTCTTAAAAAAGAAAGGTTTTTTTCTTTAATTATTCCAAAAGAGTATGGAGGGTTGTCTTTTTCGGCCTACGCCAATTCAACCATCGTGGCACGCATTGCAACACGCAGTCTGACCCTTGCCGTGACGGTGATGGTGCCCAATTCACTTGGTCCAGGAGAGCTGATTACCCAGTATGGGACTCAAGAACAAAAAGATTTTTGGCTTTCGCGTCTTGCCGATGGAAGAGAAATCCCTTGTTTTGCATTGACGGAGCCGGGCGCGGGATCGGATGCCAGCGCCATCACAGACAAGGGGATTGTATGTCGTGGTCTTCATGATGGAAAAGAGGTCTTGGGGATCCGTTTGAGTTGGAACAAACGCTATATCACTTTGGCCCCCGTTGCGACCGTACTTGGGCTTGCATTCAAGCTGTATGATCCTGACGGTCTTCTAAAGGGTGAAGAGGCACGGGGGATCACCTGTGCTTTGATCCCAACAGAGAGTGAAGGTGTTGAAATTGGAAGACGGCATTTTCCGCTTGCTCTGTCTTTTATGAATGGCCCTACCCGTGGTAAGGATATTTTTATTCCAATGGATTGGGTGATTGGTGGAGAAGCATACATAGGAAAAGGTTGGTGTATGTTGGTGGAATGCCTGTCTGCCGGACGAGGGATTTCACTTCCCGCATTGGGTACGGCTTTGGGGCATCTTTGTGCTCACACCACAGGGGCGTATTCCTATGTGAGAAAACAGTTTGGGATGCCCATTGGAAAATTTGAAGGCGTGGCACAAGCGTTAGGGCGTATTGGGGGTTACACCTACATGTTAGAGGCTGCACGGGCTTTAACCACCACGGCTTTGGACATGAAAGAACAACCCGGTGTGGTGACCGCCATAGCAAAGTACCATATGACAGAGCTGGCACGTAAGGTCCTCAATGATGCAATGGATATTCATGCAGGACGGGCCATTCAATTAGGGCCACTCAATTATTTAGGAAACGCGTATTTTGGTGTGCCGGTTTCGATTACCGTAGAAGGGGCCAACATTTTAACGCGTAATTTAATTATCTTTGGACAAGGGGCTTTGCGTTGTCATCCTTATATTTTAAAAGAAATGCAGGCCGTAATGGAAAAAGACGAAGTGAAAGCAAAAGACGCATTTGAACCCTTATTGATGAAACACCTTTCTTATTCAATAAAAAATGTTCTTTTTTCATTGGTTAATGCCTTAACACGATCTCGTTTTAATCGTGCCCCTGTTTCGGATGAAACCGCACATTATTATCGTTTTCTTTCTCGAATGAGCCGTGCTTTGTCTGTGAGCGCGGATGTTTCCATGCTCATGTTGGGCGGGGATCTTAAACGCCGAGAAATGCTCTCAGCACGTCTTGGGGATATTTTAAGTCATTTGTATTTGGCTTCTGCTGTTTTGAAACGGTATGAAGATGACGAGCGTCAAGAAACGGATTTACCCTTTGTGCATTATTCGTTGCAGTATTGCTTGAATCAATGCGCTTTAGCCTTTGATGGGGTGTTTGATAATTTCCCCAAAAGCAAGGTGGGAGGTGGGTTACGTGCCGTTTTATTTCCCCTTGGCATGCACTTTAAGCCGCCCTCTGATGCTTTGGCAATTGAGATTGCCAATCTCTTGATGATCCCGAGTGCGGCGCGTCAGAGATTGACTTCTCTTTGTTATGTCGGGGATCAGAAGTGCGATCCTGTGGCCATTGTCGATCGCGCTTTTTATGCCGTGCATGCGGTACGTCCTTTAGAAGCAAAAATAAATTGTGCGATGAAACAAGGATTTATTTCCGCAAAAGATCCTTTGTCTGTGCGTTTAGACTTGGCTCTTACGCAAAATATTCTGACTCAAAAAGAGCTTAAACAAATCAAGGAGGCCGATCTTCTTCGAGAACAGGCCATTCAGGTCGATGATTTTGATGCATCTTGGTTTAAAGTAAAAAAAAGCATTAAAAAAGTAAAAAATGAGGGCCGTAAAGCATAATATCCCCCAGGCTTTTGAACGTGCCTGGGTGTTCTAGGCTCGTTTCACTCCATCACACTGTGCATCGATGCTCAGGAGCGCCACTTTAAGTGTTTTGGGTATGGGGTTAGGGCGATATTTGTGCGTGACTTGGCTAGAATCTCACGCTAAAAATACATGCTCGAAAAAAATTTATGAAAAAAGACGGAAATAGGGAACAAGAATCCTTTTTCCGTCTTTTTTATGTCTTTGCCTCTTCGCCATGTCAAGAAAATAACCTTTTCAATACATATTGTATTAATGCTGTGTTTTTAGACAAATGCAGAGATTTTCATGCATTTTCATGATTTTAAAGATTTTGTTTTCTATCCGAAGGTGTAATTTCATTTCGATTCTGTTATAAAATGCTCGGTAAATTCGTGTTTTATATACAAATAATAATGTCTCTTGTAAGTTTGTTTGCATTTTTAATGTTAATTGGACGGTGTCCTGATTGAATAGAATTAACATTTAATCGATTAATTTTATTCAATCAGAAGGATCCTTGGGTTGAAATAGCGTTTTTGATAAAAAAGCAGTGCGAAAGAATGATGAAATATTTATTCTATTGCCAATTTAATAGGAAGCTTAAATATGATCATCAAACCCAAAATTCGTGGATTCATTTGTACAACGAGTCACCCTCAAGGTTGTGAGGCGAACGTAAGAGAGCAAATTGCTTATACAAAAGCACAGGGTTTAATCGCAAATTCCCCGAAACGCGTGTTGGTGATTGGCGCCTCAACAGGCTATGGATTGTCATCTCGTATTGTTGCAGCCTTTGGTGGCGGTGCTGCAACATTGGGCGTTTTTCTAGAAAAAGAAGGAACGAATACAAAAACAAGCTCTGCAGGCTGGTATAATTCTGCCGCATTTGATAAATGCGCAAAAGAAGAGGGTTTATATTCTAAAAGCTTAAATGCAGATGCTTTTTCAGATCAAGCCAAAGACAGAACCATTGATCTGATAAAAGAAGATTTAGGGCAAATTGATATGCTGGTGTATTCACTGGCTTCTCCTGTACGAAAATTACCAGAAACAGGGGAATTGGTGCGTTCTTATTTAAAACCGATTGGCGAGATCTATATCAGTGCTTCCGTTGATACAAATAAGGACGAAGTGTGTACTGTGAGCGTGCCTGCGGCGAATGAACAAGAAATCAAAGACACGGTTACCGTGATGGGGGGCGAAGATTGGGAGCGCTGGATCCAACGTTTGTCTGATGCGGGTGTCTTGGCTGAAGGTTGTAAAACGGTGGCATACAGTTACATCGGCACAGAGTTAACCAGCCCCATTTATTGGGAAGGTACTTTAGGGCGTGCCAAAATGGATTTAGACCGCGCGGCCACGGCGCTCAATGCACGCTTAGAAACGTTGAACGGAAGTGCCAATGTAGCGGTTCTTAAAAGCGTGGTGACGCAAGCCTCTTCGGCTATCCCCGTCATGGCTTTGTACATTGCGATGGTCTATAAAAAAATGCGTGAGCAGGGCTTACATGAAGGCTGTATTGAACAAATTTATCGTATGTTCACTCAAGCTTTGTACCCTGTGAGCGGTGTGGCCTCAAAACGGGATGATGAAAATCGTTTGCGTTTAGATGATTGGGAATTACGAGAAGATATTCAAGCGCATTGTCGCGCTTTATGGCCGCAAATTACCACGGATAATTTAAAAGAATTAACCGATTATAATGAATATAAATCGGAATTCTTAAAGCTTTTTGGTTTTGGTATTGAAAGCATTGATTATGAAGCAGAGGTGCTTCCTTTGGTTCAATTTGAGGTGCAAACCTTGTAAATAAAATCGACGTTTGAACAAGAAAAAAACCAGCGCAGACGCGCTGGTTTTTTTCTTAATATAAAAGATCATCTTCATCAAAGATAAAACAGGAGAAAATGATCCTTCTGTATAAAAAAAAAGCAAACAGACCAAAAAGTCAAATTAAAACGTGACAGTCATTTATTCTGATGTAAAATAGCCGCATATCAAAGAGGTTAACACTTTTTTGAGGTGTGTGGCGCGTTGGCAGAGTGGCTATGCAGCGGATTGCAAATCCGTGAACCTCGGTTCGACTCCGGGACGCGCCTCCATGTTTTTGAGGCATTATGCGACACTAGCTCAGTTGGTAGAGCGCAACCTTGCCAAGGTTGAGGTCACGAGTTCGAGCCTCGTGTGTCGCTCCAAATTTTTGATGTTGGTTTTCCAGCATGTAAAAGAACAGTGTGCCCTGATGGTGAAATTGGTAGACACAAGGGATTTAAAATCCCTCGGCTTTCGAGCTGTGCCGGTTCAAGTCCGGCTCGGGGCACCATTAAACATCCAGTTATAGAAACAAAAAAACCGCTTAAATATGCGGTTTTTTTTGTTTAAGAGATTTTTCATCTACCTCTGAATCATCAAGGAGCAGAAGCTCTTGCCTGCTTTTCTCAAGGCCTTATCACTGAGTTGATGATTGATGATTGATGATTGATGATTGATGATTGATGATTGATGCTCAGATTCGCATTTTTTGCCGCTAACCTGCATCTTCCCTTATTTGGGCATATTCATTATTCGATTATATCCTTCTTC
>CAMRBZ010000073.1 GCA_947040595.1 uncultured Enterovibrio sp. | reverse complement strand
AGTGAGACTTCGAATGCAACAAAATACATTGGTATTTAAGAGTTAAGTGGCTATACCCGTCGCCTTTGAAACTGCGTGGATGTTGGCTCTTGCTCAGGCCAATTACATCGTCCATCTATGCTCTGGGCCTTCACTTGTTTGCCGCAGGCGCACATCTTCAACTCTCTTGGCTATACACCTCTGATTTTATTGTAACAAAATAGACACTAAAGAAATTCGGAAATACTAGTAGGCGCCTACTGTACGACGCCGTTGAGATAGACGGACTTTGTGAGTGGGTTTCGAAAGCGCAGACAACCCCTGTGTACCTACAAAGATGAGAGGGATAAAACTGTCATTCAGCACCTAATCTTGATTTTTTAAAATATGACGTTGAAATCAAAATTGAAATGCAAATTTTTCACCTTACGTTACGCGAAGATATTGTTTTATGAACAAAATCTTATTGAAATGCTTATACATTAATATTATTTTCTTCTCATGTGCGGAATGTTGGATATAAGCAAAGACCGAAAGAAACTCTTTAATGTCTGTAGGTGCAAATCAAGGGAAGATGTACAGAGACATCATGGGATATACCCAAGAAAACGTAAGGTTGGGTATAGATATATTGGTTTTGCTAAATCTTTAACTTACTTTTTGGACTTTTCCTTCTTTTAGTGCCTGAAGTACAGCGAGTTTTGGGCCATCGGCCACAACATTTCCTTGTTCCAATACAATGATTCTGTCAACGATATCTAACATTCCTGTTTTATGTGTATTGAGGATCAATGTTTCATCGCGTTTTAATGCAGATAATTGTTTTTTTATATATTGCTCAGAACGATTATCCATAGCACTGGTGGGTTCATCTAACATTAATATGGGAGGACGGCCAAGAAAAGCACGTGCAATTGCAATGGATTGACGTTGCCCACCTGAAATTTGATTGCCCCCTTCACCGACTTGTCGTTCGAGACCGGCTGGGTCTCGTTGAGTAAATGAGGTGACACCAGATCGGTTTGCAGCATCGATGATGTCACTGTCATCGCTGAGAGGTCGACCGAGGGTGATGTTGTCACGAATCGACCCAAAAAAGAGAATAGGCTCTTGGGGAACACAGCTAATATTGCGCCGAATATCAATACTATGGATTTGACTGATGTCTGTTTCATCTAATCGAATAGAGCCTTCCGTTGGGCGATAAAGTCCAAGTAATAATTTACTTAATGTTGTTTTACCAGAGCCAATTCGACCAATGATAGCCACTTTTTCACCGGGTAAAATAGTGAATGAAATATCTTTTAGAACAGTGACCTCTGATTCGGGATAAACAAAATTGACGCGGTCAAATTCAATTTTTCCACGAATGATAGGGCGGTGAATGTAGCGTTGTCCATCTTCTTGCTCTGATGGCATGTTCATCATTTGATCTATGATGCTCATTGCTGATTTTGCTTGATTATATCGTGTTGATAACAAAGAAAGTTGGACCATAGGTCCTACTGCACGAGAGCTGAGCATGGTGGCAGCAATCAAGCCACCCATGGTGAGGTCACCACTGGAAATAAGGTATACGCCCATCACAATCATGGCGACGGAAACAAATTGTTGTATAAAACCGGTTGCATTTTGTACTGAATCGGTTAATCGGCGCGTTTTAATTCCCCAATTTGCCATGTGTGCAACAGCCTCTTCCCAACGATATTGAAATTGGCTTTCAGCCCCAAAAAGTTTGATTGTTTCAAGACCGGAAAGACTTTCAATTAAATTTGCATTTTTTTGAGACGATAAACGAGAACCTTCTTCAATTGTATGGCGTAATGGCTTTTGTATTAATAAGGCATGCAGCATCAAAATTGAAACCGCAATAACGGGAACGATGACAAGGGGGCCTGCGACAAGCCAAATAATAAAAAGAAAGAGCAGAGCAAAAGGCAGATCAATCAAGGCTGAAACTGACGCCGATGTGAAAAAATCTCTTATAGATTCAAATTCTTGCATGTGTCTTGCAAAAGCCCCGACAGAAGGAGGCTTTGCTTCCATTCGTATTCCCATTACTTTTTGAAAGATACGCGCTGAAATCAGAAGGTCAGACTTTTTACCTGATAAATCGATAAAATAGCTCCTAATCAGCTTTAAGACCAAGTCAAAAATAAAGATAATTAAAATGCCACTGGACAATACCCACAATGAATTAAAGGCGAGATTCGGCACAATTTTGTCATACACAATGCGTGAAAAAATTGGACTGGCAATGGCAAATGCATTGATAAAAATAGATGCTAAAAAAACATCTCTATAAATTGTACGAGACTCCCAAAGAGTGCTCCAAAACCAATGCCCATTGCGCTCTTTTAAGATTTCAGGGGATCTTTCATCGTATCTAAATTTCTTTTTCAGTAAGAAAACGCGTCCTAAATATTCTTCTTCCAAATCGTCAATAGAGATAAAAATAGAGCTTGTGTCTGTATGAGGAATGACGATTTCAACCTCGTTTTTTTCGTGGTTAATAGAAAGCAGAACACAGGCTTCGTTGTTTTTTTGTAATAAAATACAAGGACAAAACAAAGAAGATATTTCGTTAATACCCATTTTGGTTTCTTTGGCAATGATACCAGCACGTTCCGCGGCCCTTGGAAACAAAAAAGATGAAAGATACCCATCAGAGATAGGCAATCCGGAAATAATTGCGTCAGAAGAATTAGCCAAACCAAAATATCGGCTGACGTAGACTAATGATTGTAAAAGAGGGTCTTTAAGCATTTTTTTTCATCTTTTTTTCAAAAATGAATCCCTGAAATCCATTGACAAAGAGTTCAGACAATTTATTAAGTTGGGTTTCAGTTTCAACACGCGTTGCAATTGTAATGATGTTAAGATTGTGAGCCGTTCTGCATATTGAGGCGAGAACATGGCTTTGTGATTCATCATTGAGATTACTTGTGTAGGCGAAATCTATTTTGACATAAGAAGGCTTGAATTTATTTAGATAATCAAGAGATTGAAAGTTTCTACCGTAGTTGTCGATTCCGAATCCGAAATTAAATCGATGTACCTGTTCTGTCAATAAGCTCACGTGATCGGGGAATCTCAAAAAAACGCTTTCAGGTATTTCAAAGAACAGCCGTCCAGAAAGTGATCTGTTTTTTTGCATCATGGTTATCAACCAACGGATGAAAGACGCATTCGTCACACTGCTTTGTGTTAAATTTACAGCCAAAGGTCCCAATTCTGCATCTTCTGTCAAACGTGTGATCATTTGCGTTAAAACAAAACGGTCAAAAGACTCGCCGAGTTCGAGTTGTTCAACGGCTCCTAGAAAATGGGCAGCGCTATAGTAATCCTCACCTCTCTCTATTGCAGTAAAGACTTCTTGATGGAGAATTTGTTGGTCGCTTGTTGAGGCGGATTGGAATTTAAATACAAACCAATCATGGGCAATGGCATCTAAAATAAGAGATTTCCATTGTTGCTTCCCCAGTGATGCGTCATTTTCTGTTAAATCCACCATTGAAATTGGATGATTGGGCGTGTTACGTGCTTGAGTGAGGGCATTATCCGCTTGAGACAGTAAAACACTTGCGTCTCTGTTGTCTGGATTATTGATTGAAAGACCAATTGCGACTTTCGGTGGCGTGAATCCCATAGGATCTTGCTGCATATCTGAAACGATAGAGAGAATACTTTCGCCAAGAATTTGTAAATCTTCACTGCTGCAGTTAGGGGCTAAAATGGCAAATTCATTTTTTGAAAGACGGGATACGGTGTAATCAGCGTCTGTGATGGTGGTATTCATTTTTTTTGAAAATTGTTTTACCAAGGTATCGCCTTCTGAAAAACCTTGGTTTTGATATGTATCTGAAATGAGGTCAACTTTTATCATCACCAAACCACCGATGGCAGACTCACTGATCCAAGATTTTAATTGACCAACAAAAAAACTGCGATTTCCAAGTCCTGATACCGTGTCTCTGTATGCGTGCTCTCGTAATCTGTCCGCTTCTTTTGCCTGTTCTTCAAAATAACTTTCTAATTGACGGCTCATTTGATTAATTGCGTTGACAACGGTTTTAAGTTCCGTTGTGGGGGGGATTGGAATAGGGTCTCCAAATTTATTTTGTGAAATATCATCAGCGCGCTCTGTGATTGTTTTTAATGGTTTTAAAGAGCGACTGAGTTGTAAGCCGATGGCGAGTATGGCAATCAGAAAGAGGAGGAATATCCAACTTCCAAGCTGGAGAGTGGAGCGCCACATTTCACGGTAAGCAAAGCCCGGATGAGACAATACTTTTACATCCGCCAGTTGAAGCCAGCCGCTGGTAAAAGTGCGCTCTTCTGTGATCACGGGAAACAAATCAAGAGAAATATACCAGTCTGGCACACCTTCGATGCTGATAGGGTACTTACGTAGGATTTCAGTACCATCATTGAGCATTTTTAATCGAACTTCTTGATAAAACCCACCATCAAATAATGCATTGACAACCGATTCTGCAGCCACTTTATCATTGGCTTCGAGATAGGGAGCCAAGGCCAGTCCCATCGAATTGACGGTGTTATTCATTTCAGCGGTTTGTTGAGATAACAAGAAATTGCGTGTGGTATTTAGTTCAACGCCCATGACCGCAATCAAAAGCAAGAAGAAAATGGCTAACATCCAAGTAAAGAGTTGTCGAAATAAAGTCATAGACATTTATCCATCATAATTTTCGATTGGCCTATTAAGTTTCACCGAACCCATACGAGATCGAAGATCGTTCCATAATCCTAAGCGGGAGGCTTTCCCTGCAAGCTCACCTTTCCCTCTCTCTTTCATCAACCATAAGCGACTACCATTAAAACTATAAATCGGTAATAAGTCGGACCTTTTAGAGGCTGATAATATATCTGACTCAATGTTATCTAACAGCAATGGCTCAGATGAAGAGGTTGGATAGTAAGCAACAACCATATGAAATTGATTAAGTTTAATTGCCTTAACGTAAACCAATCTTAGCTTCTTGTCGTCTATTCCTAATTCTCTTAAAGTGAAATACTTCGCAATGCTGAAATCTTCACAGTCTCCAGCGGCGCTTCCTAAAAATTCCAGAGGGGTTGCCCAATAATCTTTCTTCCCCCACAAATCAATATCATTCACAAAATACAGTTGATTAAAAAAATTATTGACACTCTTGAGTTTGTTTAAATCATCAGAATTTCTTGATGCTTCAATGATGTTCATCCACGTTTGAACGCGTTTTCCGGCTCTGTCTCCGTAAAAGGCGCTGACTTTGCTGACCCATTTATCGCTAAACGCATAGACTGCAGATGCAATGAGAAAAAGAGAGATCAGAAATACAAACAGGGAACCCTGTTTCTTTATCATATGAATTTATGCAGGGCTATGTGTGTTTAATAAGACGTGTCCATTCATTTTATATTCTCCTTTAAATCCATTTAAATGAGGGGGAGGGATTGCTCTTGTATGATGTTTGAATTATTCAGTTTTGATTTTTAAGGACAGAGTCTAGCCAGGGTTTCGGTACATCTACACGTAATGCATCCAGTAACGTCCCCATACTATTGAAAACACGATATTTAGACGTAATGTTTGAATAATACGCATCAAGATAGGCGCTACGGGCTTCAAATAATTCATTTTCAGTATTAAGAAGATCCAACAATGTGCGTCTGCCTATGCGAAATTGTTTTTCATAGGCGATGACGGTTTGAGATGCTGAGTCCACTTGCTCTGCCAGGTATTTCTTTTGCTGCTCGGTGAGTTGGTATGCACTCCATGCAAGACGTGTACTTTCTTTGAGCAATCGAGAGGTGTTTTCTAAGATATCTTTAGATTTATTCAATTGATAAGCGCTACGTTGAAGTTTGGCCTCGTCAGTTCCACCATTATAAAGGTTAAATTTGACGTTGATCATGGCTGTTAATTCATTAACATCTTGATTCAGTCCACTGTCATCATTGTTCCAGCTTTGATCTGTATCAAATGAAAATCTCGGAGAAAACAGACCTTTATTTTGTGCATATTGTGAATGTGCCGCATCGATGTCGAGAAAAGCCAATTTAAGTACTGGATTGCCTTTCACCGCAGAATTAAGCGCGTCTTCCAGCGTTTTTGGTAAAAAGAGTGCATCGACCTCAGGATCAACAGGGTTTTTAAGCTCTTGATTCACTAAGCGATAAAATGCAGTTCTGCTGTCATCAAGGTTACTGCTGGCGGCGAGCATGTTTGTGAGTGCTCGCGATAAGCGGGCTTCAACTTGAGATAGATCTGCAGTTGAACCTATGCCGGAATCTGCGCGACGTTTTATATCTGATTGTATTTTTTTATGGATTTCAACATTGTCTTTTGAAAGGGTGAGTAATTGATCGGAAAGTAAAACCGCAATATACGATTCTGCAACATTTAATGATTTGTCTTGAGCGTCAGAAAGCAATTGAAATCGTTGTGCTTCTGTTTCAAATTCAGTGCGCTTAATGTTATTAATCGTTGAACCATCCCAAATGAGTTGGCTAAAGCTGATGCTGGCTTCTCTTGTGGCATATTTTTCTTTTCTTGTGCTTAATTTTGTTTGTTGATACCCGATGCCGGCATTGAAGTTTACCTCTGGTTTGTAATCTCCTTTTGCAGCGTTAATGTCTTCATGCTTACTCATCAATTCGTTGAATGTGCTTTGAAGTTCAGGATCAGTGGTAATACTGATGGCGACGGCTTTTTCTAATGACATAGACCAGGCCGGTGACAATGTCATGAAGAAAGAAAGAATCAATAGATGTTTTTTGAGCATAAAAAGAGGCGCCTTATACAAATAGGTCAATGTACTTTTAGAATTCAAAATATCATTCTCTAAGGGCTGAATGCTTGGCTTGCAAAATAGGCTTAAGAAGGTAATCAAGAACACTGTGTTTTCCAGTAACGATATCAACGGAAGCCGTCATTCCTGGAATAATAGGTAAATTTTTTGCCTCACCTAGATTATTTGATTCTGTTCTTATGTTTACAAGATAAAAGCTATTCCCTTCTTCATCTTGGATTGTATCGGCACTGATATTTTCTAAAATGCCATTTAAACCACCATAAACAGTAAAATCATAGGCGCTTAATTTAACAACGGCGTTAAGACCGGGTCGAAGAAAAGCGATGTCTTTTGGGGCTATTTTTGCCTCTATCAATAAATTGTCTTCACTGGGAACAATTTCAACTAAGTCCATACCGGGTTGGATAACCCCCCCCACCGTGTTCACATGCAGTTTTTTTATGCTTCCGTTAACTGGACTGAGCACCACCGTACGTTCTACTCGGTCTTTGAGTGAAATTCGGGTTTCAGTCATCGCCAATAAACGATCCTCAATTTCATTGAGTTGTTCTTGTTGTTCTGCTCGAAATTTTAAAGCGATATCAACATGTTTAAAGACCATTTCTTGAAGGGATGAGGTTAAGGAGGGGATTGAAAGTTCAGCAGAGGAAAGTTCTCTTTTTGTGTCGTTCACTTGGCGTTGCAGTTTTAATAGATCAATTTGTGGAACGACGCCATCGTCTGCAAGAGGTTTTGTAATGAGGTATTCTTCTTGAGCAAAATCATAACTTTGTTTTAAGCTTTTTACTCTTGATGTGATCTCTATTAATTCTTGTTCTTTTTGATGAACTTGCTGAGACGTAACAGAAAGTTGGTTTTCTAAATTATTGAGTTTTTCTCTGTATCCTGCACGTTGACGAAAAACGACTTTTGGATTTTTTTTGACGAAATCATCTTTAAAAGTGAGTGGAATTCTCTCAATAAGAACAGATTCATGCCAATTATTTACGTGTCCGTTTGAATTTACAACAACCGATTTTATTAAAGTAGACAGTTTAATGGCTTCTCCATTAAGCCCTGTGAGTTCCTGCACTCTTTCTCGAAAATCAGATCGAAACAGGGTGTCATCAATCAAAAGTAATGTTTGTCCTTTTGTAACGGTATCGCCTTCTCGGATCAGTAATTCTTTGACTAATCCACCTTCCAAATTTTGAACGACTTGGAGGTGAGATGAAGGGATCACTTTGCCTTCACCCACAGTGACTTTGTCTAGTTTTGATAAAGCGGCCCAAAAACAAGCCAAAAAGATAAAAGCAATAATTACCCACAATAGAACACGAGCACTTTTAGGCGTTGAAAGTAAGAGTGCTGCAGTTTTATCGTCAATGTAATCGAGATGTTCATCGGTTATTGAATGTGATTCTTTTTTTGTTTTATTATTCATTTTGGACTCAATAGTGGGATAAAACATGAAGCTCAATAAAAGATAGATTAAACATTGGATTTTTTCTAATTTTATCAATGACTCATGCTTATAAATTGTGGCTTTTTATGCGTTTGAATTTGAGAAAAATGAGAAGAGTAAAAATCTTTTTTAATTGAAAAAAAAAGTTAAAAAGCAATATTGTCTTAGGTTTTCCTTCATTTTAAATTCCATCCTATTTGAGGATTGAAAATGAATGTGTATAAAAAAAAACCTTATTTATGTTGTGGAAACATGAATTAGGTCAAATAATTCTAAGAAATGGAGGTTTAATTTATGGCTGAAATGCGACATCAGTATCTTATGGTCAATGACAGAGAAATTCATGTCAGAGAATGGAACCCTAAAGGAAAGGAAACGGTTTTTTGTTCTCATGGTTTAGCTCAAAATAGCATTGATTTTTTTGAATTAGGCCACTCTATGGCTTTAAAAGGGTATCACGTTATTGCTCCTGATACCTTGGGTCGCGGTCTTTCTGAATGGGCGACAGACCCTAAAAAGGAATACAGTTACTCTCAATATGTGAATACCAGTGTCAAATTGTTGGATTTTTATTCTTGCGAGCGAGCGCATTGGATTGGGACAAGTATGGGAGGACTTGTGGGACTTTTAATGGCCTCTGATCCTCTTTATTCAACGCGATTAGGCTCTTTGACCTTAAATGATATTGGACCTGAAGTTCCCGACTCTGCCATCAATCGAATTTTTAATTATGTGAAATCACCCATCGAATTTAATCGTTACAGTGAAATAAACCAATATCTTAAAATATTATTGCAATCTTTTGGTCCCCACACTGCGCAGCAGTGGGAAAGAACGCTCATGGCATCGGTTCGTCGTTTGGATTCAGGTAAATTTACAACACATTATGATCCCAATATCTTGGCAGGATACAGCCCTGATGGGATTAAAATTAATTTATGGCATCATTTTTCGCGAATTCAAATTCCTCTGCTTCTGATGAATGGACTGCATTCCGATGTTCTCACGAAAGACATTGTGAAGCGGATGCGTCTACTTCAACCCAATATGTCGGTCAATTATTATTTATGCTGTGGTCATTCGCCGAATTTGTCTTACAAATCACACCGGGATGATGTTGAATGTTTCATTGAGAAAAATCCAATACAAAATGAGCAAGCAGAACAAAGAAAAGCCAATTGAGAAAGGGAATCTGAGGTTAAAAAAACGTTGAAAAGGGCTCAACCCGCCGGGCAAATCGATTCTTTTTTTCATCGGATCCGATTTATTTTTTGAGCCCCTTGTTTCGAGGTGTGAATTTTATTTTTTAGAAAGATCTCATTTTTTTAATGGCACGATTTTAATGAGGCGCTTCCATTTTTAGTTTTATTTTGTTTTTGTAAGCGAGCGACTGCGAAGTTCAAAAATTAATTTTTCAGCACTGCATTCAAATTTGAGTTTGACGGTCAGAGGATTAAGATATAATTCTGCTTTTTCATCTAAATCGTGTAAAACATTTTTGTTTACCGCCTTTGCAAGTTGTAAATATTCGTTAAATTCTGCGATTGCATGGGATTTATTTTCTGAAAAAATACTCACTTCCGCAACATCGTCACCGTCCAAGATCACATATCCCATTTCAGCTGTTACACCACAAGCATCACAAACTTCAGTATTGGACTGCGCCATTTTGTTTTCCTTTTTCTCGTTGAGAGACAAAACCATACCCAAAGTAATTGAAGTTGCGCGCCTGCGGCAAACGAGTGAAGCCCCTGAGCATAGATGGACTCTGTGATTGGGCTGAGCGAGCGTAAGCCAACACCCACGCAGCTTCAAAGGCGACGGGTATAATTTGCATCTAATGCATTTATTCTTATGCATTAAATTAAATATTTATCCTATTGGCAAGACAAAAATGCATAGACTGTTAAATGAAATCTATTTTTTTAAGTTTTGAAAGTACAGAGAGGTTAATTCAAGCGCATTAGACGAATCTTTTTATTGGGTTTATTTTACAAAAAAATGAGTAATGAAAAATCACGTATAAAAAAAGAAGAGACGTTTAAAAATGTCTCTTCTTTGTTAAGCGCTGCGCTGTTTTTGTTTCTTACTTTCGCGTATTTTTCTTCTGCTCGAGCAAAGAAATTCAAACAGAGCGTTTTTTCATGCTCATGGATCTGCTTTAAAGATAAGGGCTTTTAAAAACAATCATTTTTTCTCTTGTCATCTCGTGCATTGAATATTGAATTCCTCCTAAGCCCATTCCTGAAGCGCCTCGTCCGCCAAATGGCATCCAATCCACTCGAAAAGCTGTGTGATCATTCACCATGACGGCGCTTGCGTTAAGCTGTTGTGTTAAATCTAAGGCTTCATTCAAATCATTTGTAAATACCGAAGCTTGAAACGCAAAAGGCAAGCCGTTTGCACGTGTTATGGCTTCTTTTTTATCGCCGTAGGAATACACACAGATCACCGGACCAAAAATTTCATTTTGAGAAACATGAACATAATCTGGCGGGTCGAGGATCACGGTGGGGGCATAGCAGGTTTCTGAGATTTTACGTCCACCACTGATGAGGGTCCCTCCTGCGGTTATGGCTTCTTTCACCCAGTCATCCACGCGGTTAACTTCGGAAGGAAGGATCAGAGGGCCGATTTCAGTTAAGGGGTCAAGTGGATCGCCTACGATCATTTTATTTCCCGCGTTTCCTAAGCGTACGGCCAAGTCATGACTGAAGCTTTTTTCAGCATAAACACGCTGAACAGAAACACACACTTGACCTGCATGATAGAATCCGCCTTTTGCAAGACTTTGTACAAGATTATCCATGTCTGCTGTGCTGTCTACAATCACGGGAGCGGCTCCCCCATGCTCTAGTGCGCAGCGGGTGCCTGGTGGGAGTTTTGAACGTAACATCCATCCCACTTTGGGGGATCCGATAAAAGAAAGAAACTGAATATCAGGATCGGACACCAAGGGCGTCGCCACCTCATGATCACAAATGAGAGCCCTACACCAATCAGCGGGTAAGCCTGCTTCTTCTAAAATCTCTACAAATTTGAGACAAGAAAGTGGCGTGGTGAGAGCGGGTTTTATCAGGACCGGACAACCAACCGCGATGGCGGGGATCACTTGATGAACAATCAGATTGAGAGGATGATTAAAAGCACTGATGGAAGCCACCACGCCGATAGGCTCTCTTATCGTAAAGGCCAAACGGTTAATGGATGCCTCTGTTTGTCCCATTGGAATTTGTTCGCCCGTGAGGTGTGAAATATGTTCAATGGCTAATTTTACGCCATTGATGGCCCTTAAGACTTCAACGCGAGAGTCCATATAGGGCTTTCCACCTTCTTCACAAGCGATGTGCGTCAGGGACTCAATTTGAGAAGACATGAGCTCAACGGTTTTTTCTAAAATCGCAATGCGTTGAAAAGGCGGCATCCAACGCGCTCTATCGGAAAAGAGGAAATGGGCTTTTTTTATGGCCCACTCCACTTCTGTTTTCGTGTGCATGGGGATGCTGCGGATCAAGCTACCGTCATAAGGACGATAAACATTCAGTTCAGACATAAATCCTCTTTATGATTAAGCAATTGAACGACTTTCTTTGATCAATACATTTAATATTGAATGGTTAAGTGAATAATCTACAGGCAAATCGATGATGTGAACACCTTTGGAATTTAAGGCCAGTTTTAATATCGATTGAAATTCGTCGTGGCTTTCTGGACGATGTCCGATCGCACCAAAACTGTTGGCATATTTCACAAAATCTGGATTATTAAAATCCAATCCGAAATTATCGAAACTCATGCCTTCTTGTTTCCATTTAATCATTCCGTAAGCACTGTCATTCAATATGATGATGACCAAATCAAGGCCCATACGCACAGCGGTTTCAATTTCTTGCGAATTCATCATAAAGCCGCCGTCGCCGTTGACTGAGACGACTTTTTTATCGGGATAAAGTTGTTTTGCGACCATCGCGGAAGGCAAACCCGCGCCCATGGTGGCCAAGGCATTATCGAGTAAAAGAGTATTGTTGGTATAACAAGGATAATTTCGAGCAAACCAAATCTTGTAAACGCCGTTATCAAGAGTGACGATGTCTTCATCTCCCAGCTCGTCTCGCAAAATTTTCACTAAACGTTGGGGTAAGATGGGAAAGCGACGGTCATTGAAATATTTTCTTGTGCGTTCATCAACATGCGCTTTTACTTTCTCAAAATAGGACATGTCTTGTTCTAATTTTCCGACTTCTTCTGTTAAGCGTGTAATTGAAGAGCAAATGTCCCCTACAACGTTCAGTTGAGGAAAATAGACCGCATCGGTTCTTGCTGAAAAGAAATTAATATGAATGACTTTTGCCCCATTTTTTTCCATAAAGAAAGGGGGTTTTTCAATGACGTCATGACCGACATTGATGATGAGATCGGCCCGTTCAATGGCGCAATGAAGAAAATCATGGCTTGATAAAGCCGCCGTACCAATAAAACGTTCATGGCGTTCATCCACAACGCCTTTGCCCATCTGGGTATTAAAGAAATACAGGCCCGTTTTATCGATGAACTCTTTTAATGCTTTGCTGGATCTTTTACGATTGGCGCCGGCACCGATCAAAAGAAGCGGCATTTTTGCTTTTTTTATCATCTCAGCGGCGCTTTCGATACACTCAGAATTGGCATCGGGTCTGAGGTGGTTGACCACATCAAAGATCATGGCGTTTGTTTCTTCTTCTGCAATGTCTTCGGGAAGCTCGATGTAACCCGCCCCTGGACGCTCTTCCATACAAAGACGGAAGGCTTCACGCAGCATGGCGGGGACATTGTTCCCATCCACAATTTGCTCTGAATACTTGGTGATGGGCTTCATCAAATTCACCACATCGACAATTTGGAATCGGCCTTGTTTGCTTTTACGGATGGGTTTTTGTCCACCCAGCATGATCATTGGCATGGCACCTAATTGTGCATAGGCGGCGGCGGTGACAAAATTGGTGGCTCCTGGACCT
Source organism: uncultured Enterovibrio sp. (assembly GCA_947040595.1). GTDB lineage: Bacteria > Pseudomonadota > Gammaproteobacteria > Enterobacterales > Vibrionaceae > Enterovibrio. Next base: position 1,389 of record CAMRBZ010000073.1, on the reverse strand, counting down.
AATGTAGATAAACAGACGCCGGGTTTGCCTGTTAAGCGTCCATAAGTCGCAGCCATAAATCCAGCGGCTTGTTCATGGCGCGTGAGGATCAGCTCTATTTTCGAGTTTTTTAGGGAATTTAAGAAATCAAGATTTTCTTCACCAGGAATGCCATAAATATATTCAACCTCTTCGTTTTCAAGCACTTTTACCATTAAGTCAGATGTTTTCATTGTATCATTCTCGTGTTGTTGATTGATTTTTGCTTAAGGTGTGAAGACGGGCTCTTAAACAACACTGCATAAGCAGATACAAGAATCTCTATTTCACTCTTAGCCTAAAAGTCTTATCGATAAGACAACGCAGGGCGATTAACTGTAAAAGTGTAGACACAAAGGCACAAAATCTCTCAAAAAGAGGGGGATTGATGTTTGATATCGTATTGAGATTGTTAATTTATTCATAAAAATGCAAAGAGCGTGGCAAAAAAAGAAGAGGGCGTTTTTTGTTATAAAATACAAACAGAGGGAGCCAAGTGCATTTTAAATGGGGATCATTCGTTTCTTTAAGCGCTTTGAAGAAAAGAGCGCGGCCAACAAGCACGCAACTTCAAAGGCGACGGGTATACATTTTAAATTAAGCGCAAGAGGCTGATTTAAGAGCAGGCTTGATCTTAAGAAGAGCGAGAGGTGCTAAAAAAGGGGGGGAGGGGACTATCCACCCAAGGTTGCGGGCAGTGGTAAGGACGAAAAATGGCGGGTAGCGAAAAGGACGAAAAGCCTTTGAGCATAGAAGGAGATTGTGATTGAGCCTTGAGAACGCCACCCAGAAACCTGTAGATTCAAAGGCGACGGAAATAGAATCACCTCAAGGTACCTGGGAGAGAAGATGAAAAGAAAGGAGGGTGCGTAAAAAACAGCCGACGATATGTTTAAACAAGCCCTTGAATCGTTACGAACTTTTCCATAAGTTGTTCTTCTGTTTCAATGCGAAGGGGATCTTTAATAATGCAATTTGAAATAGGGCAGACAGATTGGCAGGTGGGTTTATCATAATGCCCAACACATTCAGTGCATTTGCTTGGATTGATTTCGTAAATTTCAAGGCCAAATGAAATGGCTTCATTCGGGCATTCAAGAACGCACATATCACAATTGATACAAGTCTCTGTTATAAGTAAGGCCATTTTGAGTAAACGTTTCATGTCATCAAACCGATCACACATTTTACGATAAGACGAATTAATGAGCTACAAACTTGTTCGTTAAAGGGGATGAAATCTGAAAGAGAGCCGTCCCCTTTGAAGTCGCGGGTGTTGGCTAGGCGCGTTCAGGCCAATCACAGAGTCCATCTAGGCTCAGGGGCTTGGTTCGTTTGCCGCAGGCGCGCATCTTCAATTCCTTTGGGTAT
>CAMRBZ010000072.1 GCA_947040595.1 uncultured Enterovibrio sp. | reverse complement strand
GTGGGAAATTAATTGGGTGTCTCGATTAATCGTTGATTAATTCGAATTTGAAATTTAACGGATAACTATGTCTTGCTTATTCTTAAGATCTCGTTTGAATTAAGATGATTTAAATTTATAACAGATCCAGCTATGGAATCCGAAAGTAGAGTACATTTTGCTAAATAGTACATCAAATGTTTTTAGGAATATTGATTTGTCTCTGCAATGTATCAAGCCGAGATTAATATCAAAAATGTAATACTCTTCTTTCTTTAAAACTGCGACTCCAAAAGAATGACCCACTTTTTCTGCAGTCATTCCGATATAATAAAATGAATTTGGATCGATTAGATAGGGAAGTATCATCTGATGATGAGTAAATATGTTGTCTGTATAAGACTCAAAGAATATATTTTGGGAGAGCATCAAAGCTTCTCTTCTTGCCTTTGCTGATGAAACATTTGTAAATGGGATGCTCCTGAGATGAAAGGCTGCAGCGATCATTGCCATAACAGTAGGAGAATCAAGTTCTTGTAATTAAGTAATACTCGTTTTTTTTAGTATAGATCTTTTTATCCACAGGATTGTGGCTACAGCACAGAGCCCTTTTTTCCTGAATTACGGTTAATTTCAAATGTGTTTTTTTCGCTCTTTTTCCAACGCATTAGAAATCCTTCTACATTCTCTGTTTTGAACATTAAATGTGCTTTACCCTGCTCAGGAGTGGAGCTGATTATCTTAAAATATAGCATTTTTCCCTTTAAAATATCGTTATCTATCGGAATGAGCAATGAAATACCCAGAATGATTATTAATTAATATACGGGATGATACGAAAATCATTTGAATTATGAATAATGCAGGGAGGCTCCCTATTCACTTTTTCGAGTATAAACTTTTTTGTTAATTATTGTTTGCATTAATAATAAAAATAACAAGACACCTATGATAAATTTGTTTGCTTATCATTCTGATATTTAATTTAAGTGTTTTTTTATAAAAGCTTATTGTTGTTTTTTAATGTCTAATTTTTCGCAAAAAATATAAGAATTTATCGTAGGTGTCTAGATTGATTCATCATATCCAGGGCAATGAATCTCTTGATAATATTCCATACAAAAAATACAAATTACGTATATGAGTCATTACCAAAACTTTATTGCCCCTCTTGATGGGAGCATCTCAAAGCAGAACAAAAATACAGGAGTCTGTTATTTATGGATAAAGACTCAGAAGGTGTTGATAGTGACTTTCAATAATAAAGCGCGCACTGAAATACATTGTTGCAAGAGAAATGAAGGTAATGAATACGGTGATTTTTGGGGAGATCACTTTTTTGAGTGGTTTTTTTATGTACTTTGTTTTTAAATTCACCAATGTACGTTTTTCTTGTTTTGAAAGACGCGCATCTCGGATGAGGCGATATATATCGTGGCCAATTTCACTTAATTCGTTTTGGCCTCCTTGATGATCGCGTCCAAATTTTCCTTTAAATCCCATCTGAAGAAGAAGGTAGAGAAATTCAATCAGGTTTTGATATTTTAATGGATCTGATTTTAGTCTTTCTAAAATAATAAAAAACTTATCTCCTCCTGCCGTTTCATTATGAAACTCTGTTAAAAGAGTATGTTGGCTCCAATTGCTGTTAGCTCCCCATTTTTGAGATAAAACCATTTCATCAAGGGCGGAGCACAAACAATAACGTACCACCAGTATTGTGGCTTTATCCACCTCCATTTCATTGAGTTTTCTTTCTCCTTTTCGAATTTCTCTTGCAACCTGATCTCTAAATGTAAGAGGATCATCAAGCTCTTGAACGCAGGACAAACAAGATAAGCAGGCAATTAACCAAGAGAATGGATCCACAAGAGGATTGATCCCCATAGAGGTTAGAGTGAGCCCTCGCATTGCAATGTTTCGTGAAATATCGGGTGAGGGCATGACCTCCATCGGTTTTCCAGGCTCTGACTGAAAAAGAGTAATGGTTGGATCATTGTCTTGATAGCTCATATTTTCACCGCCCAAAGCTGAAGTGAAAGATTGGGAAAGTGCCCTGATACGTGAAGAGCAATGCCTAAAGATTGCTTTAAGCCTGCCCATTGTTCATCTGTTTTGTCTAATTCAAAATAGGTGTGATCGGCATGAAATGGCATCGATCTGGGTAGGACGGGGATGGCTTTAATTGCAATTCCGGGCAATTGAAGGTGAATTAATTGGCGAATATTCTCAATGGATCCAATTTTGGTTTGAGTGACAAATTGGGTATGAAGAACATCCAGCGGGACGTCTGCTTTGACGGCAAGAATAAAACTTGATGTTGTCAATAAGCTGGCATCGGGTATTGCGGCAGTTCGAATGCCGTGTTGTTGTTCTTTGAGGAACAATGGAAGGGCTCTTTGCTCTGACATCACACTTAAATATTCTTTGGCTTTTTCCATTAAATGTGTAATGCAATAGGTGATCTGGGTATGATTGTATGGAATGTAAGTTTGCGGTCTTCGCATTTTTGAGCAAATTGTAGCCAGCTCGCCTTCGACTTGAAGAAGGGTGCGATAGAGGGTTTCAGGATGAATTCCGCCTGTTGAAGCAAAATGCCAAAACAAAGGTTCGTATCTGTTGAGGGTTTGAAGAAGCATAAAGTCGGCAACAGAAGACACGCCTTGTTGGCTGACGACCCCTATTCTTTCAACGATGGACTCTGCACGATGGCGTAACAGAGAAGCAAATTCATTCACATATTTAGATAAAACGGATGAAGCATGTATATCAATACAGGTTGGGATAAACTCTTCGTCTAATACCACAGCGCCGTCTGCTTTGACGTCCAATATTTTTAAGATAGGAATGGCTGTGTATGCACTTTTATCTTCGTGGTCATACATTAATTTAAAATTAAGTTTACCCACTTCAATGCTTGTGATGTCCTGACTTTCGTAACAGGCATCCACCGCTTCTTGTTGATGAATACTGTATCTGCTTGCCGTTTTAGGCCCACCGAATAATTCAGAGCGTACCGAAGGCAAAGGGCAACAAAGATAAACGCACTTTCCAATCAGTGAAGGGTCCACGGTTTTTATTTCAGGTAAATTGGCCTGGAGGGGGAGTTGAAAGGGGGTCCTGTCTTGCAGTATGCCTTCTGCTTTTGTGATACCAATTTTCCCAAATGAAAGGAGTTCTGTATTGGTTTCAATCTGTGTTATTCCCCAATAAAGAGGAGAACTATAGGCAATTAACATGGAGGTAAACTTATCTTGAGCTCGTTCAAGTTGCTGAAAGTGCTGCTGTTTCATGAACATCCCATCTTGCCACACAACGCGATTATACAAGGACATAATGACTCCTTTTTAAAAGTAGACTTGTTCGATACCACGGCTTGTATCGGAGATCATTTCATTTCCTTCAAGCGTAATGTGCTGGAAATATTCTGTTTTTTCATCAATAAGAACGATTTTTCGCCATGATGAGCCATTGATGTCTCGAAAGGCAACAGAATATCCAACAGCCCGAGTGGATGGATCTAATGTAATTATTTTATGAAGCGTTTCTCCTGGCATTATTTGAAATTCGTAGCGCAAAAGGTATTCATCCCCTAAGGCGACTTTATCATTTTCAAATAATGCAAAGAAATCAAGGCTTCGAAAAAGAACAGGAGAGGTCAGCTCATGAATACGAAATAAAACAGGAGAGGATTGCCCTCCAAGGCGAAGATTTAATACTTCAGAGGCCTCAAGAACAAGTTCAATCGAAGAGGTTTGGGGAATGATCCCTGACGATGTTTTAAATTGTTCCCAGACAGAGCAGCCAGAAAGGAGAAAAACAGAAAGTAACAATAAAAGACGGTTCATTTTTAGGACTCCTGTTTTTTTAAATATTGGATCATTATTTTTTTATTGGCGGATGTGGCATTTAAAGCATTCATTTTTTCGCTTTTATAGTTAAAAAAATCGACATATTTACGCCATAGTTTTCTTTTCGTGATAAAAAGGGATTGGGAAGAAAATTGTTTCGCAAAAAGGAGTGGGTCTAAGCTCTTCAGTTCTGCACAGATCGCTTCTTTGATGGCTTGCTGAGAGTGGATTTTATGCTCCTCTAATTCATCTAATATTTGTTCTATAAGCTCATTGGGAGAGAGTAAATTTCTTTCATTCAGTGAGAGCATTAATTCAAGAATATTCTCGCTTTTTATTTTTTCTTCTGATGCTTTTAATTTCTCTATATCTAAAAGATCTCTTTGTAATTTCTCAATGCAAATTCGAAGGGCTGCGCCTGTATTTTTGAAAAAATCGGTCGTCATGTAGGCATCATGAGGCCCTAAAACCCCTAATCCTTGAAAAAACGCAATCCCAAGGTTTTTGGATGTCTTTGGCTTTGAATGCATTGATGAGTTATTTTCATTGTGTGAAGGAGGGGTCTCATGAGGGCCCAGAATATGGCCCAGTTTATTGAGTTCTTCCCAATAAAGGTCTTTTTCTGTGTACTGCTCGGGATTTTCTGAAAGGCCATTTTGAGGCTCTTGCATCACCCCAGAGGGATCAAAAGACGTGTTTGCTTCTTCGAAAGAAAAGGAGGATGAGAGGCTATTTTCTGAAAGAGGGTTTAAAGGGGAGGGCATCCAATCCTCTGTAATAAATGTGGGGGGAGGGTAGTGTGAAAAAATGCTTTCACTGTCGTCTTGGATTTGCCGGGAGCCATGGACATTCTCTTGGTAGGTTTTTTTTTCATTCTTTAACGAATCGTCATTAATGAGATCCTCTTCTTTTTCGATCAATGAAAAATCTAGATGAGCAAGAGGATCATTTTTATCTATTTCCTTTCCTCTGGTTTCCATAAATAATTCATCAATATTTCCTCTTTCACTGGCATTTGAAGAAATAACATCGTTTAGGTACGATAAAGGATCATTCGTTTCTTTTTGCGGAACGATGTCTGCGGCAATGTTTTGAACCTCGGTATTGAGTTCAATGCGCAGCTGTATTTCATAGCGACCCAATGCAATAAAATCGCCATCGTGAATGGAGATAGGTTGATTTTTGTGAATGCGCATGCCGTTAACAAAGGTGCCATTTCGACTGACATCGCTGATGTAATAGGTTTCTCCGTAGAGATAAATATGGCAGTGAGACTTTGAAATAAAGCGATCGCCATCAAGCAAATTCACAGCGCATGAAGGATCTCGTCCTATTGAACCGCCGCTTTTTGGAATTTCAATCACTTTTTTTCCTGTGGCGCCTTCTGGAGATTTGGTGATATTGAAGATCAATTGTGTTGTCTGCATAAATCGCCCTTAAAACAAGAGCGACAAGGACAGTTCAATCCCCACCGAATTCCCATTCATTGGAAATATCGAGGAAAATTGGGGGACCAGTTGTAAGTGTGAATTTGGATTTTTACCGAATTTTATAGCGGTCCCAAAATTAAAAAGAACTCCTGCGTCTAATTGAGAAATATCTTCTAATTGATGACCGTATTTATAACCCTGCTCATCGACTTGCCAGCGATTAGAATAATCTTGATAAGCAAGTGAAACTCCAGCACCCATGAAGGGGGTAACGCCGTCCCAGGAGGCAATGGCATATTGAGGCATGATCCTGAGCTCTAATCCCTTACTTTCCTGATAAATGTAGCTTTTTGGAGAGGTGAGCTGTTCATCTAAATAATGGGCGCTTATCCACCAACGCCAACGATTGTTGTTTTCGTCTATTGGGCGCGTATGAACAAGACCAAATTGAGGCATTTTTGATGCTTTAGATTCCCCTTGAACATGAACATCGGTGTTCATATTTCTCATACTTAAAGATCCGCCGTATCGCTCTCCTTTTGCATGAACAAAAAAAGAAAGAAGGGTCAAGGTTAAGACTCCGATACTTTTCAAATAATATGGCATTTCAGTTAATACATTGTTTCTAAGAAAGGGAATGGAAAAATAACAATATAAATTAATATTTCAATGCCTTAACTTGATTAACCATCACTAAGGTCATAGTGGCAGGCCTTGATTGTATTTTGAGCGTACTTTTAGTGAATCTGATCAGCTTGTTTTGGAGAGGAGTCATGCCTGTATCCAACATCATTGACGAGGCGCGCCTGCGAAAAATAAGCAAAGCCCCTGAGCATATACTCAAGACACTTGAAGATGCGCGCCTGCGGAAAACGACTGAAGGCCGTGAGCATAGATGGATTATGTGATTGGTCTGAACGAGCGTAGCCAACACCCACGCAGCTTTAAAGGCGACGGGTATAGATCGATTGTACCCAAAGTAATTGAAGATCTTTGTAGACGGCAAGCAAGCGAAGCTCCTGGGTATAGATGGACTGTGTGATTGGGTTGAGCGAGCGTTGTCAAACCGCCACGCAGCTTTAAAGGCGACGGGTATACGATTTATTAAATATCATTTTCATTTAATAATAAATTAAAATCGGAATAAAAATTTTCAAAAAAAATTCCGTTAAAATACACGGTGAATTCTTTTAATTTAACGGCATTTTTTAGTGAGAAGGTTAAGATTAAAAACTATATACATTCAGAACGACTAAATAGCCTGTAAATGTGAAAAATATTTTAAAATTTATTTAATTTTAATCTTCAGATTAATCCGTTAAGCTATGGCTCGGAATCATTGATTAATCAACTTATGATTAGAAGATATACTCAAGACACTTGAAGTGGCGTGAGAATGGCTCTTTTTAATGAAATACTCACCTCTATGAATGGGATTTATCTTGTCTGCAGATTTCTTCAAATCTCTTGAGTATAAAACACTCATCTATTAAAAAAGGAAAGAGAGATGCCAACGCCAGGTTATATGTGGGTATTCGGAGATACCCAAGAAGGAATAACGGAAAACGCAAATACAGCCGATTCTATCGGTAATGTCTTTCAGAAAGGCCATGAAAATGAATTTTTAGTACAAGAGTTCCATTACAGTGTCAGTGTCCCTGTTGATCCACAAAATGGTCAGCCCTCAGGGCAGCGAGTACATGGTCCGCTTATTGTGACAAAAAGACAAGACCGTGCCTCTCCTTTACTTATGAATGCATTAGTGACAGGGGAAAAATTGCCGACGTGTGAACTTAAACTTTTCAGAACGAATACTGATGGTAAGCAAGAGCACTATTACAGCATCACCTTGGTTGATGCCTTGTTGATTGACATGGAAACTCGCATGCCTCATTGCCAAGATGAATCAAAAAAACAGCGCGATACAGAAGAAATTTTGTCCTTTAGTTTCCGTTCAATAGAAATGAATCACATCATTTGCAGTAAATTGGGGCGAGATGACTGGCGCGAACCTAATGAATAAGAATGTTGGCAACATCCAGGAAATATTAACTGTGTAGGGGTTTTTGCTTTTTTACAAGAGGCAAATACTGAATGTGCTGAACTCACTTAGGCATTCCTTTTATCTCTTTTAGGGGGGACCCATTAAGAGGGATTTTATTTTAATACCTTAAACGGATCTTTCTGTATTTTCTTGTTGAAAATGGAATGAGTTTCTTCTGTTTTTATACTTATTTAATAAATAAATTCGATTAAATGACTATTTTTAATTTTAAAGTAAAAATGAATCTTGGATCGTTTTAATCAAAGGTAAGTTTTCAGTGAAGATATTTGAATTAAAATACACGTCTGCTCAGAATGACTAAAAAGAATTTAAATATGCAGAAATTAAAAACACTGCTTTTTCTATTGTTTTTATAAATCCATTAAGATACTTATGGACATTGTATTTTAAAAGAAGTTACATTTTTAAATTATAAAAAACAGACTCAAGCTATGTAATATTGCGCGAGACTTGCTCTCCCTCATAAAATATTCATCGATATGAATAGGGTTTGTTTTGTCTGCTGATCTTAAAATACCTTGGGTATAAGAGACTCATCTATTAAAAAAAGGAAGAAGAGATGCCAACTCCAGCTTATATGTCAATCACTGGGGAAAAACAAGGAAATATAACAAAAAGTGCAAATTCACTGAAATCCATTGGCAATACTTGGCAGGCCGATCATATCGATGAATTTTTAGTGCAAGAGTGTCAGCATATTCTCACGGTGCCTTGTAATCCACAAAATGGTCAGCCTGCAGGAGGGCGAATACCCAAACCCCTTATAGTGACGAAAAGACAAGACTGTTCTTCCCCTTTGATTTTTAATGCATTGGTGACAGGAGAAAAACTGACTTCGTGTAAAATTTGTTTTTACCAGACGAATACAGCCGGCAAAGTACAGCATTATTATACCATTGAATTGACCGATGCTTTGCTGATTGATATGCGAACTCGTATGTTGCATGCCCAAGATCCAGCAACAAAAAAACTTGTTGTTGAAGAAATTTTACAATTTTCTTACCGGAGAATTGACGTGAAACACGAAATTTGCAGTACCTCGGGTATGGATGATTGGCGTAACCCTATTGTGTAAATATGTTTAATTTACCCGATATTCTTCAGTTTTAGACCCAAACGTTTAGTTGCATGTCGGCGCAAAGAACGAAAAGCGCCTGAGCATAGATGAATTCTGTGATTGAGCTTTGTGGAGGGAGTTGACAAGCCTGTAGCGGCACTCGTGAGAGGTTCCGAAGCTTGTTTATTTGGAGTGAGCAAGCTTGAAGCTCCTCCACTTCTTTGCTTATCCCAAATAAAAACAGCATCAGGTAAAGCGCGGTGAAGAATATACAGTTTGATTTTCAGGTGGCGGGGATACGCTTTCGGGTGGAGCGTTTCGAGGTGACGGAGTCTTTGTCGAGCCCGTTTAATATAAAATTATTTTTGCTTTTGAGGCTTTCTGATAGCACATACACGCCCATTGATCTTGACGGTTTAATGCGAAAACCGGGCGTTTTAACCTTATTTGGACAAGAAAGCGGCAATGAAAAAGTGTTTCATGGTGAAGTGAATGAAGCGCATTACCTTGGTGAAGGCCATCGATTTGCACGTTATCATGTTTCTTTGGTTCCTCAACTTTGGTTTTTAACACAAAGGCAAGATTGCCGCATTTTTCAAGAGATCTCGGTGCCCGATATTCTTTCTGAGGTGCTTACCCTCGCCAATGTCCGTGATGTCCGTTTTTCTCTATTAAAAAGTTACCCAGTTAGAAATTATCTTTTGCAATACCGTGAAACCGACTTTCACTTTGTTCAGCGTTTGCTTGCTGAAAACGGAATGTGGTATTACTTTGAGCACTCGAAAAGTGCGCACACCATGGTCATTGTGGACAGCAATGATGCAATCACCCCGTTAAGTAACGCATGCCTTCTTTTCCATGAGATGGGGGGCGGCGTTGCAGAGCAGGAGCATATTTTTGACCTATCTCAAATAAATCGGGTGCGTTCGGGGAGTTTTACTTATTCTGATTACAATTATGAACAGGCTGATATTCCTCAAAAAACCTTTTGCGGAGGGGGTAAATTTGCAGATCTTGCCCTTTTTGATTATCCAGGACGCTATACCAACACCGACTTAGGAAAAGCGTACGCACCTGAATGGATGGCAGGGCACAGAGTAGAAAGTCAGCAGATTTCAGGCTCAAGCGATGTCATGCGTTTGGCAACGGGTTTTAGCTTTCATATCAAAGAGCATCCGCGAAACGAAATAAACCAAGAATATACCCTTCTTTCTGTCTATCACCGTGGTGATGATCCTCAGGTGTATGAAGAGGAAGAGAACTCAGAACTGCCCACAACCTACCAAAACAATTTTACCTGCATCGCTCGAAATGTTGTTTTTAAAGCGCCAAAAATGCCACCACCGATTGTGGATGGTCCTCAAAGCGCGGTAGTGGTTGGGCCGAAAGATGAAGAAATTTTTACCGATAAATTGGGACGCATTAAAGTGCAATTTCACTGGGATCGTTACGGTGAAAAGAATGAAAAATCAACCTGCTGGATCCGAGTCAGCCAAAGCATGGCAGGAGCAATGTGGGGCGCGACCTTTCTTCCTCGTATCGGGCATGAGGTCATCGTGAGCTTTCTTAATGGAGATCCTGACCGCCCCTTGGTGACAGGTTGCGTATACAACGGTTTGCATTTACCGCCTTATTCACTGCCTGAAAATAAAACAAGAACGACGCTTCGAACTCAAACGCACAAAGGGACAGGCTATAACGAATTGAGTTTTGAAGACGAAGCGAACAAAGAAGAAATCTATTTTCATGCTCAAAAAAACATGACGCTAGATGTGCTCCAAGATCGTTTTAGAAACATTGGGCAAGATGAGTTTTTAAAAGTTGGAAGAGACCAAAGAGAGGAAATCCAAGGGGATCATTCAAGAACCATTTCTGGCGATAAAACCACCGAGATAAAGCAAACATTGACACAAACCGTTGAGCAAGATGTGAATACCAAATACAACGCCAATGAAACTAAAAGTGTCAAACACTCTGTACAATTAAGCGTGGGGGACCATAGAAGCCGTGTTATTGGAAAAAATGATCGTTTAGATATTGGTGAAAATGCAACCTTGACCGTGGGGGGAGCTCGCTTAAGTGACATCTCACGGGATGACAATCAAACGGTGGGTGGGGCTTTGAGCGTTAGCGTGAAACGCAATGTCTCTATTAAGTCGGATGCGGCAACTGAAATTATCAGTGCTGAAACCATTGTGTTAAAAACGGGGAGCGCGTCACTTGTCATGAAAAGTGATGGCAGCATCAAAATATCGGGTTCATCCATCACTCTTGAAGGCACAGACAAAGTGATCGTCAAGGGGGGAAAAGTGGCAATCAATCAATGAAGCAAAAAACAAGAGCACATCAAGTGGCGCTTGGCGTCCCGCAACGCTCGAAAGAGGCTTATTTTTTTGCGCGCTTTGGGCAGATCCTTTCTTTTGATGAGGGTTTGAAAAAAGATGAAAATCAACATTTCGCTGTGAAAGTCGATTTTGAAGGAAATCCTTTTGAAACGCCTTTATTAGCAAAACTTGGGCGCGCTTTTAGAAAAAATGAAATTGAACTGGCCATCAATACAGGCTTAAGTTGCCGAATCGATTTTATCAATGGGGATGTTCGTTTTCCCATTGTCACCGATATTTTTTTCTCTCTTTTAAGCTCTCACGAGTCTCTTATTTTGCGCGCAGAAAAGATTGTCATTGAAGCTTCGAAAGAGCTAATTGTGCAAAGTGGTGAAACGAAAACGCGTTACAGCGGCACAGATAACCGCATTACCACCGAAGCCAAATACGTGACTTCACAGGCTCAAAAGGCGCATAAAATACAAGCTGGAACCATTTCAATTAATTGAGAGGGAATTGTAAAAGACGAAAAAGAGGAGGTTTTTTCTGTGGGAATAAAAATCGCGGTCAATCAATTAAAGCCGCCTTTTCTTGACGTTGACCTTCAAAATGCGAGGGATTATTTAGACAAAGAGCTGCGTCAATTAAGCAGTCTAAATCCTGATTGGCTTTGTTTTTGTAGAGAAAAATCAAGTATTGCCCTTGAAACCGTCTCTTTTATTTTAAAGCAAAGGCGGGCTCTTTATCGGCAAGGATTCCCTTTTGAAAAAAAGGATTATCTTCGTTTAATTGAAGAGCAAATGAAAAAAATCAAAGCGGTTTACCTCGCTTTTTTTTCGCTTTCTAAAGGACTTGTTTACGAAATTAAAAACTCCCATCTTGATGTTTTTGTGTGGCTCATGCTAGAGCCTGAATTTGCTGAAAATTCAGTGCATTTTTTGTTGGCCTTTGATCAAATTGAAAACACAGATGAAGAGATGGCGAAGATGCTCGTGCTTCATTCAAAAATGCCCGACATGGATTATTTTCTAGCTTCATGCATTGACGGTTTACCCCAATGGGCCGTCAAAAGTTTTAACTATATGACGCTGCGTCATTCCCTCAGCATTGCTTTGGCGACACATTGGTTTAAAGAGAAAAAAATCGAAGCCCGGATTGTTTTTCCTGTGCTTTCTTTGTTTAACGTTGAGCAAGGGCAGGTGTGGCTAGATGAAAATGCACGCAATGAAGAATGTCTTTTTGAACGTTTGCTTTTAGATATAAAAAGAGGGCAAGAAGGGCGATCTTTTTGGTTTCGTGCGCTTTTAGAAGAAGAGTCTTTGAATCTATCCAAGGATCTTTCTCTTTTTGCAATGCTTCTTGAACGAAAAAAACCGGACGATTTTGATCCTCATTGTAAACATGCCCCGATAAAGCTGGCCTTGAGTGGGAAGGTAAGCTGGGTGATGCGCGCCGTGCAATACATGAAAACATGCGAAGAAGAAGAGGGCGCTCCATGGTTGCAAGCGCTTTACATCCTTTATGGGAAAAATAGCCCGGTGAACCCTCAAGAACTCGGTGTTCTTTATGAATGGCCTCAAGCCCTTATGGCTTTGGATGATTGGATAGCGCATGGAATAGAAGAGGGTGCAGATGTACAGGGAGATTTTTTACGTTTAGGGGAGCCGCTCTGTTACGCCTCTACCTTGAAAGCATTAGAAGACCCCTTTATTGATGCGCAATTTAGGCATTGGCTTTGGGTTCAATTGTGTCTTTATGGGCGCGTTTTTATTTTTTGGGACCCTTTCATGCCTGCATTTCAACAAGCGGCGGTTTTTAAAAAATTGGAAACATTAAAAGATCCCTCTTATTGCTTTGAAAAAAGGTATCCGAATGCAGTTATGGGAGATTGAAGCGCACCCCGGCTTAGAAATACAAGGTCGCTTTCAACGTGATGAGAACGGGCATGAAGTCTGGGTTTTGGTTGCAAAGCGCGCTTGGAAACGAATCAATAAAGCGTGGGTAGAGCAAGAAAATCCCCCTATTTATGACAATCCCTTATACACAGGCGAAGAAGGTTTTTCAGCCCTTAAGCAAGATCAAGAATTTCAAATACACAAAAACAAGACCGACGTGATAGTGCATGGAAAAGCGCGTACTTATGCAAAAAAGCCGACAAAAGAGCACCAATGCCGCTTACTGATTGAGGGGCACATTGATAAAACAATACGCGTTAGTGGGCCTCGGCGCTGGATTGAATATGCGGGTACGTTGAGCGCTTCTGAGCCTCAAACCTTTATTGAAACCGACATTGATTATTCATGGGCTATGGGTGGAGCGCAAAACAGTGTTGGTTGCGGTGTAGCTGAGACAAACAAAGAATTATTAACCCAAGGTGTACCTTGTGTTTTTTATCCAAAAGAAGACTGGAGCCCTAAGAGCAAAAATGTGCGGGTGGCCGGTTTCGGCGCGGTTCCGCCGTTTTTTTTATCCCGCGTAAAATGGGCTGGCACCTTTGATAAAGAGTGGGAATTAGAACGAAAGCCCTTATTGCCTGTCGATTTTAAGCGTGATTTTTTTCAAAGTGCGCCAGAAGATCAACAATGCAAAGGGTATTTATGTGGGAATGAACAGATCATGGTGAGCGGTTTGAACCATGATGAGGCATTTTTATTTAAAGTACCCAAAGAGGCTTACAAGGCTCAAATACAAGTTGGAGAGGTTTTATATCAGGCGCCTATGAATATTTATACCCTTTATTTAGACGCCGATACTGAATTTCTTTCAATAAGCTACGGCGTCTCTTTTCCTTGCCAAGGCCAAGAACATCGCTTGATAAAATCGACTATTTCTCTTCTTTAAAGGGCAAAAATGAACGCGACATTTGGACGCTTTATTCTCAGCGCTGAAGCCATCACACCGAGCGGAATGAATCTTGATATTTCTCTTTGCGTTGCAAAAGCAGATTTAGGGCGCTTTGATAAGCTTAAAAGTGATGATCCTCTTCAAAGTTATACCGCAGCAAAAATAGATTTTTTAAAAGAAGGGAGCGCCCTTGAAAGGCACATTGAAATGATCACAACCCTTGCGCTCGCTTTATTATCCCCTCTCATTTCAGCTTTAAAACCCCTTCCTTTATTTTTGAGCGTGCCCGATTCATTCGATGCCCGAATGATAAAAAAAAGCCTCGAAAATAATCCCTTATTAAGAGGCATCTGTGATATAAAAATAACCCATGAAGGCGGCGCAAGCTTTGTTTTCGAAGCCCTCCAATTACTGGACACCCATGATATTTTAATGTGCATTGCCGTCGATTCCTTCTTTGAAAATAGCGAGACCTATATTTCGGACGCCACCATCTTTAGCGGGGATAATCCTTGGGGGATCATCCCCAGTGAAGGGGGAGCTGGCGTTATTTTTGTAAAGAAAAACAGGGTCGATATTTTAAAGCTAAAGCCGCTTGCGAAATTAGAATATTTTGACATTGAAAAGGATTCGAAAGACCGACGCGCCATGATGAGATTGGTTCGAAAAGCTTCAAAATCAGTGCCTTTTTTCGGTTCCGTTTATTCCAATATGACCTCTTCAAGGCAAGACTCCGAAGACTATGGTTTTGCCCTAGGCGCAAAAGGCGAACTTTTCAGCAATCCGCAAGAACCTTTTTTAATCAATGAACTCTGGGGCACAATGGGCGGCGGCGCCGCCCTTGCTTTATTGGCCGTTTTTACTGCAGAGCACAGATCAGAAAACGCCGCCTCCCTTCTAATGTTTGAACCAAACGGAGATCGAGGTTTTTTAAATGTAAGGCGATGTTTTTAGGGGGGGGGGGATAGGCTGGATTGAGATAATATCTTAGCCACCCACTGATAATGATAATATCTTAGCCACCCACGATAATATCTTAGCCACCCACTGATGAATATGTTTGCCATCTGAATATGTTTGCCATCCACAATAAAACAAGTACATAGATTGCGATCCTCAACTTTCAGAAGAAAAAGCACTGCAATTTAAAATAACAAAACCAATTTGGCAGGCG
>CAMRBZ010000071.1 GCA_947040595.1 uncultured Enterovibrio sp. | reverse complement strand
AATGCTGTATCAAAAAATGAGGAAAGCGAGCCATGTTAAATTATGGATTTCAAAGACTTGCTTTGATTGGAAGCGCGGGATATCAGCGTGCGGAGTTACCTCTTGATGATTCCGTCTCCTTGATTGCACCGAATAACCAAGGAAAAACGAGCCTCATCAATGCGCTGCAATTTTTATTGATCATTGATAAACGAAGAATGGATTTTGGTCCTCATTCAATGGACAAAGCCTGTCGTTTTTATTTCCCAAATAATAGCGCGTACATCTTATTGGAAGCCATTCTCCCTCAAAGTGGTACCGTGGTTTTTGGGTGCGTCGGGAAAGGGGTGGGACATGATTATGAGTATTTTGCCTATCAAGGCGCGTTAAACATGGATGATTATCGTCTTGATGACGGCAACAGAGTGAGTCAGCCTAAGTTATTGGCTCATTTAGCCAGTAAAGGACATATTGCTTATCGATATAACGACAAAGAATTTCGTCATTTGATTTATGGCGCTGCAAAAAGCAAAAAAACAACAGAGACCGACTTTAGGGTTTTTAAATTAGAAAATCTCAAGGATGCACGTACTTTTCAGCAAGTGCTGACAAAGACATTGAGGCTCGACAAACTGAATTCGAGTGATGTGAAAGAATACTTGCTCAAAATTTTCACCCGAGAATTGCCCGATGCGACGGTGGATTTTAAACAAGAATGGGAAAAAGCGTTTCATGATATCAATATTGAGCGTGCGCATTATCTTGTGGCAGAACGGCATTTGCCGTTCATACAGAAGATGGAGAAAAAATTCGAAACGAGCCTCGCCTTAAGAGGCCAAATTCTGGCTTTTAAGCCGAAAGTGAATGAACTCCTTCACCAGTGGCATGACTATGCGAAAGAGCGAGGGGAGCGCCTTGAAACACAAAGATCAGACATTACGACGCAGCAAAATGCCTTGCAGGAAAAAGACAGAGCCTACGTTGTTAGTCATACAAAATTGAATAATGCATTGTCCGATATCCAAAAGATTGAGCGAGAGCAAGCAGACTTAAGCGCGCGCTTCACCTTGATACCGGATATAAAATATCTCGAAGACCAACGTGAGTCGGCTCAACGCGCTTACGACGTTCAAACCGCGCTCTGTGTGTATTCTCAACGTCACTCAAGCAACACCTTGATAAAACAAGTGAATGAAAAAAAAGAGCGACTTTTTAATCTTCATGAACAACAGAAAACCTTGGCAAGCAATTTGTATTTAGATTTGGCGAATGCCTTGACTCCCACAGAGCTCGAAAAGTTCAACAAGGTGTTTAGTTCACACATATTGAGGCTGCCACCTCGGAGCTATGAGCTGGATACACAAGCACTTCGTCAGGTATTAAAACAAGGATTGGAGTCCGAGTTTGCCTTGCCAGGACTCAAGGTGAGTCTTTTGGGGCTTATTCCACAGCATCGACAAAAAACAGAACAAGAGCTGCTGGAAGAAATATGGATTCTGAAAGAAGAAATTGAAGATCTGGAAAAAATGCTGGACACGATTGAACAAATTGAATTAGCGATAAAGAAAAAAGAACAATTGGATTGTGCGCTCAAAGAGTCCGAAAAGGATCTCAAGGATTACCTGCGATTACAGCTATTTCAAAAAGAGCAAGACGGGCGACGAAAACAGCAAGAAACCTTAAACGATCAGCTTAAAGCGGTTCAGAATGAACTGGACAATGCCAAGCAAACGAGTGAAACCTTGCAACAAAAACAAAGTGAAATACAGAAAAAACAAACGGATTTCGAGACTGATAATGTCAAGGTAAAAACGCTGCGAGAAAATAGAATCGATGATCAGTTTTTGTTCACGGCTTTAGAAACACAATTAAAAACCCCCTGGATTTGTGATGAAGACTGGTCATTGGGCATGTTGCCCTCTCGGCTCGAGCAGTACAATATGGCCTGTCAAGACTTGGATAAGCTCAGCAAAGAATTGCGCTTGATGAGAAACGAGATAGTGCAAAAAGGGCTAAATAAGTTTCAAATGGCACAAAATCAGGACGAAGAACTGAAAAGCATGATTCGATTCAGCCATTGTTTGGGTGACGAGAAAAAAGCCCTTGAAAGACGTGCTCGTTCTGCCGTGGTCGCAGTCACCTCTAGCTTAAAGGGCTTACGTGGGGGGCTGCAAATTCTAAAAAACAAAATGAGAGAGTTCAATCGTCTTATTAGCCATAGACAGTTGTCCGATCTTGCAACATTCAAAATTGCACCGGTAGAAGAAAAACCGCTGCTGGAGGCGATGGATGTCTTGATAAAACAAGCCCAACAAACGGAAAGTCAGCAGAGTTTCGATTTGTTTGATCAGGCTTGCATCCTGGAGGATGTGGAATTAGATCGTGCGAAAAGCCTGCTTATCGAAGAAGGAAATGCGCGTCAAGGTTTGAGAGTCGCCGACTTATTCCGACTGGAATTTGTGGTGGCCAAGCAGGGACAATCTGAAGAGTCTTTTGAGGACATTGACAGTGCGGCCTCGAATGGAACCGTATTGATGGCCAAGTTGGTTACTGGGCTTGCCATGTTGCACTTGATGCAAGATAAACGTCATCAGATGAAGGCGGTGTGTTATTTGGATGAAGCGCTGGCGCTCGACACAAAAAATCAATCTAACTTGATTGAAATTGCTGCACAATTTGGTTTTTCGCTGATCTTTGCTTCACCCTCACCACTGACGACGGCAAGGTACTGTGTGCCTATCCATCAAGCGAAGGGGCAAAACCATATCAGTCGAAATAGCTGGCAGATTTTTGAGTCTTTGAACGATGTAAATATCCCGCAAAGTTTAGAGGCCAGAGTGTGAGTCAAGTCTTGGTCAAAGCCTTAAGGCGATTATTAGACGCGCATCCAAAGCCTGTGGCTGCGAGCGTCATGACCCGAGAACAAAAAAAGCAACTTGATGAATTTTCACGAAGAACGCACAGTATTTTGCTTTTGACGAAAGGACGCGGCGTGAGTTATCTCATTCAAGAGCGTTCAGTGGTTGAACTCACGCTGCGTCAGTTTGTTCCTGATGCGGATTTTAATGCCTCACTTCCTCAAAGAGCGAAAAATATTGCAGCGACGCGAAGCAGTAAAAAAGGACCTGTAAATCATGATGTGACCTATGTTCTTGCAAAAACAGTCGGGGATCCAACCTGGTATCAGGGGGACACGAAGATCTTGGAATTACAAAGGGGAACGAATAAATTTGGCGCTGTAGCTCTTGAGATCGGAGGACAGAGGAATCATGACTTACGCACGCTTCATCCTCTCTGGTTAGTTGAGAATCAAGCGCTGTTTGATCAATTAAATTGGTTGCCGACAGACAAGCCAAGCACGGTGATTTGGTATCGAGGGCAGCTGCACAATAAATTGATTGAGTGGTTATCCGTGTCTGAAAGAACCATAAAAGTCTATTTTTTTGCTGATTACGATGGCGTTGGTTTGAACAATTTTCGCCGTTTAAAAGATCGTCTACAGCAGCGGGCCGAATTTTGGCTCATGCCGCATTGGCGAGCGCGTTTAACCTGTTATGGTCAAAATCAACTTTGGATTGATACCGCCAGAGAGTTTTCGTCCTTTGAACGTAAGGGGGAGGCCTGTTTAGGGCAATCAAAAGAATTAAGGGCTTTGATTGAGGCCATGAAAAAGCAAGGCTTGGCGTTAGAGCAAGAAGCGGTTTGGTTGTCCATCACCCAAGACGGGCGCTTCGACCTTGAAAAAGGCAATGACCCAGAGGAAGAGCCCCAGACTCTTGAAATACCTCAATGAGTGAGCCGACCTAAGTGATTTAAAGATGCAGGCAGGTGCGCCTGAGCTAACGCCATGAACATCGAGCCATAGCATGGAGATGAATACAGAAGGCCGCCATGATTGCGCTTTGTAAGCGCAGCCAACCAGGGGGCCTTTTCAAAGGCGAAGGGTATAAAGCGTCACGAATGAAAAAAGCATTTATTTTAGATGGCTTTTTTGCAATGTGTATGACTGAGTTTTTCAATTTGTTGATTGTAATGTCGAAGTGGGGCATCCATTTTTTGAGGGGATTTTAAAAGGTTTGCGAGGGCGGCTCTGAGTGCATAACTGTCTTTATGTGTTTCATCTTGACGAAAATTGAACACTTTTCTTGCTGGTGGTGCTAATTTGCTGTGTGATTGACTCAATTCTTTTACTTCTTCTTGGGTTAAATTGAGCCATGACTCTATGCCTGAATGCAAATTGAGTGAGTTTGGCGCATTTTTTAGGCGTTCATTGAATACCGCATCGTTCAATTTAAAATGATTTTGGCGGCCTTTTAAAAACCAATATCCAACATTTTCTAATCTCGGATCCTCTTTTACCGCAATCTGGATAAGCGCGTCATACCAATCGATAGAGGCTTTTACATAGTTGTGGTACTTCTGAGTCAGGCAGGTTTTATCGAGTTCATCCAGCGGTGTAGAAAAGGCACTGTGTGAGGCCAAGAAAATAAAAAAAATGAGGCAAAAACGAGACATAAAAAAAATCCTTTTTTGTTTATGTATTTGAGATAAAAAGAAAAGGGCATGTATTTTTAGGTTAATGGTTTCTGACGGATCAAACAAGAAATATCTGTATCCCTCGCTTTGACGCTGCTGGGTTCTTGGCGGGGTCTTCAAAGCCCAATCACATACTCCATCTATGCTCAGGGGCTTCACTCGCTTGGCGCAGGTGCGCATTGTCAATGACGTTGGCTACAGCGACTTAATGGGATGGGTATGACAGCGAGATAAAAAACAGGATCAGCAAAGGCACCAAAGCACTCAGAATAAAGCCACTGACAATGGCAATGGGAACGCAGCGCACACCGCCTGTGCTTTGAATAATGGGTAAGGTGAAATCCATGGCGGTGGCTCCTGAGTAGCCAATGGCCGTGAGTGGATAGCGATGGATTAAAAGAGGGATCAATATGATGGAGAGAAGTTCTCTTGTTAATTCAAGTAAAAAAGAGGCTCCGCCGTAAACAGGCCCAAGTGCATCCCCTACGAGTATTCCCGCCAAGGAATACCAACCAAAGCCCGATGCCATGGCGAGGCCGTAATGAGAAGGAATGTTTAAAACCCAAGCGGCAAGAAGCCCTCCGAGAAGCGAGCTTGTTAACACAACCAAAGCAATAAGAACCCCTTTTTTATTTAAAATAATTTGTTTTAGGGTCAATCCACAATTGCGAAGTTCAATGCCAATAAAGAAAAGCAATATGAGCAAAAATGCTTCACTTGCAGGAGTGACCCAATCAAGAGGAAAAGGCAATAATAACCCCGTAATGAACCCAAGAAGAACGACAAAAACCAATTTCAAGGACTCAAAAGCCATCTTTCCGAATGGGGTGTGTTGCTTATTTTGGTCTGTTTTTGTTTTTAAAATGCAGTCAAGAAGGGGAAGAGCGAGCAAATTAGACCCACTGATAAAAATGAAAAAGCAAGAAGCCAATAGCATGATTTGATTAATATTTGTTGCAAGATCATCGAGTTTTGCTAACCCCAGCCCCATTAAGCTTAAAATGATAAAAACAAGATGAGAGGTGATTTTTTTGAGCGCATTAAGACGGTCTATGCGCTGAATGGAAATCAGATAGCCCAGAGCGAGAGGAATAAAAATAGAAAACATGCCGAGAAACATCAAGGATTGGCCTAATAAAACGATTTTTTCAGATTATCCGTCGTTATGGAATAAGGTCAACCTTTGTTCTCTTCTTTTCTGAACGGCTTATAAATTAAGCCCTTCTAGAACATTTTTTATTTGTTGGCGAAATTCGGTTTCTTTGAGATTGCATAAATCGTACATGGCTTCAGCACTGGTCAGTGTGAGTTCTATGTCGTGTTCGGATAAATGCGCATCTTTCTTTTTGAACATTAAAAGGTGGGTGGCCATTTTTGCAATGTCTAAATAGCGGATACCGTCTTCAGAGGCGATCTGAGGACAATGACTTGAAACTTGAATAAAATCGGTGTCGTAATGCCATTTCTTTAATATTAAATGGCTTGTTTCTTTACTCACGGTCTCAAAAACCTCGCAAGCAATATTGAAATCCAAGTAATGTCCTTCCTTGCAATAGGCGGTATAGCTTTTAATTGCATTGTGTACACCGATGTTTGCTAAAAGACCAATGAGGAAAGCTTGTTCGACATCGAGATGCTGGTTCTCTTCGTTGTTGTGTTTTAATCGAGAACAAACAAGAGCCATTGTTGAGGCAAATTCATAGGATAATTGTGTTTTTTCTAATAAAAGAGCGTTGCATGCTTTGTTTAAAACAGGGTCGGATATGCACAGAGGCGAAGGTGCTTTATTAAGGAGCTGAAGGATCCCCTTGGGGCCTAATTCTGAGACGGCCCAATGAATATCATAACAGGCTGGCTCTTCTTTTAAGTGAATGAAAGAAGCATTTGCAGTGGCGACCACGCAGGCCGTAAATAAAACATCTTCCATGACCGTGGCTGTTATTTCGCTTTGTGTGCTGTACGGTTCACGGCAGAGTGTGTGTAACTTCTGTGTAACTTCGAGGCTTGCTCCTAACAGGAAGGGGGTCGTTTTTAGTGAACGAGAAATGCGCCTAAAAAAATCTGTTTCAATGGTTTTTAGGTGTGTTTTATGTTCGGGATGAAGCCAAAAGAAGGAAAGACGATCCATTTTATTAAGCTCGAAAGTTCATATACCGTGCCCAATTTCAATGAAAATATCAGTATATATAAAGGGATGATCGATTTGGGGCTTTTATCGGATCGATCATGGGTTAAATAAGTAATAGGGTTATCTTTACATTTTTAAGGGCAGTATATCCTTGGAAGTACAGATAATGCACGTTTGTTTGTTGGCTGTGAGAATAGTTTCATTTTTTTCATGTATTGTTGATCTTTTTTCAATTCTTATGGATTTTGTAACACACTTTTGAGTGATTCATTTTTACTCTGTTCTTATATCCACGTTATTCAATGAGATTTGTTTGATATATCCAAAGTAATTGAAGTTGCGCGCCTGCGCCAAGCGAGTGAAGTCCCTGAGCATAGATGGACTCTGTGATTGGGCTGCGCGAGCGCAGCCAACACCCACGCAGCTTCAAAGGCGACGGGTATAGCGGGGAGCCTGTGTTTGTATCTAGGTAAACAAGATTCACGGTGCAAATAATCATATTAAAACGATTTCTTTTATATGAATGATGTTGACGAAGACTAATTTGAACAGCTTAATCATTTTTTCCAAAATAAAAGAAAAATCTTTGGGAGCAATCCCGCTTTTTGTGAGCTGAAATGCAAGGTGTTCCATGCAGAACGGCATCACTCTGTGTATTTTGATAAACAGGATCCGCTAAACGAAAGTGTTTTTTTTATTCATTTAGAATGAAGTTTTAAAAAAGAGTTATTAATATCTTCATATGAAAAGAAGATATTTAATCTGGATAAAAAAAGAGCGTTTATATCATTATTTGAAAAAAGGAAGGAAGGTCAAATTTATTCAAAAAGCAAGATGTTAAATGCTGGATTTTATTTGTTTCATTGGGGTGCTGCCATATTTACAACTGGTTAACTATGTGAGTATTTTCTGTTTTGATATCAAAAAAAAACACAAGCTTCATGAGTGAATAGTTTTAAATTTCAATTGGATATATCGTTTATTTCAACACATTGTTGTAACAAAAAGATAAATTTGCGAGTTCTATAACTCATTTAAGTTTATGCAATCACCATTATTTCATTGTCTCATCGTGACTGGTGCGGCGTTTTTTTTATAAAATGAATTCAAGCAGTTTAATTATATGGCTTTATGGAAACGAATAAGTCATTATTAATTCGTCAATAAAAATTAGAATATTTGCTTGGAAAGGTCTTTTCAAGCGAGATTGGAGGCATTTGTGTTAGAAGTTAAAAGTGGTTTTGTCGAGTATTTGTCTCAGTTTGGAGATACAGAGAAACGTTCTATGTTTGGTGGTACTGGTTTTTTTGTTAATGGTGCGATGTTCGCCCTTGTTAAAGAAGATCGTATCTACCTTCGTGGCGGTGCTGAATTTACTGAAAATCTGATTGCAAAAGAATGCAAAAAATTTGTGCACGTTAAAAAAAGCTCAACAGCCATTGTGAATTATTTTGATATAACGGAATTATATGAGAAAGATGAAACAGGGTTACATGCCATGGTTCAGAAATCTTTAAATAATTCTGTCTCTGAAAAAGAATATCGTGATTCTAAATTGAATAAACGCTTGCGTGATCTGCCTAATTTCCGATTAACGATTGAGCGAATGTTGAAAAAAGCAGGAATAGAAGATGTTGATACTTTCTTTTCTATGACGCCTGAAGAAATTTTTCGTAAAGTACAAGAAGCACATGGATACAGTGTTGATATTAAACTTCTTTGGATGTTTGCAGGCGCCCAAACGGGCAAGCATTGGACATTATTAAGTGAAGATATTAAGCAGCAATTACTTCAAGCCGTTTAAATCGGTCGTTTTAAAAAGGCCGCAGATGCGGCTTTTAGTTTTTTTTCGTTGAAAAGCCTTAATACATTGATGCAAACCACACTTGCCTCTTTTTTAATTTGAACATTCCTCTCCTTTTGACGCTGGGTGTTGAGTGCGCAGGTTCAAGCCAATCTCTTCATGCTCCTATGCTCAAGGCTTTTTCATCCTTTTTCTTCTTTATTTATAGCAATCCCATGTCACATTTGATCATTCTTGCTTGTTAAAATCATCGATCACATCGTTAAAAATTCTTAATTAAAATAACGGGTTATTGACAATTCACGCCTTGTTCTCAGTGATTTTTCCGGCGCAATTTCTGACTCACTACTTAATGAAACGGACATGACTTTCTTTCCAACCTGCCCGTACTGCCAAATACCTTGCAATATAACGGCGAGTAAAGTGAATTGGAAAATTCAATTATTGGGTGAGAGGACTTGATACGATCTCCAGCCAGGGCTCTTTTGATTGAGCGAGCGAGAAGATCCAGAAACCCCAATGACACTGTGTTTGTGTTCTTGGGGAATTGATATATACCCGTCGCTTTTGGAGATGCAGGGTTTTTGGGAGGGGAGGGGCTTCTCAAGGTCTCATTACAGAGTGCATTTGTGCACAGAGACTTTGTTCTAGGCGTACACACAATTTCAAGTGCCTTGGGTATATCCCAGAGGCTTTTCGTCCTTTCTTCCTGCCTGCTTGAGTCTTACAATATCTTGCTGATAGAGCCTGTTTGTATTTTTTAAGGTATGGGATCCGTACCCGTCCTTCTCATTTATGCAGGAGACGTTTTAAAATGACGCGAAAGCGTATCGTGCGCCATCTTGATTAAAATTTAAAGCGGGTCGTGAACATAAATTGATCACCGTAAGCGTCATTAAAGCGTGTTTGTATTCCAATGGCAAAAAGCTCTGTTGCGTGAAAGCGGGTATAAATAGAGCCAAACACTTTGTCTTCATGATTGATGGTTAAATGACCGACTTCTCCGCCAATTTCAAGTTGTGGACCTAACCATTGACGGAGTCCGAGTGTCACTTCGATACCAAATTCAGTTTCATTTTTAAAAAGTCGGCTGACTTTCATTCCACGGAGCCCTATTTCACCGTAAACATCCGCCCAATCATTGACGGGAGCGTGAAAGCCAATGGCGGCCGTTGAGTCGAAATCGGATTCAAATTCGGTGTCAACTTCAGCGCGAATATGGGCGTTTGGGTGAATTGAAGTGCTAAAACCTAATCCATAAGTGACAGGGCTCATTCCAACACGCGCTTCGAAATAGTCGTAACTAAAATTACTCATACTTGTATCATTTGCAGAACTTGTTGCAGAAAATAAGGAAGAAATAGAAAGAACAAGTAGCGTGATAATTTTTGTATTTTGCATAAATAATCTCATGACTAAAATAAAGGAATGGAAATTATTTTAATATAAGTCTCTTTTCAGGAACAAGAAAACAAATTTTAATTTGAATCGAAATTGGAAAAATGAACGAAATAATATGAAATTTCATTACATCAAGTCTTTTATGAAAAAAGGGGATATATGGTTTAACGAATATAACCATATTGTTTCATATTAATTAACATTGTTCCCGTCTTGTTTGAGCTTGTGTGTTAAATGTAAGCTGTCTTTTTGTCATCCTTAGGTGGGCGTTTTCTTTCTATTTTCATCGAGAGAAAACACATTGTCTGTTTTTTTGAGGCAATGAATAAAGAGTTGAACTTATATTCATTCCTCAATATTGAGGGGGTATTCTTACACCTCGATTCTTATGGCCTGCATGCGCCGAGGCTTTGATGCGCCGAGGCTTTGATGCGCCAAGGCTTTGATGCGCCAAGGGGAGGCTGCGCTCTCAAAGCCCAATCACAGCGTTTGATGTGGCACAGGAATTCGCACACCAGCCTTGAGAGGCTCAAATTTCTTGGACAGAGCGATAAGGCAATGTGACAATCATCTCTGTGAATTGACCTTCGCAAGAATCAACCTCCATGCGTCCGCCTAAATGCTCAATGATTTGCAGGCTGACAGACAAACCGATACCCAACCCGAAATGCTCCTCTCGTTTTGTCGTGTAATTTAATTCAAAGATTTTTTTGTGACAAGAGACGGGGATCCCTATTCCATTGTCTCGAAAGCTGATTTGAACGCCTTTTCGGTCGTTATATATACATTCACTTGTTTTTACTCGAATTTCTCCGTTGCTGTCTATGGCATCAAGGGCGTTCGCAATCAGGTTTGTCCAAACTTGTTGTAAAGAGATTGGCAAACAACGCAGGGGTTGTATGTCACCGTATTCTCGAATCACATTAAAATGCTTGAGTTGGTTTTCAAACATCACCAAGGTGTCTTCTATGCCTTCATGGAGATCAATCTCGCGCATGGTTTCATTGTCAGGTTGCGCATAGTTTTTTAAACTTTTTACCATGTCTGCAATGCGTTGGGCGCACACATGGGTTGATCGTAATAAACTGCCTGCTTGATAGTACATGTCCCAATGTTGCAGCGTTTCGGTGAATTGATCATTTAAAGCCGCGCGCCAAAAGAGAAGTTCTTCCGTATTATCTAGACCCATGTTGACGGCTTTTCTTGCCAAATTTTTATTCTCAATCATTTTTTCTATGGCTTTTGATTTTTGTCGTGCATCCGCGGTTGAGAGGGGTTTAGAAAGGAGGGCATTGACCATAATTTGATTGGCTTTTTCTTTGGCTGATTCACAAAAATCAACATTGATAAGTTGATTGATCGTGTCTTTTAACGTGTGGCTGTTTCGGAGTATGGCGGAAATGGGATTATTGAGTTCATGGGCAACACCTGCAACAAGTTGCCCTAACATTGCCATTTTTTCTTTTTCCATTAATTGTTTATGTGCGATTTCGAGAGATTTCAATGTTTGCTGTAATTTCACTTCTGTTGAAATGCTTCGTTTTAATCTGCGATTAAAATGTCGAAGGAGATAGTTTGAAAACAGAGGAAGTAAATCGTTTTTTTCTTGCATCACATGTGAAAAAAGGACCCGATTCAGTTTTATGACCAAGGTTTTTTGTAAGGTGACCCCTGTAGAAAATGAAACCTCTCCCGTCACGAAAGACATTCCGCCGATCAAACTGCCTTGGCCTAATCGTGCGACTTCATGGGCACATCCCGCAGCATCACGTTTTAAAAGCGCGACCTCACCTTCCACGACAAACCATAAATAGGAATTTTCTTTTCCTTCGTGGGTTAGAATATGATTTTCTTGATAGCAGCGTCGTACCTTGTGTTCATGATGAAGATTGAAGTATTCATCAAGACCGTCAATCAGTTGTTTTGCTAAAATTTCGTCAGGGACCCCGAGTGCGGATTCAATAAAACAGCTCCGATATCCAGCGAGTTTACTTTCAATGTGTGCATCCAGTAATGTTTGATGCTCAAGAAGGGGGCAATATTGCAATAAATTATCACTGCAATATTGCATCACATATTGTGTTAACTCTTTTTTCACTATTTTTTTAAGGTCTTCTTTTATAGCCGATTTTTTCATACAGTAATTTAATCGCCCATCATTGACCGCCTGCATAATAAGTTCGACATTCGGTTGGTCATGCAGCAGTATTGTGCGAGTGCCATTGGCCGCAAGGTAAGCATCTATATTGATGAACAAATTAACGCCTTGATCTTCATCTCGGGAGTAATTGAAAATAAAGAGGGCAACACGCTGTTCTTTTTGAGGTAAAGAGGACAAAATTTCAATGGCGCTGTCGATTGTATGACAAGAGATCAAGTCAAAATGGCTTTTAAAATAGGACAGTTCTTTTTCTAAAAGAAAGAGTGTCTCTTGATCATCGTCAAGACAGAATATGACGTTTGAATTCATTTCTTTACCAGATTGTGTGTTTTTTAAATTTTACGCACTTTTTTAAAAAAATGTTGCGAAGGGACGTGCATTCTAGAATAGAGATAAATCTACTTTTATTAACGACTTATGCATGGATCTGCTTTAGATTCGAACAAATAAAATGCATTATTGATGGAGTTCTTATGATTTTAGGTAAAGCGGGTGCTCTTGCTGGTGCCCTGGCTCTCGCGGCTGTTTGGCCCTTTGCTATTGGGCACATTGCACAGTCAATGTATGAAAATGAATTGAACACTCTTCCTTCCTCTTTTTTTGATGTTGAAACGCTTTCATACCAGCGAGGCTATCTTTCATCTGAAATTAAAACGCGCGTGAAGCTTCAAAATCCAATGATAGATGGCGTATTTTCGGATTTGCTTCCAAAAGAGGCGGTATTGATCACGTATTTGGATCATGGTTTGTTGGGGGTCACGGGGCGTTCTGTAATCGATATGACCCCTGAAATCAAGGCATTAACAAAGGTATTATGGAAAACAGAAGGATCCCCACTTTTAATAAAAACAGACTTCTCTTTGCTAAAACATTTTGAGTTTGATCTTTCGTTAAAAGCCATCGATTTTCTTCAAAATAAAATGAAGCTTGCGAGTTCTCCTTTTCTTATTTCAGGATCCATTAATCGAAATAAAGTCATTTCGTTTGAAACAAAAGTGGACTTGTTAAACTTTCGAAATCCATTTTCTGAAGACGTATTGGTTGAAAACTTCATGAGTTACGGTCATGGAAAAATAAAGAATGGATTTTGGTTGGGAGAGCAGACGTTCAAACTCTCACATCTCGGTCTGAATGATAAAAAAGAGACACAGATTACGCTAAACGATTTTTCATTAGAAACGAGAAATGATCTAAAAAAAGAAAAGAAAAACAATGAAATATCCGAAGGGTCAGAAGATTTAATGTTGTACAGCAAGAGTTTATTTTCTTTCAAAGAATTAAACTATTCAAATATCCTTATGTTAAATAAATTGAAGATTGGGATTGACCTTCAAGAGATATACTTTCCTTCATTGATTAAACTTTTAAACAGTTCAAATAATCTAGAAAATAATGCGAATGAAAGTAAAATGGCGGTCATAATATCCGCATTGGATTCTATTTTAGAAAAAGGGATACGTTTAAACATCACACCATTTGAATTTGACTCTCAAGAAGGAAATATCAATGGAGAATTATCACTCGGATTAAATTCAGGGCTCTCTGATTTAACAAAAAACCCATTGAACTTTAAAAACAATCTAGATGGAAAAATAAGGGTTCATTTACCCTTAAAATACGTTGAAGGCATACCTGCTCTGACCTTGTTACTTAAAATCCCACCTTTGTCTGATTTTGTCAGTAAAACGAAAGAAGGCGTTGATTTGTTAGCAACATTGGAAAAAGGATTTGCTGTTTCTTCAAATGGACAAAAAATACCTATTGAGATCTTTCTCAGTGCTTTAATGTGAACATCTCAATTGGAAAAAAAGGATTGTTGTTTTCTATTTATATAAAGAAGACACTTACTTAAAAATATTTAAAATACAGTTAGTTAGATTTGTATAAAACGATGTCAATGAAAATTAACATCGAAATTCTTTATTATTATTGATAATAAAGAAAAAAAACATTTTACTCGCTAGTATTATTTATAACGTGTTCGACACTGAAATTGTGTATATTCAAGACATTCGAAGATGCAGGTCGGTGGAAAAGAAGAAAAGCGTCTAAGCAAGGATTGGCTTTGTGATGCGGTTTTCATTCTCCCCCATCCTTGTATCTTCAAAGACGACGGGTATGACAAGAACACTGTTTTACACTACCGCTATTAATTTATTAGGAGGATGAATGGAATCAATTAAAGTAAGAGATTACATGAATACAAGACCGGTTACGTTTAAAGTGACGACCTCTTTGACGATGGCATTAGAAAAAATGCTTAATTCAAAGCAAACAGGGGGGCCTGTTGTTGATAAAAATAATCATGTGGTTGGATTTTTGTCGGAACAAGATATGATTCAAACTCTTTTAAAAGCAGGCTATTACTGTCAGGAAACAAACACTGTTGGTGACTGCATGCACACAAAAGTTGTTTCTGTTACACCCGATGAGAGTATCATAAAATTGGCTGAAGAAATGTTGCCCAATAAGCCAAAAATTTATCCTGTAGTGGATGAATATGAACGTTTAGTCGGCATTATTTCCCGTCGGGACATATTGAGGGCCATTTCAACACAAATTGAAGATTGTTTTCATCATCCTGTTTGAGTGGTAAACCATTCTTTTTTTAGGTTTCCTCAAGCAGGAACGGAACACTCGGTTTGGAGCATCGAAAGATGTTCTATACCTGTCGCCTTTGTCGCTGCGTAGCCAACACCCACACAGTTTCAAAGGCGACGGGTATAGACCTGTCTCTTCGTCACATCTTTTCGAATCTAACTCTGATTAATTATTGTTCGAATCGCTTATTTGTCAGTCTAAATTTCAGTTATAGCAAAAGGGATCCGTTTAATTGAAGGGATATCAGGACCTCTTAATTAAACAGATATCAATTAAATCTATTCATGCTTTATTTATCCCCTTGATAACTCATAATCTCGCCTTTTTTAAAATATGGGTTAGGTTATT
>CAMRBZ010000070.1 GCA_947040595.1 uncultured Enterovibrio sp. | reverse complement strand
AAGGCGTGAATTGTCGATAACGCGTTATTTTAATTGAAAAATTCATAACGATGTTATCGCTGATTGTAACAAGCAAGAATGATCAAATGTTTAATGGGATTGGTATGACAGAGTCTTTCTATACCCGTCGCTACGCTCAATTACAGAGTCCATCTATGTTCAGGGGCTTCACTCAGTTGCTGCCTACACCTAACTTTAAGTGTCTTGCGTATACATCGCCTTTGACGATACAGAGGGCTGCATTCTAAAAACGCAATCAGATACTCTTTTTCTGTTCTGGGTTTTTTCGTTTTTGGCGTCTCGCTGCCATCTTCAAATATCTTGGGAACATAAAAAAATGTATTCTGAATGGAAATGAGTTGAATTGTTTTCAAAAAAAAGGGGGGGAGTGAAAGAAAAAAGAAGCCGATTAAAAAGAAGCGCCGTCTTTAAAAAAGAGGAATAAAAAAACCGACATAAATTGTCGGTTTTTCAATTCAAGTCAAGGCCAAATTACAGGGCGTTGATTTGAGCTGCCAAATTAGATTTATGACGCGCAGCCTTGTTTTTATGGATAAGGCCTTTTGTGGCCATACGATCCAAAATAGGTTGCGCTTCAGAAAATGCTTTAGTCGCAGCTTCTTTGTCGCCAGTAGCAATTGCTACAATCGTTTTCTTTAAGAAGGTACGCATCATTGAGCGACGGCTTGCATTGTGCTTACGACGCTTCTCTGATTGAATTGCACGCTTCTTAGCTGATTTAATGTTCGCCAAAGGATTTACTCCAAAATCTGATATTCTGTGACAATTTTAGGCCACGAAATATGCCCCGTTTGAGGGGTTTTGTCAATTCATTTGTGCAAATATGCGCCGTATCGCTATCAGGATTGGCGTATGGGGATTATCGCGGTTAATATGGCCCTTGATTTACTCCCTATTTTTTCTTTAGATCCGCTTTTCAAGGAATGCGCGGCGGAGTTGATTTCACGTTAGTGCTCTATGAAAAAGCGTAAATAAAGTGGAAAATACCTTAAATTTTGACGTTTTTATGTATTGAAAAGGGTTTTCGGTGTCAAAGCGATTGCTTCGGTCAGGAATGATAGTGAGCTTTATGACAATGCTTTCGCGTGTCATGGGGCTTGTTCGAGATGTGGTTATAGCAAATCTTATGGGAGCGGGGGCTTCGGCTGATGTTTTCTTTTTTGCAAATAAAATTCCAAATTTTTTACGACGTCTTTTTGCAGAAGGGGCATTTTCCCAGGCGTTTATTCCTGTTCTTTCTGAATATCAAGCAAGTGAAGATAAAAATAAAGTCAGAGAACTGATTGCTTATACATCAGGGACATTGGGCGTTCTCGTCACACTCGTGACGGCCGTTGGGGTGCTTGCGTCACCTGTGATTACGGCCTTGTTTGGAATGGGGTGGTTTCTTGATTGGGCCAATGATGGACCGGATTCAGGTAAATTTGAGCTGGCTTCAATTATTTTAAAAATCACCTTTCCTTATTTGTGGTTTATTACTTTTGTTGCGTTATCAGGCTCCATCTTAAATACCTTAGGTCGTTTTGCTGTTTCATCCTTTACACCCGTTTTTTTGAATATTGCCATGATCAGTGCGGCCCTTTTTATTGCGCCTCATTTAGATCAGCCTGAAATAGGTTTAGGCATCGGGGTTTTCTTAGGTGGACTTGCTCAATTTATTTTTCAATTTCCATTTTTACGTCAAGAAGGCATGTTGGTTCGCCCTAAATGGGGCTGGTCGTACCCAGGGGTCGTAAAAATCCGTACCCTCATGATCCCGGCTATTTTTGGTGTTTCTGTTAGCCAAATAAATTTACTTCTTGATACTTTCATCGCCAGCTTTCTGGCGACAGGCTCTATTAGCTGGCTTTATTATTCGGATCGTTTGTTGGAATTTCCTTTGGGGTTGTTTGGCATTGCGATTGCGACGGTGATTTTGCCTGCGTTATCAAAAAAACATGTAGAGCAATCTTCTTCGCAGTTTTCAAATACCATGGATTGGGGTGTGCGCATGGTTTTGTTGCTGGGTATTCCAGCGATGTGTGGCATGATCATGTTGGCGAAACCCATGTTGATGGTCTTGTTTATGCGAGGAGAATTCAGTCCTTCTGATGTGAATGCGGCTGGTTTATCCTTGATTGCTTATTCTTCAGGGCTTTTAAGTTTTATGTTAATCAAAGTGCTTGCTCCTGGATTTTATGCAAGACAAGATACAAAAACCCCTGTGCGCTATGGCATTATTGCGATGGCGAGCAATATGGTATTTAACCTTATTTTTGCGTATTTCTTTAGTTATGTAGGACTTGCGATTGCGACGGCCTTGTCTGCTTGGTTGAATGCGACTTTATTGTATCGTGGTTTGCACCAACAAGGGGTGTATCGTGTCAGCAAAGACACCTTTATTTTTATGGTTCGCTTGTTGGCTTCTGTTCTTATTATGGGCGGCGTTATTTATTATTTGCTCCCAGAAAATGCACAATGGCTCACCATGAATTTATGGGAAAGAGGTTATACATTATTGGGTTTTATTTCTCTTGCGGCTTGTACTTATCTTGGCGGCTTGTTTTTGTTTGGGGTTCGCCCGCATCATCTTCGCGCTCAAGTCTGATTCATTCGCTTGATTCGTATATAATTTATCGCTCTTTTATCGGAGAGTCAGGGGCGCAGTCTAATCATTATGGAATTGATCCGAGGTATTCATCATCTCAGCGGCCAACGTCGTGGCTGCGTGTTAACTATTGGTAATTTTGATGGCGTACATCTTGGTCATCAGAAAGTGCTTCGCTGTGTGGTCGAAAAAGCGAAAGAATTGGCTTTGCCTTCTGTTGTTATGATCTTTGAGCCTCAGCCTCAAGAGCTTCTTTGTGTTCAACGTGTTCCTGCGAGATTAACCCCGCTTCGAGACAAATACACTCAGTTTAAAATCGCGGGGATTGACCGTCTTTTAGTGGTCAATTTCAATAAGAAATTTGCAAAGATGACCCCTTATGATTTTGTTCATCACTTGTTGGTAAAACAATTGGGTGTTAGATTTCTGGTCGTTGGGGATGATTTTCGTTTTGCAGCGCAGCGGAAAGGCGATTTTTCTTATCTTCAAAAAGAAGCGCAAGTTGCAGGATTTGAAGTGGTTAGCACCCAAAGCTTCACCGTGTTTGAACAAAGGGTCAGCAGTACGGCAATTCGTTCTGCATTATTAAACGGAGATCTGAAAGGCGCTGAGCGGATGCTGGGGCGTCCTTATATGATCACAGGTCGCGTTTCACACGGGAAAAAATTAGGACGGAATATTGGTTTTCCAACGGCCAATATTCCACTCAAACGCACTCTCTCACCGGTTTCGGGTGTTTATGTGGTGAATGTGGGAGGCGTAAATAAAGAAGGAAGACTGGGCGGGGTTGCCAATGTTGGGCGACGTCCGACCCTCAATGGAGTACACCCACTTTTAGAAGTTCATCTTTTCGATTTAAATCAAAATCTTTATGGTATGCGCCTTGATGTTCAGTTTCTTCATAAGCTGCGAGATGAGATTAAATTTAATTCATTTGATGAGCTAAAAGCGCAAATTGAACTTGATGCCAAGGCTGCACGTGTGTGGCTTTGTGCTCAAGATAATATTTAAAATGTCCATACGGAATAAATTATTAATGAGTGACTTTAAAGAGACTTTAAACCTGCCGGAAACTGCTTTTCCTATGCGCGGTAATCTTGCACAGCGTGAGCCTCAAATACTAAAACGCTGGTATGACGAAGATCTTTACGGAGAAATTCGCAAAGCGAAAAAAGGAAAACCCACCTTCATTTTGCATGATGGCCCTCCTTACGCGAACGGAAATATCCATATAGGCCACTCTGTAAATAAAATTCTTAAAGACATTATTAATAAATCGAAAACCCTTTCAGATTTTGATACTCCGTATATTCCGGGTTGGGATTGTCACGGTTTGCCCATTGAACTCATGGTTGAGAAAAAAGTGGGAAAACCGGGTAAGAAGGTCACGGCAGCCGAGTTTCGTCAGTTGTGTCGTGAATTTGCAGCCAAACAAGTCGAAGGCCAAAAAGCGGATTTTAAACGTCTTGGCGTTCTGGGTGAGTGGGATAAACCGTATCTGACGATGGATTTTGATACAGAAGCCAATATTATCCGTGGTCTTGGAAAAATTGCGGCCAATGGTCATTTGCACAAAGGCTTTAAGCCTGTGCATTGGTGTACGGATTGCGGATCGGCTTTGGCAGAAGCGGAGGTTGAGTATGAAAACAAAACCTCTCCTTCCATTGACGTCTTGTTTGGTGCCGTCGATGAGCAAGCGGTTTTGTCTGCATTTGATCTGAGCCAAGGTGATGGGCAGGGCGCGCTTTCTATTGTTATTTGGACAACCACGCCTTGGACGCTTCCGGCGAACCGCGCTGTTGCTGTGTCGGATGTGTTGGAATACACACTGCTTCAGGTTGAAGGTGAGATCCCTAAACGCTTAATTATGGCTTCCGATTTGGTTTCACAGGTTGTCGCCCGTGTTGGCATTGAATCGTTTCATGTATTAGGCACCTGCAGCGGCGAAAATTTAGAATTATTGCGTTTCCAACATCCTTTTTATGATTTTGATGTGCCTGTCGTTTGCGGTGATCACGTGACAACGGAGACGGGCACGGGTGTGGTGCATACGGCTCCTGCTCATGGTCAAGAAGACTTTGTTGTAGGAATGAAATACAAGCTTGAAGTGGCAAATCCTGTTGGAAGCAACGGGGTCTATCTGCCAGAAACGCCCCTTTTTGCGGGTCAACACGTCTTTAAAGCGAATGCAAGCGTATTAGAGGTGCTCAAAGAACGTGGGGCCTTGTTGCATTATGCCGATATGGTTCACAGCTATCCCCATTGCTGGAGACACAAAACCCCGATTATTTTCCGCGCGACCCCTCAGTGGTTTATTTCGATGGAAAAAGCCGGCTTGCGTGAAAAAGCATTGGAAGAAATTAAAAATGTACAATGGATCCCTGAATGGGGTCAAAACCGCATTGAAGGCATGGTTGAAGGCCGTCCTGATTGGTGTATTTCACGTCAACGGACCTGGGGTGTGCCCATTGCCCTTTTTGTACATAAAGAAACAGCGCAGTTGCACCCTGATACCTTGTCTTTGATTGAAATTGTGGCTCAAAAAGTAGAAGAAAAAGGCATTCAAGCTTGGTGGGATCTTGATATTGACGCCGTTTTAGGGGATGACGCCAAAGACTATGAAAAAGTCTTGGATACCTTAGATGTGTGGTTCGATTCTGGCGCGACCCATTACGCTGTAGTGGATCAACGTTCTGAGTTTGCTGGTAATGAAGCGGATATGTATTTAGAAGGTTCTGATCAACACCGTGGTTGGTTCCAGTCTTCTCTCATGACGTCT
Organism: uncultured Enterovibrio sp.; assembly: GCA_947040595.1. GTDB lineage: Bacteria > Pseudomonadota > Gammaproteobacteria > Enterobacterales > Vibrionaceae > Enterovibrio. The sequence goes on along the minus strand of CAMRBZ010000070.1, from coordinate 9,583 downwards.
GTTGCCATGAAAGGCCGTGCGCCCTATAAGCAAGTGCTTACGCATGGTTTTACCGTGGACGGACAAGGTCGCAAAATGTCGAAATCCATTGGGAATGTTGTTTCTCCTCAAGAGGTGATGAACAAACTTGGCGGTGATATTTTGCGTTTGTGGGTGGCTTCTACAGATTACACCGCAGAAATGACCGTCTCGGATCAAATATTAAATCGCAGTGCAGACGTGTATCGGCGCATTCGAAATACGGCCCGTTTTTTACTTTCTAACCTCAATGGGTTTAATCCCGAAACAGATCTGCTTGAAATGGACGATCTTGTTATTGTGGATCGTTGGGCTGTTGGAAAGGCCTTAGAAGCACAAGAAGAAATAGTGAAGGCTTACAGTGAGTATAATTTTCTGCAAGTGAGCCAGCGCTTGATGCAATTTTGTTCTGTTGAAATGGGGTCTTTTTATCTCGACATCATTAAAGACAGGCAATATACCGCGAAAACAGGGGGGCATGCACAGCGCAGTTGTCAGACCGCTTTATTCCATATCGCTGAAGCCTTAGTGCGCTGGATGGCACCCATTATGTCATTTACAGCAGACGACATTTGGAATGAGCTTCCTTTGATGCAAGCGAACAAAACCCCGCGCAGTCAGTATGTATTTACAGAAGTCTGGTATGAAGGGTTATCGCCTTTATCCGATGAAGAAACATTGAACAACGGATTTTGGGATACCTTATTGCAGGTTCGTGCTGCAGTAAACAAAGTCTTGGAGCAAGCGCGCGCGGATAAAACCATTGGTGGCTCTCTTGAAGCCGAGGTGACTTTATATGCCTCGCCTGCTTTGGCTGAAAAGCTCAATGCATTAGGTGATGAGCTGCGTTTTGTTCTTTTGACCTCTGTCGCCCAGGTTATTGCTTCTGACATTGTTCCTGAAATGGCGATGCCGACAGAGCTTGAGGGTTTGTCTGTGCTATTGAAGAAATCTGAGTCGGAAAAATGTGAGCGTTGCTGGCATTATGTTTCGGATGTGGGAACGCTTGAAGGCCATAAAGAAATATGTGGTCGTTGTGTCAGCAATGTTGACGGCGAAGGCGAAAATCGTCAATTTGTCTAATAAGAGTTGAGACTTTAATGAAACCAACGACGATATACGAATCAGGCTTACGCTGGTTGTGGATTGCACTTTTAATGTTTTTGCTGGATATTGGCACGAAGTTATGGGTGATGGATAATTTGGGTTATGGTTGGGATCATCGTATTGAGATTCTGCCCTTCTTTAATCTTATTTATGTGCATAACTACGGCGCCGCCTTTAGTTTTTTGAGTGATGCTGGGGGCTGGCAACGTTGGTTTTTGTCCGCCATCGCTTTAGGTGTTACGGGGGTTTTGCTTTATTGGATGCGCGGCTTGAATGCAAACGATAAAATCCTGAGTATTGCTTATTCCTTGGTGATAGGTGGCGCATTAGGTAATTTATACGATCGTTTGGTTCATGGGTATGTTGTTGACTTCCTGGATTTTTATATAGGAAGCTCCCATTGGCCCGCTTTTAATGTAGCGGATATGGCGATTTGTGTTGGTGCTGGGTTGATTGTGGTAGACGGTTTTCTAGAGTCCAGAGCGTCAGACACAAAAACGCAGTGATACACTTGCATTTAAAATGCTCTTTATGACAACACAGCGTACTTTTGTACGCTGTGTTTATTTTGAATCAAAGCACATGTTTATACTCAAAATATCTGAAGATGCAGATTGCTGCTAAAAGCGAAAAGCGTCTGAGCACCGCGCTTCTATGTGATTGGGTTTTGAGAGCGAAGGCAATAACTTTGCAGCGTCAAAGACGACGGGTATAAATGACGAGAAAATAAAAATAAGGAGGTCAAAGGATGACAAAGAGAATAGAAAAAAACAGTGAAGTTCTGATGCATTTTACGATAAAACTCAAAGATGGATCCGTGGCGGAAGCCACAGAAAAAACAGGAAAACCCGCTAAATTGATGATGGGTGACGGCAGCTTAACAGGACCTTTTGAGGCCTGTCTTTTGGGTTTGCATGCGGGAGAAAAAGCCTCTTTTACTCTGGAGCCGGAAGAGGCATTTGGGTTGCCTAATCCAGACAATATTCATCATATGAATCGTGCATTGTTTGGCGCTGATATGCCAGCGGAAGAAGGGGTGATAATTGCTTTTTCTGGTCCATCAAATCAAGATATTCCAGGTGTTATTACGAAGGTGCTCGGTGAGTCAGTGACGGTCGATTTTAATCACCCATTGGCGGGGCATCGTGTTATTTTCGATGTTGAGATCCTCAGCGTTCAATAGAAGGCATTTTATGAAAATCATGCTTGCGAACCCTCGCGGTTTTTGTGCTGGCGTTGACAGAGCCATCAGTATTGTGGAGTGTGCATTAGCGCAATTTCCTTCTCCAATTTATGTTCGTCACGAAGTGGTACATAACCGTTTTGTTGTGGAAGGATTGAAATCTCGTGGCGCGGTATTTGTCGAAGAGCTCTCTGACGTGCCGGATAACGCCATTGTTATTTTTTCAGCTCACGGGGTTTCTCAAGCGGTAAGAAATGAAGCGCATTCACGTGGCTTGACCGTGTTCGATGCGACGTGTCCTTTGGTAACAAAAGTGCATATGGAAGTGGCACGGGCAAGCCGAAAAGACAGAGAGGTGGTTTTAATCGGGCATGCAGGTCATCCTGAGGTAGAAGGCACCATGGGGCAATATGTGAGCGCCAATGGGGGAATGTATTTAGTCGAAAAACCTGAAGATGTTCCTCAACTTAAAGTGAAAGATCCCTTGAATTTACATTTTGTTAGTCAAACCACGCTTTCTGTGGATGAAACGGCAGAGGTGATTAAAATGTTGAAGGTGATTTTTCCTGAGATCCAAGGCCCGCGTAAAAACGACATTTGCTATGCAACGCAAAACAGACAAGATGCAGTACGGGATCTTGCGAGTCTTTGCGACCTTCTGGTGGTGGTCGGATCAAAAAACAGCTCCAACTCAAACCGCTTACGAGAGTTAAGCGAGAAGCTCGGAACGAAAGCGTACCTGACCGACTGCCCGGAGGAGTTGCTCCCTCAATGGTTCGAGGGTATAAAGCATGTGGGGATCACGGCAGGCGCTTCAGCTCCTGAAAATCTAGTTAATTTGATCATTGAGCGTATTAAGCATTTTGGGGGATCGGAGGCGAGGGTTGAAGAGCTAAAAGGCCGTGAAGAAAATATGTTTTTTGAGGTACCTAAAGAATTGCAAATAAAAAATATAACCGAATAAAAAGATGAAACTGGCATTCCGCATATGAGAAAATGATATTGATTTATAGGCATTACGATGAGGAATTTTCCATCAATCCGTATCTTTACATGGCGCTACGTAAAAAATGGCATTTCAATTTTGATTTCAACGTCATATTTTAAGAAATCGAGGTTAGGTGTGGAATGACGGATGTAAATTATACATACCCGCGTTATTTATTTTTATAATTGTATTGATGTCTTTTTGTTTTTATTTTTTGTTGCAAGCGATTGAAAGTTATATAAAAATAATTCTTCTTTAAGCTAGGGGGGACAGAAGAGAGTGAAGAAAGAGCTGTAACCTTTCATTTTGTAATTCATTTATACGATCTCACTCACATCGCAGTTGTGCTTTTTTGATTCACTATTCTTTTTTTAAGATCTTTAATAGATAAAATCTTCAAAAAATTCTCCTCCGATCGTTTTTTTGAAGATTTTATCGAGTTCATCAGCATTTATGAGAAAAAAAATGAAATCATGGATATTGAACACTCTTAAGCATATTTACTTAAGATTTTTTATGCGATAATGAAAGTATCCTTTTTTCATGAATAATTTTATACCGTGATTATTGAATTTTTAAGAAATCCAAAAAATACAGGCTCTGTAATACCGAGTAGCCGATTTTTAGTCAATGAAATGGTTTCACACATATCAGATGAAGGTATCGTTGTTGAGTTAGGTGCTGGAACAGGAGTGATAACAAAAAAATTAGCATTAATTGATTCAGTAGAAAAAATATATACTTATGAGAATAACGATAGCTTTCATTCTTCATTGAAAGATATAGATAAAACAATTTGTTTGTCCGATTTTTTCACAATGAAAAAACAGCACCAAAATGAAAAAATAAAAACGATTGTATCGAGCATTCCTTTCGTTAATTTTTCAGCAGAAAGCAAACGAAGAGCCCTGAGTGATATTAGTGCGGTTTTAGGCTGTAATGGACGTTTAATACAATATACTTATTTGCATCGTTGTCCATTTGGTGATGATGAGTTAAAAAGTAATAACCTAAAGCTTAAGCATACAAAAAAGATATGGCTTAACTTTCCACCTGCAACTGTTTTTGTTTATGAAAAAGCATAGTTTATTGGTGCTCATCAAATGAGGGTAACAGTTAATCAAATTCTTCTTCAAGGCGTAGAAATGCTTAATGCATTGAATTAAAAGATTTATCTAGAATTTTCAAGAGCTTTGGTATCAAGTGGATATGTTACCCTGGCAGCTTGTAATTTGATTGGTCCCGTTTTATTTAAAATCAAGCACGACGATATTCTAGATTTAGCGCTTGTATTCATTATTGAAAAGAAACAGCGTTAACGTCTGAAAAATGCATTTCGAATTTTGTATCGAATGCGACATTAAATACAGTATTAATGATTTACGAGATAAGATCTCAAGACAGAATAAAAAATCGACTTTATTCCAGAACAGACTGAACGGAATAAATCTAATTGTCTTTTTTATTTATGCGTATCCATTTTTGAAATTTAAAGCCTTCACTGAATGAAGGCTTTAATTAAAATGATGCCATTTTTTTATAAGAGATTAATTTTTTTATATGCCCGCTTTAACATATATACCCAAAGGAATTGAAGATGCGTGTAGGCGGTAAGCGAGCGAAGCCCCTGAGCATAGAGGTACTATGTGATTGGGCTGAGAGAGCGCAGCCAACAACCACGCAACTTCAAAGGCGACGGGTATACCCAAGAGATTTGAAGTTGCGCGCCTGCGAAAAGCGAGGGAACCCCTTAAGCATAGATGGACTATCTGGATTGGGCTGAACGAGCCTAGCCAACACCCAGGCAGCTTCAAAGGCGACGGGGATAGACTGAAAAAAGAGGGAAGAACCTTGTTTCCCCTCTGTTTTGAAGATGCGGCTTGTTGGCTCTATTTTCAAAGCCAAATCACAGCGTTCCTCTGTCCTTATGGCCTTTTTTTCTGTCCGCCAGATCATTCCTACTGAACCTGGCTATTGACTGCAAACGGCCTCAGTGAATAAGTGAAGGCAATGCCTCGGAGCGTCAAATTTTTTGGGGCGGTTTTAAATCCGTCATTCCGAACCTAACCTCGATATTTTAAAATCGGATGTGGAAATTTAAATTCAAAGACAAATTTTTCACCTAGCGTTGCCTTTATACCCAAGACACTTGAAGATACGCGCCTGCGGCAAACGAGTGAAGGCCCTAAGCATAGAGAGACTATGTGATTGGCCTGAGCGAGAGCAGCCAACACCCACGCACTTTCAAAGGCGACGGGGATAGGTACGTTTTTATAGGCAGTGTTTTTTATATTGCCTAGAAAACAATGTTATTTTTTATAGGTGCGGAATGTCGGTTAAATTTGTTCGCTAGACCTTTTTTAAAATTGAAGGAAGGTCTAACGAAATAATGCATATTTTATGCTTTTATCTTTTCTTTAATGAGGTCTGAAGCTAATATTCCGCTTCCGATTAATCCTGTATCATCCCCTATTTTTGCTAGTTTAATGTTTATTTTTACGTTTTTAAAAACAAGTTCAGAAACTTCACTTTTTATTTTTTCTAGATAAGATGGATTATTTAAAATAACAGACCCTCCTAATACAATTATTTCAGGATCGACAACAACCGCAATATTAGCAATCGCTTTAGCTATATTTTTTGTCCAGTTTTTTATAACCTCTTCACAGAGTGTGTTTTTATTTTTTGCATTTTCAAAAACATCTTTGGTTGTGAGGGGGTGGCCCATTTTTTCTGATGCAATTCTTGCTATGTTTAGGCCGCTACATTGCCCTTCTAATCCTCCTTTATTTAAACCTGAGTGTTGGTATGCATCTTCATTTATGATCATGTTATTTAATTCAGCTGCAATATTATTAAAGCCATTAACAATACATCCTCTGTAGATGAACCCTCCGCCAACGCCTGTAGAAAGAGTGATATAATAAAGGCTTTCTGTTCCTTTTCCTGCCCCTATTTTTGCTTCACTCAACCCTGCTAAATTGGCGTCATTATTAACCGCGACGGGAAGTTTTAATTCATCAGAGAGATACTCTTTTATTTTAAAGTTTTCCCATCCCAAAAGATTTGGTGGATTTAATATTATGCCATTTTTTAAATCTAACGGACCCGGACACCCTACGCCAATGGATTTGATATTATAATTTGCCCATTTTCTTTTTATTTTATCGCACATTGTGGATAGATTTATTTTTGGACCCATCCTCACATCGTTTTTTATTTTAAATTTATCAATGATTGTGTATTCTGAATCTAAAATGCAAGCTCTGAGGTTTGTTCCACCTATGTCTATACCAATAAAATAGTCCATTCTTTAATTCCTTAATAAATAATTGTTCTCTCGAATGTTGAACTCTATTTTCGAAAAGTAGTCTCTCTTTTTTTTGTTAAGTTGAAAAGTAAATTTAACTGAAAAGTTAATTTATGGAAGGCACGCCAGCAAACAAGAAAGGAAATAATAATGAAGAAGATATACGATGTGATCTCAGAAGGGAAATGAAAAAGAGGATCACCTTTGTTTATTTGGATCCCCCTCTTTTATCTAATTAAAATGTGTGTTCTTTTACGATAAAGGCGCTGGATTTAGAATGAACAATGAAGTTTTTTTCACTTTTTAATAGATTCGCTCCAAATATTTCGCCTTCGGGAGAGGTCATTCCTCGTCTCCGTGCTTCTTTGAATCAAAGCAAACTTCAGCTATTGCGTCCTATTCAGGCTGTATACCCAAAACACTTGAAGATGCGCGCCTGCGGCAAACGAGCGAAGCCCTTGAGCATAGATTTACTCTGTGATTGGCCTGAGCGAGAGCAGGCAGCACCCACGCAGTTTCAAAGTCGACGGGTATCGTCTATAAATTCTTCTCGGGAGAGGTTTGATTTTCTAGTAATTGCATGATTAATTTGATTATTGATATGTTTCTTTTTCAAATGAAGGGTGATAATGAATCATTTTATTCTCTATTATATTCCTCACTCAATATCGACGAGTGTGTGATGTGATCCCTTCTTTTGCTGATGCAGGGTCAGTGTTGTTTTCTAAAGTTTTCTTGGCTCTTGGCTCTTGTAGCTTTTAATTATTGAATTTTATGTGTTATTTTGGAACCCATCAAACTGGGGTAACAATTCATAAGATTCTCTGGTAATAAGAAGCAATGCTTAATGCATTGAATTAAAAGAGAATTTAATTGTTTTCAAGATCGCTGGAATCAAGTCGATATGTTACCCTCGTTGCTTGTAATTTGATTTGTCCCGTTATTTTAATTTAAATTCTTGAACAACAGAGAAAATGAGCAGCTCCTTTTATTGTCCTTGTCCTGTCACCATAACCTACAAGGTGCGAAAAACAATGCAAATATCCATTTTCATTCAGCTAATGGGCATGGCAAGAGAAAGGGCGTAAGAATGATCAAAGCTGACTTTAGAGCGAACATCATCAATACAGGTGTCATATCTTTTATTTTTCCTGTTTTTTGCCCCATATAAAGCGGTTAAAAGAAGCACCATAAGTTGGCCTGTAAAGGCTTTTGTGGAGGCGACACCGATTTCAGGCCCTGCTAAGGTGCGCAAAAAAGCGTCACTTTCTTCGGCCAAACGGCTTGATTCCACGTTCAATAAGGACAGGCAGGTTAAGCCTTGTTTTTCGCTGTATTGCAAGGCTGCAAGGGTGTCTGCAGTTTCTCCGCGCAATTTCCTCCTGAATTAAAAGCGGAGATCTGCGTTTATCATCTGTAAATAAAACCGTGACATATATCACGATATATTAAATATAAAATGAGGTCTGAAATGAAGGCGAGATGATTTACCCGCTTAAATAAAAATAAAAATAAAAATAAAAATAAAAATAAAAAAATAAGTTATTTAACTGCAGTGAATACACAGACCACGCTAAAGATTTGGGTGATTTGTTTGGCTTATGTAGCACTTAAGGGTGATAAGTGTTGAGTTTTGTTGTTTCTTATTGTAAGGTTTGTTTGTTTTTAAGTCCTGGATAATGAAAGGATTAATTGAAAGAGTTGGCTCTCTGATGCCATATTCTTCCATTTAATCATGGATAAGAAAAAATTAAATTTTAAAATGAATGATGACGAAGATGAATTTATTTTTCTTTTCTATGTCATTTATAACTTATGATGTTGCGATGAATTATATTTTATAATCGATTTTCCTTGCTAAATATAGATAAGTTTTGCTCGAGAATTTATACCCCTCTCCTTTGAAGCTGCGTGGGTGTTGGCTATGGTCATTTAGTTCAATCACATCGTCCATTTATGCATTGGGCGTCACTTACTTGCCGCAGGCGCGCATCTTCAATTACTTCGGGTATATAAAAAACAAATAACGCGATTTTGATAAATAAAGGGGAGATTTATATGTTGTCATTAGATGACTGGACAGATTTTGATAACGAAGAGGATCTATATAACGCAATTCGGAAGGAATTTGACATCTGGGATCCAGATGCTGGTGGTGCTTCTGGTGGTGCTTCTGGTGGTGCTTCTGGTGGTGCTTCTGAGAGAAAAACCCCTAATACAGAATACTTTACACACTATGATCCTACTCAAAAGTTGGAGGTTAGAATGCTGTTGCAGACGCCGGTGCAAAAAGAATTAAAGGCGGCCTTAGTAAAGAAAATTTCGGATACGATTAAATCAAAAGATTCAGATATGATCGCTAGGGTGATATATTATTATATAATTTTATCCGGAAAAATAGGTTCAAAAAAGAAGTATTATTTAGAGAGACCAGTTTCGGATGGGGCCTGGCCTAGAGTAAGGTCTTTTCATAGAAAGAAGGCAACAGAATCGCAGAAAGAGTCACATGCGAACGAAACGACATTTTGTTTAGGTCAAATGGCAACTCTCGAGGTAGCAAAAGAGGCGATCGAAAAATCTTTTTCTGACGGTATATACAACACGAAAATCCATAGCCGTATACCAATTGATCTTCAAGCAGTAAAAAGATTATATGTTGAGAATGCCTATTATTTCAAATTGCTCATAGATACAAACTGATTGAAAATACTGTCGATTCTTAAAGCTCGATCTTAACAATAAGCGACAGACCTTTACTCAGGAAAAATGCAAAGGGATTCAGATAATTTAACGTTTTTCTGGGTCTCATATTTATAAGAAATTCAACGTCTTTTATTCTTTTATCCGAAATTCCAGCTATTTTCATTCCTTTTGGAAAGAATCGTCTGAGTAGGCCATTCGTGTTTTCATTTAAGCATCAAAGCCATGAATGATATGGTTTTGCAAAGAATGTATCACATTTTAAATGCTTTTTTAT
>CAMRBZ010000069.1 GCA_947040595.1 uncultured Enterovibrio sp. | reverse complement strand
TGGGCTGAGAGAGCGCAGCCAACAAGCACGCAACTTCAAAGGCGACGGGTATAAATCAATATTCTTTTCTCATGTGCGGAATGTCGGATAAGATCAAAATCTCGAATAATATCGATTAACAATAAAATATATAATTAAATTATTTATCTCCTTTTTTTCGATGACCTTGATGATTTTGTGATTTTTTTCTTTTCTCCTTTTGATCTTGGTTTTATAAAGGGCCTCCTTTGATCGAGCATCGGAACTTGTCTCGTTCCATACATATCAATCATTGTCTCTAAAAATATTCCATCTTCAAAACGTTTGACTTCATTTATCTTTGATCTTAAATGATGCGTCCCTCCTTTCGGGATTTCGAGTTTTGTAACACTGTGCTCAAGGTGTGATTTATCATGACAGGGATCCGATAAAGTACATATATTTTCATTCGTGGGCACCTTTGGCTTCTTATCAATAACATCCTTACCTGATAATATCTTTATATTCTCAGCTCCAGAGGTTGAAAGTATGGAATAAGAGGATGGGGTATTAGAAGTATTAGATTCACGCAGAAAAGAATCTGATCTATTTAATATCTCAGGTTTACTTGTTTCTTCATTTTCATCTTTTCTGGCTTCATCCTTGCCCGTTTTTAATTTAAATGAAAGAGACTCTCTTCGTAAAGACGTTTTTTTCTTATTTAACTCTTGAAGATCCAAATGTTGACCTTGAGTTAAGTTGAAGGATTTTTCTTGGCTGGTGAGTCTTTTATTCTCAAGACCCAAGTTAATTTTCACTTTATTAAACTCGGTTGATTTATCTCTTTTTTTTTCGCTTTGTAAACTTGCCACTGAATCGATGCCGATCGCTTGATGCAAAACACCATTACGAGCACGTACCGCAGGCACAGGAAGAGGAGCGAAATTTAACCGAGCGATTGTTCGCCTCGGTTGCGAGGTGCCAACAAGAGCGGCTTCGGATGCGCCAAATCTTGTTCTGTTGTTTGCTGAATTTGCTGAATTTGTAGAAGGAATAAAAGCCCCAGAACTTGAAGGAAAAAGAGTAGAGGTTAATAGGGCCAATGTTAAAGCTGTAGAAGGGCTTAAAGCGACTCTAACGGGACGAATATGCCCGCTTCTAGGTCGAGCTGAAGTATTACTGATGTTTGAAAAGGTAATCATTTTTTCTATCTTTAAGTCTTCTGTATTTTTACCTTCAGAAGCGCTCAGATGCAGGCCTATCGCTTGAGTGTGTAGGGCGCTTGGATCTGTTGTTCTCATTTTTCATTCCACTTTAATAAGAAACTGTATTTATATCCAAGAAATTTGAAAATACAGGTTGGCCGCAAGAACGAAAAGCCCCCGAGCATAGATAAACTATGTGATTGGACTTTAAAACAGCAGCCAACACCCCTGCACCTTTAAAGGAAATGGGTATAAATAGAGCCAAATGTTTAACTTGATGTATCCGGCGTCTTTGAATATTCCTAAATGTTGGCGACGCTCACGCGTACAACTCCCTCACAAGACCTGTATTGTTGTTTCTTATAAAAAAGAAAAAATACTTAACAAAGAGACTTTTTGAATCTTTTTTATACATTTAATTTCTTAAATAGTACATTTATTATTCTCTTTTTTAAGATTATTTAAGAGAATATCTGTACTTTTTATTTCGTTTTATCCTAGAGATTTGGACATGCTGATAGGCGAAAAAGGAGTGAAAATCTTGAGCCTAAATGCAAATGAGCGCACCCAACAAGCATGCAGTTTCACTTTGTTTGAGCCAAAAGTTCACTCATTTTGTTCAATGAAAATGAAAAAGAGGGAGATATTTTTATTCTTTTTGTCTCATTTTTTTAAATAAAGTACGTTTCTTTCCAAATAAACACATCCTCAAAACAACCTCTCAAAAATCAGAATGATGGCTAAAAAAGCAATGATCCTCTCCTTTTTTAGGCTGAAAAAGACACGATCCTGACAAATGAAAAAGAAAGATCCCTTCTCTAAAAACGCAGCAACGTTATGAATAAACAAAAAAAACCGCTCAGATAAACAAAAAACAGAAAAACAACAATAACAAGATAAAAGGTTTTATACATTCTTATCCTTTTGCGCTCTTTATCACTGTGGATAAGTGGGTCTAAAAACAGTGATTAACCTATAGTTATCCGACTAATAACTTTTACCTTTCCTAGCCCCTGTGGATAACAAGGCATTTTGATCCCAGCATGTTAACGGATAGATCCAAGGAAAGTCACAGGAAACGATCCACTATAAACCTATGATCATACGGATCATTTCGGGCTTATCCACAGAGATCGTCTCCCTTAATAAAAGATCTTAATAAAAGATCTAAAGAAAGATCTTTATTTCTTATTAAGGATTTCATTTCGATCGAGGCTGATAGTTTTGGTTCTATCGGATACGGAAAAGCTGTAGAATGATCCTCCCTTGCTGAGTCATTTGAACTACAGATTTTTTTTTGAGGTCATACCATGTTTTACCAGGATCACTTTGATGTCATCATTGTTGGAGGTGGTCACGCAGGCACTGAAGCTGCTTTAGCCGCTGCGCGTATGGGACGAAAAACCCTGTTGTTAACGCACAACATTGATACCTTAGGGCAAATGTCATGTAACCCTGCCATTGGTGGGATCGGAAAAGGACATCTGGTAAGAGAAGTTGATGCTTTAGGCGGCCTGATGGCTCAAGCTATCGACAAAGCAGGAATTCAATTTCGTACACTCAACGCATCTAAGGGTCCAGCAGTACGTGCAACACGTGCCCAAGCTGACCGTGCGCTTTATAAATCTGCTGTACGGTTTTCTTTAGAAAATCAACCCAATTTGACCTTGTTCCAACAAGCCGTTGTGGACTTGATTCTTGTACAGGATCAAGTTCAGGGCGTGGTAACGGAAATGGGATTAAAATTTCGAGCCAATGCGGTTGTTTTAACCGTCGGAACATTTCTCGGTGGAAAAATACACATTGGATTAGAAAACTATCCTGGTGGACGAGCTGGAGACCAGCCTTCAATCGCTTTAGCGAATCGTTTACGTGAATACCCATTTCGAGTTGACAGACTTAAAACAGGAACACCTCCTCGCATTGATGCCCGAACAGTTAATTTTTCAATGATGGAAATGCAACACGGGGATGATCCTTGCCCTGTATTTTCGTTCATGGGCAATGTATTGGATCATCCCCAACAAGTCCCCTGTTTCATCACATACACAAATGAAAAAACACACGAGCTTATTCGCAACAATTTAGACAGAAGCCCCATGTACACGGGTGTCATTGAAGGAATAGGCCCTCGTTATTGCCCTTCAATTGAAGATAAAGTGATGCGTTTTTCTGATAAAAATCAACATCAAATCTTTGTAGAACCTGAAGGATTAACAACAAACGAACTCTATCCAAATGGTATTTCTACGAGCTTGCCTTTTGATGTTCAGATGGGGATCATTCAAACGATCAAAGGTTTTGAGAATGCAAAAGTAACCCGACCAGGCTATGCGATCGAATATGATTTTTTCGATCCTCGGGATCTAAAGCAAACCTTTGAAACTAAAAATATTCATGGTTTATTCTTTGCAGGCCAAATCAACGGAACCACAGGTTACGAAGAAGCCGCCGCTCAAGGCTTGCTTGCAGGCGCTAATGCGGCTTTGTACTCACAGGGCAAAGAAGGCTGGTGTCCTCGTCGTGACGAAGCTTATATGGGCGTTTTAATTGATGATTTGTCTACGATTGGAACAAAAGAACCTTATCGAATGTTCACCTCACGCGCGGAATACCGATTATTGCTTCGAGAAGACAATGCGGATTTACGATTAACAGAAAAAGGGCGTGAATTAGGTTTAGTGGATGATGCTCGTTGGGCTCGATTTAATGAAAAATGTGAAAACATTGAACTTGAAACGCAGCGTCTACGTAGCACTTGGATTCACCCTCAATCTGAAGATGCAAAAGCATTGAATTTATTTTTAAAATCCCCGTTATTAAGAGAAGCCAATGGTGAAGAACTATTACGTCGTCCAGAAGTTTCTTATGACAAATTAGTTAACGTTCCTTTATTTTCTCCAGCGCATAATGACAAAACAGCCCGTGAACAAGTCGAAATACAAACAAAATACGAAGGTTATATTCAGCGTCAAAAAGATGAAATTGAAAAATCCATTCGTTATGAAAATACACTTTTACCCATAGAATTGAATTACAAAGAAATTAAAGGGTTGTCAAACGAAGTGGTATTAAAACTTCAAGATACGCGTCCACAAACTATTGCAAAAGCATCTCGTATTTCCGGTATTACGCCAGCCGCTATTTCTATTTTGCTGGTTCACTTGAAAAAACAAGGCATGCTCAAAAAAGGATATTAATCTTCAATGAAACAAGGTCTTGAAAAACTAATTAAAGAGGCTGGATTCATTGTTTCAGCAGAACAACAAGCCCAGCTGGTCGGATATGTTGAGATGCTGAATAAATGGAATAAAGCCTATAACTTGACGTCCATTCGAGATCCTCAAGAGATGCTTGTGAAGCACATCATGGATAGCCTTGCCGTCAGTGAATACCTTAAAGGAGATCGATTTATTGATGTAGGAACGGGGCCCGGTTTGCCAGGTATCCCTCTTGCCATTATCAATCCAGAAAAATCCTTTACTTTATTGGACAGCTTGGGAAAACGAATTCGCTTTATTCGTCAAGTGATTCATGAGCTTAAAATCCCTAATGTGACCCCTATTTTAAGTCGCGTTGAAGATTTCAAACCAGACCTACAGTTTGATGCTGTATTAAGTCGCGCGTTTGCATCAATGAGTGACATGGTTAAATGGTGCAAACATTTACCTTCAGAGCAAGGTGTTTTTTTAGCTTTAAAGGGACAAGTTGACCAAAGAGAGATTGATGAGCTTCCGATTGATTGTTTTGTGAGCAGCATCAAACCTTTGATTGTTCCGGGGTTGGAAGGGCAGCGTCATCTAGTAATCTTGGGAAAATAAAATATTTCTTCGGGGTTACATTGTGGGAAAAGTGATAGCAATTGCAAACCAAAAAGGGGGCGTGGGTAAAACAACGACGTGTGTAAATTTGGCTGCGTCTTTGGCTGCAACACAACGCAAGGTATTGGTTATTGACCTTGACCCACAAGGAAATGCCACAATGGCAAGTGGTGTGGATAAATACAATGTTCACGCCACAGCATACGATTTGTTAGCAGAAGAAACCCCTTTTGAAGATGTCGTGGTCACCAATACAACCGGTGGATACCATTTAATTTCGGCCAACGGAGATGTTACTGCCGCTGAAATCAAATTAATGGAAGTGTTTGCTCGTGAAGTAAGATTACGAAATGCTTTAGCAGATGTACGTGATCACTATGATTTTATTTTTATTGATTGCCCTCCCTCTTTAAATCTTCTTACCATCAATGCAATGACTGCCGCAAATTCTGTCTTAGTACCTATGCAGTGTGAATACTTCGCTCTCGAAGGATTGACCGCGCTTATGGATACAATCAGTAAATTAGCCAGTGTGGTGAACGCAGACTTGCATGTCGAAGGATTACTTCGCACTATGTACGACCCCCGAAATCGCTTGGCCTCTGAAGTCTCAGATCAAATTAAAAAGCATTTTGGTGATAAAGTTTATCGCACAGTAATACCCCGTAATGTTCGCCTCGCAGAAGCCCCAAGCCATGGAAAACCCGCTATGTATTACGACAAATACTCAAGTGGTTCTAAATCTTATTTGGCTTTGGCGGGAGAAATATTACGAAAAGAAGAATCAGAGAAAAAAAATCGAATGCTAACAATGTCTCATAAGGAAAATGAATGAACATAACCAAGCGAGGATTGGGGAAAGGACTCGATGCACTTCTTGCAACCAGTGCGAAAGCGCAAACACGAATAGATTTATCTTCTAACAATGACGCTATCGAAAATCAAAACGAGCTACAATACCTTCCTCTTTCATCTCTTCATCAAGGCGTTTATCAACCGCGAAAAGAAATGGCACAAGATGCCTTGGATGAATTAGCGGAGTCCATTCGTACTCAAGGGGTCATTCAACCTTTGATTGTACGAAAAAAAGGATTAAAGGAATATGAGATTATTGCGGGTGAACGACGTTTTCGTGCATCCAAAATGGCAGGATTAAAACAGCTTCCTTGTTTAGTTCGAGAGTTGGACGATCAATCAGCCAGCGCCATTGCCCTAATAGAAAATATACAACGCGAAGATCTTAATGCGATGGAAGAAGCCCAAGCGCTTCATCGCCTTGTGCAAGAATTTTCCTTAACGCACCAACAACTCGCTGAAATATTAGGAAAATCGAGAGCAAGCATCACCAATTTGTTAAGATTAAATGGTCTTGAAAGCTGTGTTAAAAAAATGCTAATTGAACGAAAGATAGAAATGGGGCATGCTCGTGCTTTGTTGGCATTAGAAAGCGCGCCTCAGATTGAAGCGGCGCATGTCACCATCAAGAAAAAATTGACCGTAAGGCAAACAGAAGCCTTAGTAAAAAAAATGTTGGAACCTGTAGAAATAAAAAAAGAGCCTGTGCTTCAATCGCCGTTTTTAGAACTACAAAACCGACTTTCACAGAAACTGGGTGCAAATGTAAAACTCTCTCAAACGACAAATGGGAGCGGTAATATTGTAATTAATTTTGAGAATAAAGACGTTCTTGATAAAATTTTGGATCTTTTTGGTGAAAGAAAATGAATAGCATGTAAGCTTCAGCTTGTTTTTTATTGAGCTCGCCAAAAAGTGTTTAAATAGTCTTCATTTTTTATTCCTCCTAAATTGCATTTAAGAGAAGGGCTCGTATAATTTTTTCTGTTTTCTTTGTTGAAGACGATCACTGTACCCTTGAGGTTTGAAGATGCGTGTAGGTGGCAAGTAATCGAATTACCTGAACCTAGATGCACTATTTGATTGTGCTTTACGAGCGCAGCCAACACCCACGCAGTTTCAAAAGTGCCGGGTATAAGAAAGAAAGGACCGAATACATGGAATCGACGCTTACGCAACCAGGTCGAAGGCTTGCAAAAAAAATGTTGTTATTGCAAGCATGCGTCGTTTTAATAATGGCAATTTTGATGTGTTTTATCATTGATATTGATTGGGGAGTCTCTGCATTGATAGGCGGGGGTATTTTTGTTTTTTCAAATACTGCCTTTGCTGTGTGTGCATTTCTTTTCAGTGGGGCAAGATCATCACAGAAAGTTGTCGCCTCTTTTTTTGGTGGCGAAGTGTTAAAAATTTTTCTGACTGTGATTTTGTTCACCTTTGTTTTCCTGTATATCGAGGTGGAACTTGTTCCCCTCACGCTGACCTATTTGCTGGCGCTTGGAATTAATTTTCTTGCACCAGTTTTATTTATTAACAACAACAAATAGGATGAGTTATGGCGGAGCCTGGTGAAGCGCTGACACCGACAGAATATATTACTCATCACCTCACTAATTTATCCTCGGATAAACTGGGCTTAGGTGAAAGTGGTGGTTTCTGGACAGTGCATATTGATAGCTTGTTTTTTTCTGTTCTGATTGGAGTGGGCTTCTTATGGCTTTTTCGGTCTGTAGCGAAAAAAGCGACTACAGGGGTTCCAGGTAAGCTGCAGTGTGCTGTGGAAATGTTAATTGAATTTGTTGATCAAAACGTTCGAGATACTTTCCAAGGTAACAATCCACTGATTGCTCCTCTGGCTTTAACCGTTTTCGTTTGGATATTTTTAATGAATACGATGGATCTTATTCCCATCGATTTTTTACCTTATCCTGCGGAGCATTGGTTAGGGATCCCTTACTTAAAAGTCGTGCCAACGGCGGATGTGAATATTACATTGGCAATGGCGCTGGGTGTCTTTTTCTTGATGATTTATTACAGCATCAAAATAAAAGGCATTACAGGGTTTGCAAAAGAACTGGCATTTCATCCCTTTAATCATTGGAGTATGGTCCCTTTTAATTTATTGCTTGAGACCGTTTCGTTATTGGCGAAACCAATTTCTCTTGCGATGCGTTTATTCGGTAACATGTTTGCTGGGGAAGTTGTGTTTATCCTAATTGCGGCACTGATGCCGTGGTGGGCGCAATGGTTGGGATCAGTACCGTGGGCTATTTTCCACATTTTGGTTATTACCATCCAAGCGTTTGTTTTTATGATGCTTACCATCGTGTACCTGTCTCAGGCACATGAAGATTCGCATTGATCTTTTAATATATTTTGAGCTTCCGGCATTTGTGCCGACAACAAGAAACTGGAGTGTGTGATGGAAACGTTATTGAGCTTTTCTGCTATTGCCGTAGGCATCATTGTGGGTCTTGCGTCATTGGGTACGGCGATAGGTTTTGCACTCTTGGGTGGTAAATTCCTTGAAGGGGCTGCACGTCAACCTGAAATGGCGCCCATGTTACAAGTTAAGATGTTCATCATCGCAGGTCTTTTGGATGCTGTTCCTATGATCGGTATCGTTATTGCTTTGCTGTTCACTTTCGCAAACCCGTTTGTTGCTCAGTTGGGTTAATTTCCCCTATGGGAACCTATTGTTAACTAATCGGGAGGCGCTGTTGTGAATATCAATGCAACGCTAATCGGCCAAGCTATCGCATTTACCATGTTTGTGATCTTCTGCATGAAATATGTATGGCCACCTATTATGCAAGCGATTGAAGCTCGTCAGAAAATTATTTCAGACGGACTAATGGCAGCAGAACGCGCTGCTACAGACCTGAATTTGGCTCAGGCGAACGTTTCTGATCAAATGAAAGAAGCAAAGCGAGCGGCAAGTGAGATCATTGATCAAGCGAACAAACGCAAAGCTCAAATTATTGATTCAGCTCGTGAAGAAGCAAATGTTGAACGTGAAAACATCCTTCATCAAGGAATGGCTGAAATTGAAACTGAGCGTAACCGTGCTCGCGATGATTTACGCAAACAAATTGCAACTCTTGCTGTACAAGGCGCTGAGAAGATATTGGAGCGTTCAATCGATGAAAATGCTCACAAAGATATTCTCGATAAAATCACTGCGAAACTTTAATCAGAGGGGCAGAGATGTCTGAATTGATAACCATCGCGCGCCCCTACGCTAAAGCAGCTTTCGATTTTGCGGTAGAAAAAGAAGCATTAGACACTTGGTCATACATGCTTTCTTTTGCTGCTGAAGTTGCCCGCAATGAAACCGTCAAAGATTCTCTTGGTGGGATTCATTCAGCTGAAAAGCTGGCCGAAATATTTCTTTTTGTGTGCGGTGAACAGCTCAATGAACAAGGTCAAAATCTCGTTCGGGTGATGGCTGAAAATGGGCGTTTGAAAGTCTTGCCTGATGTGTTTGATTTGTTTATGGCAATGCGACATGAACATGATAAGCAAGTGGATGTGGATCTTATCTCTGCGATTGCCTTAACGGATGAGCAGAAACGTGAAATTTCCAGCAAGCTTGAAACGCGCCTTGAGCGCAAAGTGAAACTGACCTGTAGTGTAGATGTGGCCCTGCTTGGTGGGCTTATTATTCGAACTGGAGACTTGGTTATTGATGATTCAGTACGCGGCTCGATTTTGCGTCTGAATGATGCATTGCAGTCTTGATTTAGGGATTTTTAGCATGCAACTTAATTCCACGGAAATTAGCGACCTTATTAAACAGAGAATTGAAAAATTCGATGTGACAAGTGAAGCTCGCAACGAAGGTACCATTGTCTCTGTCAGTGACGGTATTATTCGTATCCATGGCCTTGCTGATGCGATGCAAGGTGAAATGATAGAACTACCTGGCCAGCGTTATGCTCTCGCACTGAACCTTGAACGCGACTCTGTGGGCGCGGTTGTTATGGGTCCTTATGCAGATTTGCAAGAAGGCATGAAAGTAACAGGAACAGGACGCATTCTTGAAGTGCCTGTTGGGCCTGAACTTTTGGGTCGAGTGGTAAACACCTTAGGTGAGCCTATCGACGGAAAAGGCCCTATTGACGCGAAATTAACATCACCTGTTGAAGTGATTGCGCCGGGCGTTATTGCTCGCCAATCGGTTGATCAGCCGTTACAAACGGGATACAAGGCGGTTGATGCCATGATCCCAATTGGGCGTGGTCAGCGTGAACTGATAATCGGTGACCGTCAGACAGGCAAAACAGCCCTTGCAATTGATGCCATTATCAACCAGAAAAATTCTGGTATTTTCGCTATTTATGTCGCTATCGGTCAGAAAGCGTCAACGATTGCGAATGTGGTACGTAAATTAGAAGAGCACGATGCACTAAGAAATACCATTGTTGTTGTGGCCTCCGCTTCAGAAGCGGCTGCATTACAATATCTTGCGCCTTATTCTGGGTGCGCGATGGGAGAATATTTCCGAGATCGTGGTGAAGATGCACTGATTGTTTATGATGACCTTTCTAAACAAGCCATTGCTTATCGTCAAATATCTTTGTTGCTCCGTCGTCCTCCGGGTCGTGAAGCATTTCCTGGCGATGTTTTCTATCTCCATTCCCGTCTTCTTGAGCGTGCGGCACGCGTTAATGCGCATTATGTCGAAACCTTCACGAAGGGGGAAGTGAAAGGTAAAACCGGTTCATTAACGGCCTTACCTATCATTGAAACTCAAGCTGGAGACGTTTCGGCTTTCGTTCCAACCAACGTTATCTCCATCACGGATGGTCAGATATTCTTGCAAACAGAACTGTTCAGCTCAGGGATCCGTCCTGCGGTTGATCCGGGTATTTCTGTTTCTCGTGTGGGTGGCGCGGCACAAACCAAAATCATGAAAAAATTGTCAGGCGGCATTCGTACCGCGCTTGCGCAATACCGTGAATTAGCGGCATTTGCTCAGTTTTCTTCTGATCTTGATAATGCGACGAAAAAACAGCTTGATCATGGTCAGAAAGTCACCGAATTGATGAAGCAAAAGCAATATGCGCCAATGTCTGTTTTTGAACAAGGTGTGATTATTTTTTCGGCTGAAAAAGGCTATCTCACCGACGTTGAAATCAATAAATTGGCTGATTTTGAAGCCGCATTGCTTGCCTATGCGAAATCTCAGTTTGCTGATTTGGTTTCTCTTATTGATGAAACAGGCGACTACAGCAGTGAAATTGAAAAGCAACTTTCTACTTTGCTTGAAGATTTTAAGGCAACTCAAACCTGGTAATGTTTAGAAGGTCGCTTTTGCGGCCTTCTTGTAACGGAGAGTTTTGATGGCCGGTGCAAAAGAGATCCGTAATAAGATTGGAAGTGTAAAAAGCACACAGAAAATCACAAAAGCAATGGAAATGGTTGCCGCTTCTAAAATGCGCCGCTCTCAAGAGGCAATGCAAGCTTCCCGTCCCTACGCGATGACGATGCGTAAAGTGATTGGTCATGTTGCACTTGGAAACTTGGAGTATCGTCATCCTTATTTGGAAGAGCGTGAAGTAAAACGCGTAGGTTATATCATTGTTTCTTCGGATCGTGGCTTGTGTGGTGGTTTGAATATTAATGTGTTCAAAAAAACCATCATAGACATGCAAAGTTGGAGTGAAAAGGGGGTTGAAATTGAAACCGCCTTGATAGGTTCAAAAGCCAGTTCTTTTTTTAGTAATTACGGTGCAACAGTGTGCGCGCAGGTTTCAGGCTTAGGGGATAAACCGGAGCTTGAAGAGCTGATAGGGACTGTGTCTGTCATGCTAAAAAAATACGATGAAGGCCATTTGGATCGCCTGTATTTGGTATACAACAAGTTTGTAAATACCATGTCTCAGGAGCCCACAATAGAACAATTACTGCCATTGCCAAAATCAGAAGATGAAACCATGAAGCGCAAGCATTCTTGGGATTACATTTATGAGCCTGAGCCGAAACCGCTCTTAGATATTCTGTTGGTTCGTTATATAGAATCGCAAGTTTATCAGGGTGTGGTGGAAAATCTTGCGAGTGAGCAAGCCGCAAGAATGGTGGCGATGAAATCAGCAACAGACAATGCCGGGGATCTTATTGATGAACTGCAACTTGTTTACAATAAAGCCCGTCAGACTGCCATTACTCAAGAGTTGTCGGAGATTGTCTCCGGTGCTGCTGCGGTGTAATGCAAGACTCAACGACATATTTTAGAGGAATAACGATGGCTACAGGTAAGATCGTTCAGATCATCGGTGCGGTAGTCGACGTAGAGTTTCCAGAAGGATCTGTACCTAGGGTATATGATGCTCTGAACGTGAAACGTGAAGGCGAACGTCTGGTGCTGGAAGTTCAGCAACAGTTGGGTGGTGGTATTGTCCGTACTATCGCAATGGGTTCGTCAGATGGTCTGCGTCGTGGATTGATAATTGAAAACACAGGTAAATCGATTGAAGTACCTGTAGGAATAGAGACCTTAGGACGTATTATGAACGTGCTAGGTGATCCTATTGATGAACGTGGTGATATTGGTGAAACAGAGCGTTATTCTATTCACCGTTCAGCGCCAAGCTATGAAGATCAATCAAGTGCGACAGAATTACTTGAAACGGGCGTCAAAGTTATTGACTTGATTTGTCCGTTTGCAAAGGGTGGCAAAATTGGTCTTTTCGGTGGTGCGGGTGTTGGTAAGACCGTTAATATGATGGAGCTTATTAACAACATTGCATTGCAGCACTCAGGACTTTCTGTGTTTGCTGGGGTGGGAGAGCGTACCCGTGAAGGAAACGATTTCTACTTTGAAATGCAAGAAGCGGGTGTTGTAAATGTTGAAAATCCGCTTGAATCAAAAGTAGCCATGGTATACGGCCAAATGAACGAGCCTCCAGGCAACCGCCTTCGGGTTGCATTGACGGGCTTAACCATTGCGGAAAAATTCCGTGATGACGGTCGTGATGTGCTTTTGTTTATCGATAACATTTATCGTTATACCTTGGCAGGAACGGAAGTTTCTGCGTTATTGGGTCGTATGCCTTCTGCTGTGGGTTATCAACCTACGTTGGCTGAAGAAATGGGTGTACTTCAAGAACGCATTACATCCACTAAATCAGGCTCGATTACTTCAGTACAAGCCGTTTATGTTCCTGCGGATGATTTAACGGATCCTTCTCCTGCGACAACTTTTGCGCACTTGGATGCAACCGTTGTTCTTTCACGGAATATTGCAGCCCTCGGCCTTTATCCTGCGATTGACCCGTTAGACTCCACCTCTAGACAGCTTGATCCTTTGGTCATAGGTCAAGAGCATTATGATGTTGCTCGTGCGGTTCAATCTGTATTGCAGCGTTATAAAGAGTTAAAAGACATTATCGCAATTTTGGGGATGGACGAGTTATCTGAAGAAGATAAATTGGCTGTTGCACGAGCGCGTAAGATTGAGCGTTTCTTAACTCAACCTTATCATGTTGCGGAAGTATTTACGGGTCAACCGGGTGTTTATGTTTCGCTTAAAGACACGATTACAGGCTTTAAAGGTCTGTTAAATGGTGAATTTGATGATATTCCTGAGCAAGCATTTTTGTATTGCGGTGCGATTGAAGAAGTCATCCAAAAAGCGAAAAATCTCTAACTGTAGCGAGGAGAGAATATGGCCGCGATGACCTTTCACCTGGATGTAGTGAGCGCTGAGAAACAATTGTTTTCTGGTCGCGCAGAGTCTATTCAGGTTTCTGGTGCTGAAGGTGAGCTGGGTATTTTTCCCAGCCACACTCCGCTATTAACCTCTATTATTCCAGGCATGATCCGCATAACCAAACAACATGGGGAGGAAGAAGTTATCTATCTCTCTGGTGGTATGTTGGAAGTGCAACCGAGTACAGTGACTGTTTTAGCTGATACGGCGATCCGAGCTTTGGACTTGGATCAAGCGAAAGCCGAAGAAGCGAAGCGCCGAGCTGAAGACCGGATATTCAATAAACATGGCGACATGGACTACGCTCAAGCTGCCAGTGATTTGGCGAAAGCCATTGCTCAGTTGCGTGTAATTGAATTAACAAGAAAAGCCCGCTAAGTTAACGGGTATATTTTAAAGGCGACCTCTGTGTCGCCTTTAATATAAGCTAAAAAACCTTTCAAATATCCCATGATACTCACCCCAATAAGTCCTTAACCAAATATTGTCTGGGTGTTAGTTGTCCTCGTTCAGGCCAATCACAGAGTAGATCTATGCTCAGGGCCTTCACTCCTTTGCCGCAGGCGCGCACCTTCAATTGCTTTGGGTATAAATAGTTATTTTAATTGAAAAATTTAGAACCATGTTTAACAAGAAAGAATCGTAAAATATTTACTGAGACGGTTATAAATAATGGATAATTTCATTACAGATGATATATAAATAAGAAAAACATTAAAATTCAACTTTAAATGAATTAAGAAACAAGTGCATTTAAAATGATTATTGATGTTTTACGCATTAAATAGACACCCAAAAAACACAATGATGTTTATATTAAGATTTAATTATATAAATTATATTGTAATGGATGGTGATCGAATGGCTATTAGCGGTGCTTCAGGAAAGAGTAAACCCTTTGTTAATGTAGGAGATGATAAAAAGCTTGAAAAGCAATCAGCAGCTAAGGCACTGAAAAACGGAAATTATGAATTGGCGGGAAAAATAATCGGCGTTAAAATATCGCGAGATAATTTGAGTGAAGGATCAACATTAAACAGTAAAACTGAAAAGAGGCTCGATTATGCAGAAAAAAATAGTCAAATTTCTACTGCTCTTTTTAAATATATTGATGATTCAAAAAATAAAGCAAATTTACTTGGTGTAATAAATAACAATAGTGCTTTAAAGAGTTTGTATTATAATCATATTCATCCTAACGCTAATCCTGGTTATAACCCGAATGGATTTAAACAGCCAACTCGAGAGGAACTAAATAACCCTATTGAAAATAAATTAAATTCACGATCTGCTCCAGATAAAAATAAAGAAACAGCCTCTCATTTAACACCAAAAGAAAAAAAATCAAAACCTAAAATTTCATTTGAGAATAAACATGAGCATTCGGATAAGCGAGCAGAAACCTCGGTACAAACTAAAAGAATAACGACTTCCCCAACTTTAAAGAAACAAGAAAAAGTAATGGTTGGTCAATCAACGGAAGAAGTCATAATTGATAATAAAATAAACGTATGTAAAAATGATATA
>CAMRBZ010000068.1 GCA_947040595.1 uncultured Enterovibrio sp. | reverse complement strand
CTGAAAAATAAACGACAAATGCGTAATGACGCCATGGATGGCGGCATAAGGCTTGGCGCGTCGGGAACGCGTTAAGCCTGTTAGCTAATTTGGCGTTTATTTTGAGGTTTGCAATCTTGTTGGTCGCGGCTGGGAGATCCAAGAGGGGCTAGCTGTTGAGCCCCTTTTGGTCGGGTGTGGGGTGAAACCCCACGATCTTAAGAGGTTAAGACATCAACCAAAGCAAATTAATCCTGGGTGTCCAATTAAGCTATTAGCCAAACAACCTAATCCAATTAACCTTTAATGTGATTGAGCTTTAAGAGTTTAGCCTTCGATCCAGCCGCTTCAAAAGCGACAGGTAGACAAAATCAAAGAGGTGTCTTTAACGGACATTCACCAAGCGAGAAGGCGCCACTAAACCGTCTTGGTTTATTTCACCCACACCAATGAAAGCGTGCGCTTCACCCACCGTCATTCGCACCAAACCCTCTTGTGGGGCATCGGGTACTTGAACGGCTTGGCCTTTCATCGCGTAACTTGCAACAACGGGCAATAAATTCACTTCTGGTAAATGTTGTACCGCACTGTCTAAAGGCAATAAAAGCGGATCCAGTAAAACACGAGGAGGCAGGTCTTCTTCTTGCGCCTGTGCTAGCAAGGCTTCCAGTTGGTCCAACGTCACCATTTTCTCAACGGGGTATTGCGCCACGCCAATACGACGTAAAGAGATCACATGGGCGCCGCAATCAAGCATTTCGCCCAGATCATCCACGATAGTGCGAATGTAAGTCCCTTTCGTACAATGAATTTCCATTTCGACTTCATTGCCTTCAAATCGCAAAAGTTTCAATTCAAATACAGTGATTTTACGTGCATCACGCGGAACATGAATGCCTTCACGTGCATATTCGTAAAGGGCGCGTCCTTGGTACTTTAAGGCCGAAAACATGGAGGGAACCTGCATGGTTTCACCTCTAAAATGATCGACGTGCTTTTCAAGTTTCTCAAGGCTCACATCGACATCGCGACGCTCAACCACTTCACCATCGGCATCAGAGGTATCTGTACGTTCACCTAATTTTGCGATAACCACATAGCGCTTATCGGCTTCAAGCAAAAACTGAGAAAACTTGGTCGCTTCACCAAAGCAAAGTGGCAACATGCCCGTTGCCAGAGGATCTAATGCCCCTGTGTGCCCTGCTTTGTCTGCGAAATAGATACGTTTTACTTTTTGCAATGCATCATTGGATGTGATGCCTGCAGGCTTATCAAGCAAAAGAATGCCATTGACAAGACGACCGCGACGACGAGGAGAACGTGCCATTATTTTTTCTCCTCTTTGCTATTTTCATCATCATTGCTTTTATCATCTAAATCGACATGACGTGATTCATCGTCCTTTACCGCACTCGAAACCAAGTTCGAAATGCGCATGCCTTCTGTTAATGAGGCATCAAAAAAGAAAGCGATTTCGGGAACCACGCGTAATCGCATCGCTTTTCCTAAAAGATTTCGAATGTAAGGGGCCGACTCAATCAGGGCATCTAAACCGCCTTGCGGCGTTTGATCTGCCATGGTTAAAAAGGTCACATACACCTTGGCGTAAATAAGATCACGGGAAAGATCTACCCCTGACACCGTGACCATGGTAATACGCGGGTCTTTTATTTCTCTTTGCAGAATCAATGCGATTTCTTTTTGTATTTCTTGTGACACACGTTGACTGCGGCTAAATTCTTTTGCCATCACGCTTCTCTCATAATAAATGGGGGGGAAGCGTTGAACGCTTCCCCCCTGGTGTTTATAAACAACCGATTAGAAAGGAATGAATTCCAGTCTAAATTTATTTCACTTCGGATCAATCAATGGTGCGTTTGATTTCAACAATTTCAAATACTTCTATTTGATCGCCAGGGCGAACATCGTTGTAATTTTTAACGCCAATACCACACTCATAACCTTTAGCAACTTCGTTCACATCGTCTCTAAAGCGACGTAAGGACTCAAGCTCACCTTCATAAATAACCACGTTATCACGAAGTACGCGAATCGGATTATTACGTTTGATAAGACCTTCAGTCACCATACATCCTGCGATGGCACCCAGTTTTGGTGATTTAAACACTTCACGTACTTCAGCAAGACCAATGATTTCTTGTTTGAACTCAGGGGCCAGCATACCGCTCATGGCTTGCTTAACTTCATCGATAAGCGCATAAATAACGGAATAGTAACGTAAGTCCAAATTTTCAATATCAATGGTTTTGCGAGCAGATGCATCAGCACGGACGTTAAATCCAACCAAAATTGCATTAGAGGCCGCCGCCAATACAGCGTCTGTTTCAGTGATAGCGCCCACACCAGAGCCCACAATTTTCACTTTCACTTCATCTGTAGACAAGCGTGTCAATGAATCTGCAATCGCTTCAACCGAACCTTGTACGTCGGCTTTCAATACGACATTCAAATCAGACACTTCGCCTTCTTCTAAGTTAGAGAACATGTTCTCCAACTTGGCTTTTTGCTGACGTGCCAATTTCACATCGCGGAATTTACCTTGACGGTAAAGAGCCACTTCGCGTGCTTTACGCTCATCACGTACGACAGTCGCTTCATCACCTGCATGAGGAACACCAGAAAGACCTAAAATTTCAACAGGCAAAGAAGGGCCCGCTTCATCAACATCTTTTCCGTTTTCGTCACGCATCGCACGGACACGGCCATATTCAAGACCACAAAGAACGATGTCGCCTTTTCTCAGTGTTCCTTCTTGTACAAGAACGGTTGCGACAGGACCACGGCCTTTATCAAGACGTGATTCAATGACGACACCGCTTGCCATGCTTTCACGCACAGCATCAAGCTCTAAGACTTCAGATTGCAACAAAATCGCTTCAAGCAAACCATCAATGTTGGTTCCGGCCTTGGCTGAAACATAAACAAACATGTTTTCGCCGCCCCAGTCCTCAGACATCACATTGTGATGCGAGAGTTCATTTTTGACTTGATCGAAGTTCGCGCCTTCTTTATCAATCTTGTTCACTGCCACAATCAAAGGCACTTCAGCGGCTTTAGCATGCTGAATCGCTTCGATTGTTTGCGGCATCACACCGTCGTCTGCGGCCACCACCAACACAACAATGTCGGTGACTTTGGCACCACGAGCACGCATGGAGGTAAACGCGGCGTGTCCCGGAGTATCAAGGAAGGTGATCATACCATTGTCGGTTTCAACATGGTAAGCACCGATGTGCTGCGTGATCCCACCGGCTTCGCCTGAAGCAACATGTGCTTTACGAATACAGTCAAGCAAAGACGTTTTGCCGTGGTCTACGTGACCCATAATGGTCACAACAGGCGCACGAGGTTCACGTTTTTTGCTGGCGTCACGGTCTAATAAAACGGCTTCTTCAAGCTCATTTTCTTTGCGAAGGGTGACTTTGTGACCCATCTCTTCAGCAACCAAATGAGCTGTTTCTTGATCAATGACTTGATTGATGGTGGCTATCGCCCCCATACGCATCATGACTTTGATCACTTCTGTCGCTTTAACCGCCATTTTATTGGCCAGTTCAGCTACAGTGACCGTTTCACCAATTTCGATGTCACGATTAATTTTCTGAACCGGTTTTTGGAAAGCGTGTTGCATTCCTGTTGGTTTGGTCATGCGGCCTTTAAATTTACCCGCTTTCCCACCACGCGCACGATTAGACGTTGAGTCTTCTTTTTCTTGCGCTGATTTTTTCTTTTTACGTCGACGAGGGGCTGCCTCTTGACGACGATCGGCTTCGTCTTCTGCTTCACGAGCAAAGTGAGATGTCACAGTATGATGGTCTGTTGATTCCATCTTATTGATTACACCTTCTTGCTGAGTCCAGCGCTCTTGATTCAATTCTGCCATTTTGCGTGCCTCTTCTAGCTGGCGCTGACTATCGTCTTCAGCTTTACGCTTGGCTTCCTCTTCCTGGCGATGCTTGAGTTCATCAGCTTCTGTCTTTATTTGCGCTTCAGAGGCTTCGCGAACAGCTTTTTCTTCAGCTGTCTCCCTTGAAGCCATCTCACTTTCAGCAGCAATGCGTGCTTTTTCTTTCGCTTCACGTTTGGCTTTCTCTTGGGCTTCACGTTTTGCAGCTTCAGCTTCACGTCGAGCCAGATCCTCGGCTTCTCGTTTCACTGCATCTTCTTGTTCACGCAATGCAGCTTCCTGCGCTACGCGTTGTTCTTCTAAATCACTTCGTTTGACATAAGTTCGTTTTTTTCGAACTTCAACCTGGACATCCTTACTCTTTCCGCCAGTACTGGAAACACTTAACGTACTGCGTTTTTTGCGCTGTAACGTCAGACGAGTTGGGGCGCTACCATCGTCACCGTGCTCACGTTTTAGATGAGTGAGCAAGACTTGCTTCTCATCTAAGCTAATGCTGTCGTCCGCAGATTTTTCAATTCCCGCATCTTTAAATTGCTTTAATAAACGCTCTACCGACGTATCAATTTCGCTCGCCAGCGCCTTCACTGTAACCTCTGACATTTCGCTTCTCCATTGCTGCGCTTAGGCTTCGTCGCTGAACCAACAAATATTGCGTGCCGCCATGATAAGCTTGCCCGCGGTACTTTCATCCATCCCTTCAACATCAAGAAGATCTTCTGTTGCTTGTTCGGCAAGATCTTCAAGAGTAATAATGCCATTTAGAGCTAAACGATACGCCATTTCACGATCGAGTCCCTCTAAATTTAACAGGTCTTCAGCAGGTTCAGCGCTGTCTAAAATTTCTTCCTTGGCTAAGGCGATTGTCGTCAACGCTTCTTTTGCGCGCGCTCTTAGCTCTTCAATCATGTCTTCGTCTAAACCATTAATTTCTAACAGTTCGGCAACGGGAACATAAGCGATTTCTTCTAAAGTCGTAAATCCTTCTTCAACCAGAATGGTTGAGAAATCTTCTTCAATATCAAGGTGTTTAGTAAACAAAGCAATGGATTTGCTTGCTTCTTCTTGATGTTTGCTTTTCAGGGCATCCACCGTCATGACATTGAGTTCCCAGCCCGTTAATTGAGAGGCTAAACGCACATTTTGACCATTTCGGCCAATGGCTTGGGCTAAATTATCGGGCTCTACTGCGATGTCCATTGTGTGGGTGTCTTCATCTACGATGATAGAAGCCACTTCAGCTGGGGCCATTGCGTTAATCACAAGTTGAGCAGGATTGTCATCCCACAAAACAATGTCAATCCGCTCGCCGCCAAGCTCTGCAGAAACAGCTTGAACTCGCGCACCACGCATCCCCACACAAGCGCCCACAGGATCAATACGCTTGTCGTTGGTTTTCACAGCAATTTTTGCACGAGAACCGGGATCACGGGCAGCACCCATGATTTCAATCATTTCTTCGCCAATTTCAGGCACTTCAATACGGAAAAGTTCAATCAGCATTTCAGGTTTAGAACGTGTCATAAAGAGCTGAAAACCACGGGCTTCCGGTCGCACTGCATACAATAATGCACGCACGCGATCGCCTGAACGAAAGTTTTCACGAGGCAGCTGATCTTCACGGGAAATGACCGCTTCAGCATTATTACCCAAATTGACAATAAGAAGCTCACGACTGACTTTTTTGACGACACCGGTAATAAGGTCGCCTTCGTTGTCCATGAATTGCTCAACCACTTGAGCGCGCTCAGCTTCACGTACTTTTTGTACGATCACTTGCTTCGCTGTTTGGGTTGTGATGCGATCAAAAGTGACAGAATCAATTTGATCTTCAACATAATGACCTAGTTCAACGTTCTCAAGAAAGTGACCATCATCGTCAATCTGCGCCGCTTCTAACGTGATTTCGCGGGTTGGAGAAGTGACTTCATCCACCACTAACCAACGACGGAAAGTTTCAAGCTCTCCGGTTTTGCGGTCAATAACAACGCGCACATCAATTTCAATTTCATACTTTTTCTTTGTCGCTGTGGATAATGCTGTTTCCAAAGCTTCAAAAATTCGCTCGCGAGGGACCGCTTTCTCGTTGGATACCGCTTCTACGACAGCCAAGATCTCTTTGTTCATGAACTCATGCCTCATTTCATTAAAATGAAGGAACCAAGTTAGCCTTGGCGATATTGCTCAGGGCGAACGCTTCTTCATTGCCATCGACGCAAACAGTGATTGTTTCGCCTTCGACTGAGATAATTTTACCCTTCCATTTACGCCGATTCTGTGTTGCCATTTTCAATATAATGTTGACCTCTTGGTCAACAAAACGCTGATAATGTGCAGCTTTAAAAAGCGGGCGCTCTAATCCTGGAGAAGACACTTCAAGATGGTAAGCCACCGTAATTGGGTCTTCAACATCCATGACAGCACTGATTTGACGACTCACTTCAGCACAGGATTCGACAGTGATGCCATTTTCATGATCAATGAAAACACGCAGAGTAGAATGCTCCCCTGCCCGAACAAATTCAAGCCCAACCAGTTCGTAATCCAACGCTTCTACTGGAGCTTCAAGTAAAATATGAAGCTGTTTTTCTAATCCGGTCATACAGATCTCTGAAATAAAAAAAGGGCCTAAAAAGCCCAGCCATTGATTCAAATCGTCGTCATCAGATAACAAAAAACCTCGAATATCGAGGTTTCATTTAACTGGACCTTGACCCCCCTGCAAAAGCAGGAGAACAATGACTGATTTGGTCTCACGAATCAATCACTGATAAAGTGGTTGCGGGGGCCGGATTTGAACCGACGACCTTCGGGTTATGAGCCCGACGAGCTACCAAACTGCTCCACCCCGCGTCCGATGAGTGCTTATTATACCTTTAGTTCAAGAGGAAATTCAAGTGAACTGCTATAACAATTTTTAAAAATGGTGCCGAGAGCGGGACTTGAACCCGCATGCCTATACAGGCACTACCCCCTCAAGATAGCGTGTCTACCAATTTCACCACCTCGGCAAATCTTGCTTGATTACTTCGGCGTGTCGTTTACATCTTCAACGACAACCGCTTTATCAACTTCTAACAGCTCAGATGTTGGAATCGACAAGTCATCGAATCCACTGCCAACCTCTGTTTTTTTTGCTGTCATATTTCCCAGCACAAGGCTAAGAACTAAAAATATTGTCGCGAATATCGCAGTCATTCGCGTTAGAAAGTTCCCTGAACCACTTGAGCCAAATACTGAATTTGATGCTCCAGCTCCAAAGGAAGCTCCCATATCTGCGCCTTTACCTTGCTGAACCAATACGAGGAGGATTACACCCAGTGCGGCCAACAGATAAATCACAAGTAGAATTTCGTACATGCGTTCCACCTATGTTCCAAATTGTTGAGCCAGCACCCTCGAAGGGCTAACCAGCGCATCCCTCTACACCAGAGAGCGATTGAATACTACCGAAAACAGCTCTGTATGACAAGTAATAAATGCAAAAAAACAGACTTTTCTCTTTCATTTGCACAACTTATAAGCACTTTTTCGCTCTCTGAGTATAAAAACATCACAAATACTTTAGCAATTCTTTTTTACTGCATCCGCAATTTCAAGGGCATAGGCCTTTACTTCGTCAAAGTTTGTCCCTTCAACCATCACACGGATCAAGGCTTCAGTACCCGATTTTCGCAATAAAACCCGCCCATTCTCACCCAGTTTCTCTTCCACCGTCGCCACGACATTCTGAACTGCATCACAGTGAAGTGGATCTGACTCTCCTGAAAAATAAACATTTTCCAGAAACTGCGGAAACATCATCATCCCTTTACACAAGCTATTCAAACTTAATTTCGTTCCGACGAGGCTTGCCAATACTTGCAAAGCGGCGACAATGGCATCTCCCGTGGTCACTTTATCAAGTAAAATAATATGCCCTGAGTTTTCAGCACCAATCTTCCAATCATGCTCTAAAAGCTTTTCTAAGACATAACGGTCTCCGACCTGGGAACGCACAAAAGGGATCCCTAATTCTTGCAAGGCGAGTTCCATTCCCATGTTGCTCATTAAGGTTCCGACAACGCCGCCTTTTAAGGTGCCATTACGCAAAGACTCCCGCGCAATAATGTAGGCTATTTGATCGCCATCCACTTTATGGCCTTCATGATCCACCATAATAAGGCGATCTCCGTCGCCATCAAAGGCAATTCCGAGTGCCGCTTTTTCTTCTATCACCCGTTTTTGCAACGCCCGTACATCCGTTGCGCCCACTTCATGATTGATATTGGTACCGTTCGGCTCAATGCCCATCGCGATAACATTGGCGCCCAATTCAGTAAAAACAGAAGGTGCAATATGGTAGGTTGCACCATGCGCACAATCAACCACCATTTTGATGCCATCAAGGCTCATGTGCGAAGGAAATGTCCCTTTGCAAAATTCAATATACCGCCCTGCCGCATCCACAATGCGCTTCGCCTTACCCAGTTTTTCTGAGTCCACACAGGTTAAGGGTTTTTCAAGCTCAGCTTCAATCGCAAGCTCAATTTCATCGGGCAGTTTTTTTCCTTCCGCTGAAAAAAACTTAATGCCATTGTCTTCATAAGGGTTATGAGAGGCAGAAATAACAATGCCCGCTTCGGCCCGAAATGTTTGGGTTAAATAGGCAATCGCTGGCGTTGGCATGGGCCCTGTCAGTGCGGCCTGAAGACCTGCGGCTGAAAGACCGGCTTCAAGCGCCGCTTCTAACATATACCCAGAAATGCGCGTGTCTTTTCCTATCAATACTTTCTTTGTGCCCTGCTGACTCAAAACGCGTCCCGCAGCCCAGCCTAATTTAAGAATAAAATCGGGCGTAATAGGAAATGTGCCCACTTTGCCGCGCACGCCGTCAGTACCAAAATATTTGCGTTGTTTCATTGGGTTTCTCCAGACATTTCCTCAACCTCACTCAAGGCCTTAAAGACTTGAACGACATCAGAGGTTTCTTTTACATCATGAACACGAATAATATGAGCGCCTTTCATCAAGGCTATCGTGGCGCAAGCCAAACTGCCTGCAAGGACATCTTCTGCTGAGCGACCCAGTAATTTAAAGATCATGGACTTTCTCGACATCCCCGCCAATAACGGTAAACCATATTGATGAAATTCATCTAATTTTGAAAGTAAGTGGTAGTTATGACTCCTGTTTTTACCAAACCCAAACCCAGGGTCAAGGATCATTTTGTTTCGATTTAATCCGTGCTCTTCACAAACTCGAATACGTGCTTTAAAAAAATCATGCACCGACTGCAAGACATCAGGGTATTGAGGTTGAACTTGCATGGTTTGCGGCTGACCTTGCATGTGCATTAAACACACAGGAATGTCCGCTTCAATGGCGGCTTTTAAAGCCCCTTTTTCTTGAAGCGCCCGTACATCATTAATTAAATCCACCCCGGCTAAAGCCGCTTCTTTCATGACAATCGCTTTGCTCGTGTCAACAGAAAGCCAGCAATCAAATCGGGCACGTATCCCTTCAATAACAGGAATAACGCGGGATAATTCTTCCTCTGCACAGACAAGAGGCGCACCAGGACGTGTCGACTCTCCACCAATATCTAAAATATGGGCACCGTTTTTTAACATGCTTTCGGCATGAAACAAAGCGGCATCGAGAGAAGAAAATTGCCCACCATCAGAAAAGGAGTCTGGCGTAACATTCAAGATCCCCATAATTTGAGGACGATGAAAAGAGAGGCACTTAGATTGACTGATTAGTTTCATAGCTGAGATTATTTACGTTTAAAAAACAAAGAAAAAAACCCCGAGATTATCGGGGTTTTAAAGATTCAAAGCGGAAAATTAAGCTTCAGATTTATTGTCAGAATCTACCGATTTATCATTCATATCTAATGACTTATCTGATGAATCTGGTTTTGAGTCAGGTTTCGTGGGTTTGTCGTCTGAAGGGCTTGTTTCCCCCTCCCAACCTGCAGGATCACGAACCGGATTTCTCGACATCAAATCATCAATTTGAGCTGCATCGATTGTTTCATATTTCATCAATGCATCTTTCATTGCGTGCATGATGTCCATATTGCCTTCAATCAACTGACGCGCTCTTTCGTAGTTACGATTAATCAAATCGCGAATTTCTTTATCAATGATACGGGCCGTTTCATCAGACATGTGCTTTGTTTGAGTCACAGAGCGTCCAAGGAAAACTTCGCCTTCATCATCCGCATAAAGAAGAGGACCTAATTTTTCGGAAAAGCCCCATTGCGTCACCATTTTACGAGCAATTTCAGTTGCACGTTCAATGTCATTCGAAGCGCCAGTTGAGACGTTTTCAACACCATAAATAATTTCTTCCGCTAAACGTCCACCGTATAGGGTTGAAATCATAGACTCAAGATGCTGACGAGACATGCTCACACGATCTTGCTCTGGCAAATACATGGTCACACCCAAAGCACGTCCACGTGGAATAATAGAAACCTTGTAGACAGGATCATGTTCAGGTACCAAGCGTCCCACTAAGGCATGGCCCGCTTCGTGATACGCGGTGGCTTCTTTACTTTCTTCAGACATCACCATTGATTTACGCTCAGCGCCCATCATGATTTTGTCTTTTGCCAGTTCAAATTCATTCATTGAAACCGTGCGCTTGTTACTGCGCGCGGCAAACAATGCAGCTTCATTGACCAGGTTAGCAAGATCCGCCCCTGAAAAGCCTGGGGTTGCACGCGCAATCACAGACGCGACCACATCATCACCCAAAGGCACTTTACGCATATGCACTTTTAGAATTTGTTCACGTCCACGCACATCGGGAAGACCCACAACCACTTGACGGTCAAAACGACCCGGACGAAGTAAAGCAGGATCGAGAACATCAGGACGGTTTGTTGCCGCGATAACAATCACGCCTTCATTGCCTTCAAAGCCGTCCATTTCAACCAGCATTTGGTTTAGAGTTTGTTCACGTTCATCATGTCCACCTCCCAAACCTGCGCCACGTTGACGTCCAACGGCATCAATTTCATCGATAAAAATGATACAAGGTGAGGCTTTTTTCGCTTGTTCAAACATGTCTCGCACACGTGATGCACCCACACCCACAAACATTTCAACAAAATCCGATCCGGAAATCGTGAAGAAAGGCACTTTTGCTTCACCTGCAATGGCTTTTGCCAATAGCGTTTTACCCGTACCAGGAGGACCGACTAACAAAATACCCGTAGGGATCCTGCCGCCTAATTTTTGAAAACGACTGGGATCACGCAGATAATCAACCAACTCTTTTACATCTTCTTTTGCTTCATCGCAGCCAGCAACATCAGAAAAGGTTGTTTTGATTTGCTCTTCGCTCATCATACGCGCTTTTGATTTACCAAAAGACATCGCACCTTTACCACCCCCGCCTTGCATTTGACGCATGAAGAAAATCCACACACCAATCAAAAGAAGCATGGGGAACCACGAAATAAAAATAGACGCTAATATGCTTGGTTCTTCTGGTGGCGTTCCTCGTACCTTTATTTTGTTGTTGATTAAATCATCCAACAATTTAGGATCCTGCAATACAGGGATGTAAGTCAGATAATCCGTGCCGTCACGGCGCGTCACTTTCAGTTCACGATTATTAAACTGAACATCTTGTAACTTGTTTTGTCCTATTTCTTGCACAAAGGTCGTGTAATCTACTTGACGTCCAGCGCTGTCTCCCGGTCCAAAACTTTGGAACACTGACATCAATACGACAGCGATAACGAGCCATAAAATCAAGTTTTTTGCCATGTCACTCAAAGTGTTAGCTCCAAAAAAACTGTATGAATAGAGGGTAGAATACTACAGTTTGTAACCTGTAGCCACAATGTAGACTTCTCGAGAACGGGCTCGTGAAGAATCCGGTTTTCGAATTTTGATCGTTTTAAACAGCTTGCGGACAAGAGCAAGATACTCATCAAACCCTTCACCTTGAAATACTTTTACAATAAATGAACCTTGTAAGGCTAGCACCTCTCTGCACATTTCAAGAGCAAGTTCAACAAGATACATTGCTTTTGGTTGATCTGATGCCATATTTCCACTCATATTTGGAGCCATATCTGACATTACCAAATCAACCTTATTCGGTAAAATCCTCGTCATCAAGGCATTGAGTACGGCTTCTTCACGAAAATCACCTTGTAAAAAGCTGACTCCTGGTATGGAGTCCATCGGGAGAATATCACACGCAATCACTTGCCCTTGATCTCCCACCTTCTCGGCGGCATATTGAGACCAGCCTCCAGGGGCTGCCCCCAAGTCCACCACGATCATTCCAGGCTTTAATAACTTATCTTTTCCTTGAATTTCATCAAGTTTAAAAATAGCCCGAGAACGAAAACCTTTTTTTTGTGCTTCTTGAACGTATTTATCATTAAAATGTTCTTGTAACCAGCGACCCGAACTCGCTGAATGTTTCTTTTTACTCATATTAACCTGACTTACAACAGAACCGTTTACCCTTAAGGGAGACAGTAAAGTAGGAAATGATTCAGTTTCTCCTGAGATGGCGTTAGAATGCGTTTTTTTCAACCCCAAAAATTAAAAAATCAGATCTAATATGAATCTAAGCACAAAACAAAAGCAACATCTCAAAGGTCTCGCCCACAATATAAAACCCGTTGTATTGATGGGATCAAATGGCTTAACAGAAGCCGTGATTGCAGAAATTGAACTTGCACTGAGCCACCATGAACTCATCAAAGTGAAAGTCGCTTCAGAAGATCGTGATACGAAACATTTAACGGTTGATGCCATTGTTCGTGAAACGAAAGCTGAAAAAGTACAAGTGATCGGCAAAACATTGGTGCTTTATCGCCAAAGTGAAGCGCGTAAGATCGAATTACCTCGAAAATAAAAAAGGCCGCATTGCGGCCTTTTTCGCATTTCACTGTTTAAGTCCACTCCTACCCGCCGTCTTTAACGATGCAAGGTTGTTGCCTGCTATCTCAAAGCCCAATAGAAGAGTCAATCGAGACTCAGGAGCTTCGCTCACAGGCAGCCAGCCTGCATTTTCAACTCTCTTGGGTATAGATGTATTTAACGGTATCAATTTCAAATATTTTAATACCACCGGGGGTGACAATGGCCACCTCATCTCCCTCTTCTTTGCCGATCAGTCCTCGAGCAATAGGAGAATTCACTGAAATCCGATTTTTCTTAATATCAGCTTCATCGTCACCCACGATTTGATAAGTGACTTTTTCATCTGTTTCACAATTTATTAACCACACAGTAGAAGCGAAAATCACCTTTCCTAGATTTTGGATTTTTGTGATATCAATAACCTGTGCAACAGACAATTTATATTCAATATCTCGTATTTGTGCTTCACAAATACCTTGGTCTTCACGCGCTGCGTGGTATTCTGCATTTTCTTTAAGATCACCAAGCTCGCGTGCCTCGGCTATCGCTTGTGTAATAATTGGACGACGTTTAAGCAAGCGACCAAGCTCCTCACGAAGCTGCGCCTCACCGCGAACCGTCATAGGTACTTTATCCATAAATGACATCACCTTTCAATAAGCCAAAATTCAAGCATTTTGACAAAAATAAAGCCACGCGCGAAGATTAACGCAAGCGTGACAAATAATCAGATTTTATACTCTAAGTTTAAACAAGTTCTCAAGCTAGGTCATCAAAGATTTAAGACAACAATCTCGCATTTACACACACACCCACCCTATTAAATTAAACAAAAAATGCGATATGATACACCTCAAAAACGACAAAATAACGCAACATTTTTACAACAACACCCACAGTGAAACTTTAGTAAAGGTCATAATTCCAATGCAAAAACGTTGCTTTATATTTTCTTTTCTTGTTTATTCAATGAATACCTTCGCCATTCCCATTCAAAATCTTGAATCCATGTTACCCGCGGGATCTCAACTCAGTTTGTCAATTTACGACACCAGCAGTAAAAAAAGCATTCTTACACTAGATGATGATATTTTACTTCCCCCAGCAAGCACCCTGAAAATGGCCACGGCCATCGCGACAACCCTTGCATTTCCGGATAATTTCACCTTCAAAACAAAGGTTTATCAATCAGGCAAGAATATCATCTTTAAATTTGGAGGTGACCCTACGCTCACGCGGGGAAACATAAGAAAACTCCTACAAACCATTAAAAATGCAGGCATCAAGAACATCAAAGGCGATATATTACTTGATGGTACTGTTTTTTCTGGTTACGAACAGGCCATTGGATGGCCTTGGGATATTTTAGGCGTTTGCTATAGCGCCCCATCAAGTGCCATTTCTCTTGATAATAATTGTGTTCAAGGTTCAATATACAGTGACAAAAAGAAAAAAATCACCCGCGTTTTTGTCCCTCAGCATCACCCTGTTTCGATTTCCAGTGACGTTATTGCTGTCTCTAAAGAGGAGCAAAAAGAGGGCCTTTGTGAGCTTCAACTTCATTATTCTCAAGAAAACGTCTACAAACTCTCGGGCTGTCTTGCATACAGAAATGCCCCCCTTGCCCTTCAATTTGCCATACAAAATCCCACTAAGTATGCTCAGGATGTTTTAAGGGCAGAAATAAAAAATGCGGGGATCAGATTTAAAGGACAAATTAAAACAGGTCAATTAAATAAAACCGCCAAACTCATTACCACACATTCATCAGAACCGCGTGACGCCCTTTTAAAAAGAATGCTGAAAGACTCAGACAATCTTGTGGCTGATAACTTAATGAAGATGATTGGGCACCATTATTACAAAAAACCTGGCACCTTTTCAAACGGTGCGATGGCAATGAAAATGATATTAAAAGAAAAAGCAGGCATTGATTTAACAACGGCCGTTATCACAGATGGCTCTGGATTGTCTCGAAATAACCGTATCACGGGGGCTCAATTAATCGAAATACTCTCTTTTTTCTACACGAAAAAAGGAGAGCACCTTGTCAGTATGCTTCCT
Organism: uncultured Enterovibrio sp.; assembly: GCA_947040595.1. Classification (GTDB taxonomy): domain Bacteria; phylum Pseudomonadota; class Gammaproteobacteria; order Enterobacterales; family Vibrionaceae; genus Enterovibrio. The sequence goes on along the minus strand of CAMRBZ010000068.1, from coordinate 533 downwards.
GTTTCGGGGATGGATGGCACGTTAAAATACCGTCACAGCGTGAGATATCCGCCATTAAAAGAATCCTTAAAAGCCAAAACAGGATCACTTTTTGGAAGCCACAATCTGGCGGGCATTTTCACCAATGAAAAAGGTCACAACTTACTTGTTGTGCAGCTTGTGAGTAATTACCACCCACTGGACACTGGTGAAGAAATTGACCCTTCTCAAACGCCGATCACTCGCTTTGAAAAGGCACTTTTCCAGGCATTACACAATTCAAGCCTCACCCTTCATTCTCCAGAGTAACTCGCTAATAAATAAAGCCCTGAAATTTTCAGGGCATTTTTTTAAAATCCACCATTAAACATCGGTACTCTATACCCAAAATAATTGAAGAGACGCCCAGCGACAAGCAAGTGAAGCACCTCAGCAAGGTGGAGTCTGGGATTACGCAGAAGGAGCGCAACAATCAACACTCTGCATCTTCAAAGGCGAGAGGTATAACTGCTTAATGTAACGGGTATGACCTTGACACCTCATTTCATTTCATT
>CAMRBZ010000067.1 GCA_947040595.1 uncultured Enterovibrio sp. | reverse complement strand
GCATCAGTCCATGCGTACAGAAGGACTCTGTGATTGGGCTTCGAAAGCTTACAAAACATTCTGCAGTATCCAAGGCGAAAGGAAAAGGCGCACGAGCTTCATTTGCTCGCAGCCTGCACATAACGTCAAGTATCTTGTAAATATGATCTGATGATAAAGTCATCCTGATGGCATTCAATGAAGTCGAATTATATCAAATATACCCAAAGGAATTGAAGATGCGCGCCTGCGGCAAACGAGCGAAGGCCCTGAGCATAGATGGACTCTGTGATTGGCTTGAGCGAGAGCCGCCAGCAGCCAGGCAGTTTCAAAGGCGACGGGTATTAGTTAGACCACTGAATATTTAAAGGCCGCGCCGATAACAAACAGATTTTAATGTGGGAGGTGAATGTGTGGAGTCAAGCGTGAAAGGCGATAAAATACCGCTAAAAAATAAAGCATGGGAAACCTCAAAGAGGGGGATTCATGTTCGTTCCTCTCCTCTTGATCTTGTTGCAATCGTTCCTGCGGCTGGCGTTGGGCGGCGTATGGGGTCGCCTTGTCCAAAGCAATATCTTATGATGGGCAATAAAACCCTTTTAGAGCATACCGTGCATCGTTTGTTGGGTCATGATCTCATTTCCTATGTGGTGGTGGTTCTGAGTGCGGATGATTCCTTTTTTGTCAAAACTTCCCTTCATGATGATCCTCGCGTTCGAGTCGCAAGAGGGGGGAGTGAACGTGCTGATTCTGTATTGGCGGGTTTAAAAGCCACAAAGGCTGAATGGGTTATGGTGCATGATGCAGCAAGACCCTGCATTTGTAATCAAGATATCGATGCATTGATTGAAGCCGCTTGCTCTCATCCTGATGGGGCGATCTTAGGGATGCCTGTTCGTGATACAATGAAGCGCTCTGATCCACAAGGGAATATTGAAAGCACTGTATGTCGTGAGCAACTTTGGCATGCATTAACGCCACAAATGTTTTTACGAGATTCTCTTTTAAATGCATTAGAGCATGCACTCAAAGACAAACACAGGGTCACCGATGAAGCCTTTGCAATATCCCTTCTTGGGGGGCGTCCCAAATTGGTTTTGGGTCGCTCTGATAATATCAAAGTGACCCGTCCTGAAGATTTACTTTTGGCGGCCTTTTTTTTGTCGCAGCATCCGTAAAAAAGAACAAATAAAAGGTGAGGATGATGATTCGGATAGGACATGGATTCGATGTGCATAAATTTGGCGGTGAAAATCCTTTGATCATTGCTGGCGTGAAGGTACCTTATGAACAAGGACTGATTGCCCATTCTGATGGTGATGTCGCTTTGCATGCGGTGTGTGATGCCTTGCTTGGTGCGATAGGGGCGGGGGACATTGGTCGTCACTTTCCGGATACGGACAATCAATGGAAAGGGGTGAGCAGCCGTCTTTTGCTGCGTGACGTTTTTTCAAAAGTAAAAGAAAAAGGGTTTGTGCTGGGCAATCTCGATGTGACACTGATTGCCGAGGCCCCGAAAATGGCCGCACACATTGAAAAAATGTGCCAAGTCATTGCAGACGATCTTGAAACGGATGTCAGTAATATCAATGTTAAAGCCACAACCACAGAGAAACTGGGTTTCACAGGCAGAAAAGAAGGAATTGCTTGTGAAGTTGTGGTTATCATCCGTAAGGACTCTCATGACTGATTTATTAAAAACACTGGCTTATTTACATGGTAAGCCGACAGCGACGGGCCGTTTGAAAGTCAATCCAGAAGATTTTTTTGTAAGTGAAACCCTTGATTTTACGCCCACGAATGAAGGCGAGCATTTTTTAGTGCGTATCAGGAAAAAAGGGGAAAACACACAATATATTGCGAATGAATTAGCAAAAGCCTGTGGTGTGAGTTCTAAAGACGTAAGTTGGGCGGGCTTAAAAGACAGACAGGCGGTGACAGAGCAGTGGTTCGGTGTACATCTTCCCGGTCAACCCTCTCCTGATTTAAGCGCGTTTGTACAAAGCCACGAAGGGGTTCTGGCCATTCTTGAAACCCTACGTCACGATAAAAAATTGCGTCCAGGATCGCTTACGGGAAATCAATTTAAGGTGGTTGTCCGCGATTTTAATAGCGCCGAAAACATTGAGGCGCGTCTTATCCAAATAAAAGAAAAAGGCGTCCCTAATTATTTTGGGTCACAGCGTTTTGGGCGAAACGGGAATAACGTTTTGGCGGCGCGAGACTGGGGACAAGATAAAATGCGGGTGCGTGATAAAGCAAAACGCAGTTTTTATCTTTCGGCGGCTCGGTCTTACTTGTTCAATTTGATCCTTTGTTCGCGCATTGAAGCCGACGCTTGTCGTGCTCCGATGCTGGGGGATTTATTGATAAATGATCGAAATGAAACATCCAAAGTTGAGGATATCGAACAGGCTTTGATGCAACTGAATTCAGGCGCTTGGCAAATATCAGGTCCTATGACGGGGGACAATGCCCTTCCAACAGATTTGAACGCGCGAATGTTTGAGCAAAATATGTTAGACAGTGAACCTCATTTATTGGCTTTGATCAGAAACAACAGGATGCGCCATGATCGCCGTGCTCTTATATTGTATCCGCAAAACATGACCTGGATGAAAGAAGACACCACATTGACACTGGATTTTTCTTTGCCTGCGGGAAGTTTTGCAACCTCCGTGATGAGAGAAATTATGGACCAAGCCTTCGAAGGAGAGCTTGATGCACATCTTGATAAGTAATGATGATGGTGTTTTTTCTGAAGGGATCAATGCATTGGTTGAGATCTTATCCCAAATTGCCTCCGTCACTGTGGTTGCGCCTGATAGAAATCGGTCGGGGGCTTCTAATTCGTTGACCTTGGAAAACCCGCTTCGAATAAGAAAGGTTTCTGAAGGGCGTTTCGCCGTATTGGGTACGCCCACGGACAGTGTTCACCTTGCGCTTAATGGGTTGATTGAAGAAAAAGTGGATTGGCTTGTGGCTGGGATTAACCATGGCGCTAATTTGGGTGACGATGTATTGTATTCAGGCACAGTGGCGGCGGCCACAGAAGGCTTTTTATTGGGGGTGCCTGCGATTGCGGTCTCTCTTTGTGGTCTAACGCATTTTGAAGCGGCAGCTCAGGTGGTCAAAGAGGTCATTATGAAAAGCCAAGAAAACCCCTTGCCGACGCATCGAATTTTAAATATAAATGTACCAGATTGCCCTCTTTCAGAGATCAAAGATTGGAAAATTACTCGGTTAGGTTCTCGTTGTCGTGCGGAAAAAGTGATTGTAGATAAGGATCCTCGCGGGCATTCTATTTTCTGGATAGGTTTACCAGGAGAAACACAAGACGCAGGTCCCGGAACCGACTTTCATGCCATAGAGAATCAATGTGTCTCTTTGACGCCTTTACAGCTTGACTTAACCGCACACGATACAATTCAGACTTTGTCTGATTGGCTCACAGTTGCATAAAAAAAAAAAAGGTAAGATCAGTGAATTATTCGCATTCACTTGTTCAATGGCTACGCTGCAATGGTATTTTGGATGAAAGAGTTTTGGAGGCGATTGAACGTTTACCTCGACATCTTTTTGTTGCAGAGGCTTTAGCACATCAAGCGTACGATAATAACGCCTTGCCGATAGGTTTTGGACAAACAATATCGCAGCCTTATATTGTCGCGAGAATGACGGAGCTTTTGGACGTCAAATACAACAGCAAAGTTTTAGAAGTAGGAACCGGGTCTGGTTTTCAAACCTGTGTTTTGGCTCAGTTGGTTGAACATGTTTATTCTGTAGAGCGTATAAAACGTCTGCAATTAATGGCAAGACGTCGTTTTAAACAATTTCAGCTTTATAATATCTCGACGAAACACGGTGACGGTTGGCAGGGGTGGGCGGGAAGAGGTCCCTTTGACGCTATTATTGTCACCGCAGCGGCGGCAAAGATGCCGCAGGTTCTTTGTGATCAACTTGCAGATAAGGGACGCCTTATTGTCCCTATTGGTGAACGAGATCAGGTACTTTATAAAGTAACGCGTAATGGCAATGGATTTGAAACAACAGCAATTGAAGCTGTACGGTTTGTGCCCTTGGTTGCGGGTGATTTGGCTTAAGAAAAGAGCGATGAAAAGGATTTCGAGTCAGTCAAAGCGACTGAGTCTTCTTCCTTTCGTCGTGTTTTTTTGTGCCTGCTCTTCTTCAGGCGTCGCCCCCATATCAAGCTTGGAGCCTGATTATGATCTTTTGTCTCGTGGAAGCTACAGAGGCAGTTATTACAAGGTAGCAAAAGGGGATACCTTGTATTTTATTGCTTACATTACGGACAAAGACGTCAAGGAAATCATTACGAGCAATCACCTCGAACCGCCTTATACGATTCATCCTGGGCAAAAGCTAAATATTTGGAAAGATACTTATATTTCGCCATCTTATGGACAGAAAGGAACTCGAAGTCAAGCGAAAAAGCCAACAGACTCTTCTCGCTTGTCGTCGAGCACCCCTTCTGTAACGCCCCCTCTTCTTTCTCAAGAAAAAGCTGAACCCACCTCACAAAATAAGAAAGCAGTTGAATATAAGAAGCCAAAAGAGTACAGTCCTACAGTGTCAACAAATAAACCCAAAGTTGACTCGTCTGTAAAGGCGAAGGCTAAAAATTCAACATGGGTATCTTGGTTGTGGCCAAGCAACGGCAGGGTGATTTCTGCTTTTTCCAGTGCAGAGCTGGGCAATAAAGGAATTGATATTGCTGGACGACTTGGGCAGAACATCACAGCGTCTGCAGACGGTAAAGTGGTTTACGCAGGGAATGCGCTCCGCGGTTACGGTAATTTAATCATCATTAAACACAATGAAGATTTTTTAAGTGCCTACGCCCACAACGATCGTATTTTAGTTTCTGAAGCTCAAAGTGTTAAAAAAGGACAAAATATCGCCTTAATGGGGCGTTCAGGGGCCAACAGTGTCCGCTTACACTTTGAAATACGCTATAAAGGAAAGTCTGTCGATCCGCTCCGCTATTTGCCAAAAAGGTAACTTAAGACAGAAATTGCTGTACTGTCATGCACGCCATAAAGGAGGCGATATGAATCAGAGTAATACCGCAAAAGAAGTTGAAAACGTAGATCTCGATGCCGAAATGGAAAATGAATCGGCAGAAGACGAAGAAATAGAGCAGGAACAAACCAAAGAGACAGAAGACGATACCCTGTCTTTTACCGCCACATCCAAATCTCTTGATGCGACACAACTTTATTTAAGTGAAATAGGGTACTCCCCTCTTTTAACCGCGGAAGAAGAAGTTCTTTATGCGCGTCGTGCTTTGCGTGGTGACGATGCCGCCCGTAAACGTATGATTGAAAGTAATCTTCGGTTAGTGGTTAAAATTTCAAGACGTTATTCGAATCGAGGACTGGCGCTGCTTGATTTGGTTGAAGAAGGCAATTTAGGGCTGATTCGTGCTGTTGAAAAATTTGATCCAGAACGTGGGTTTCGTTTTTCTACTTATGCAACCTGGTGGATTCGCCAGACCATAGAACGCGCGATCATGAACCAAACACGCACCATTCGCTTACCTATTCATGTGGTTAAAGAGCTCAACGTGTACCTTAGAACCGCCCGTGAATTAGCGCAAAAGCTGGATCATGAACCCACCCCCGAAGACATTGCTTTTCAGCTCGACAAACCCGTTGAAGATGTCAATCGCATGCTGCGACTCAATGAGCGCATCAGCTCCGTTGATAACCCCATTGGCGGCGATTCAGAAAAAGCCTTGCTGGATATTATTCCGGATGAAAAAGAAGGTGATCCAGAAAATACAACCCAAGATGATGACATGAAAAAGTCCATCGTTAATTGGTTACAAGAGCTGAATCCAAAACAACGCGAAGTGCTTGCTCGACGTTTTGGCCTTTTGGGGCACGAAGCTTCTACGCTTGAAGATGTTGGCCGCGAAATCGGTTTGACTCGAGAACGAGTACGTCAAATTCAGGTCGAAGGACTGCGTCGATTGCGTGACATGCTTATGCAACAGGGTTTGGACATTGAGTCACTTTTTGATACTGAAAATTAATCTTATTCTTTTTCATTGCGAATAAAAAAAGCCCTCTTGAGGGCTTTTTTGTTTTTAAGATAAGCGATTATTCCATGGCTTTGAGTTTGAATATCCACTCTAAAGCTTGGATTGGGCTGAGTTGATTGGGGTCAAGCTGTGCCACTGCTTTTTGCATTTCACTAAGATGAGGCCGGTGTTGCGTCGCCTGAAATGAAACCGCGGGATGGCAAGAGGTATTTTGGTGTGTGTCTCGGTTTGTTTCATCTCGGTTTTCAAGCTGATGAAGCTTTTCTTTGGCGCGCTGGATGACGGCTTTGGGAACCCCTGCAAGGCTTGCAACCGCAAGTCCGTAAGATTTGCTCGCCGCGCCATCTTGAACGGCATGTAAAAAAGCAATTTCTTCCCCATGCTCTACGGCGTCAAGGTGGACATTGATGAGATTTGGAAGGCGAAGCGAAAGCTCTGTCAGCTCAAAGTAATGCGTCGCAAAAAGTGTCATGGCGTTTATTTTTTCGGCTAAATATTCGGCACTGGCCCATGCCAAAGAAAGGCCGTCATACGTGCTTGTTCCTCTGCCTATTTCATCCATTAAGACGAGGCTGTTTTCGGTGGCGTTATGAAGGATATTGGCGGTTTCTGTCATTTCAACCATAAAGGTAGAGCGCCCAGAAGCCAAATCATCAGAGGCCCCAATGCGCGTAAAAATGCGGTCCACAGGGCCGAGTGTCAGAGCGGTTGCCGGTACGAAGGATCCCACATGTGCGAGCAAGGTTATCAGCGCGGTTTGTCGCATGTAGGTGGATTTCCCCCCCATGTTGGGACCTGTGATGATCAGCATGCGTCGCGTGCAATTAAGCTCGGTTGGATTTGGTATAAAAGGGGCGTCTAAGACATGCTCAACAACAGGATGGCGCCCCTCGGTGATCTGGATCCCTGTTTCTTGGGTCAAATGAGGACGGCAATAATTGAGGGTTTCAGCGCGCTCTGCGAGATTGGATAAGACATCCAAGGTCGCAAGTCCTTCTGCTGTACGTTGAAGTTGCTCTAAATGGGGAAGCAATTTGTCGAACAACTCTTCCCATAATTTTTTTTCAATGGCAAGGGCTTTTGATTTTGAATTAAGCACCTTGTCTTCGTGCTCTTTAAGCTCTGGGATGATGTAACGTTCAGCATTTTTTAAGGTTTGACGACGGACGTAATAAGAGGGGACCCGATGGCTTTGCCCTCGACTGACTTGAATGAAAAAGCCATGAATTTGATTAAAACCCACTTTTAAGGTGTCTATCTGATGTTGTTCGCGTTCACGTATTTCTAAATCTTCTAAAAATCGACTTGCCCCTTCGGCGAGGGTGCGCCATTCGTCAAGCTGGGGGCAATAACCCGGTGCAATGACGCCGCCATCGCGAATAAGCACAGGGGGGGCTTCTATGATGGCTTCTTCCAGTAATTGGACCAAGCTTGGCATGGGGGCGCACGCCTCTTTGATGGGGGTGAGGGCTTTTGCTTGGAGTGCATTGAGCTGGAGGTTAATGTCTGGAAGCTGCTGCAATGCGGTACGTAATCTTGCTAAATCACGAGGACGCGCAGAGCGAAGGGCCACACGGGCCAAAATACGCTCCATGTCGCCAATGGGGCGCAGGGTTTCGGCTAATTCAAAATACTGGCCTGTTTCTTTTAATGCGCTGATGGCGTCGAGCCTCTCATTGAGAAGACGGATATCGCGAACGGGGTGGTGAAGCCAGCGTTTAAGAAGGCGACTGCCCATGGGAGTGATCGTTTTATCCAATACACTGGCAAGGGTATTCTCAAAACCGCCAGAGAGATTTTGAGTGAGTTCGAGGTTGCGCCTTGTGGCGGCATCTAAAATCACGGCCTTTTCTTTATTTTCTTTTATTAACGCGCGAATATGCGGGAGTGCGGTGCGTTGTGTGTCTTTGACATATTGCAATAAACAGCCCGCAGCAGCCAAACCCAGTGGACTTTCGTTGACCCCAAAACCGAGGAGATCACTGGTTTGAAATTGTTGGTTTAATTGTTGCTTTGCGGTGTCTACATCAAATTCCCAAAGGGGGCGTCGTCGTGTGCCTTTTTGGTTTGCAATCAAGGCATGAAATGGAAAATCTTCAGGATGAAGCAGCTCTACAGGGTTAGCCCATTGCAATTGGGCTTGCATTTCTTCTTCGCTTTCCGGCTCGCTTAACAAAAAACGACCCGAGGTGATGTCTAAAGTGGCAAAGCCAAATTTCTCGCCTTTAGAAAAAATGCTCGCAATAAGGTTGTCAACGCGCTCATTTAATAAGGCTTCATCTGAAACCGTGCCAGGGGTCACGATGCGCACAACCTCACGATGAACGGGTCCTTTGCTGGTTGCAGGATTGCCAATTTGCTCACAGATAGCGACAGACTCCCCAAGTAAAATCAATCTAGCGAGATACCCTTCAAGAGAGTGGTAAGGAATGCCCGCCATGGGAATGGGTTGCCCTGCTGAGGCGCCGCGTTTAGTGAGGGAAATATCGAGCAACTGAGACGCACGTTTGGCATCGTCGTAAAACAATTCATAAAAATCACCCATACGATAAAAAAGCAATTCTTCTGGATGTTGGGCTTTTAGTTTTAAGTATTGTTGCATCATGGGGGTGTGATTGATTGTTGCTTGTAGTGTCACTGTCGGGCCTGCAAAATGACAAAAGAAATGAGAAGGTCAGGATACGTGAATCTGAGTGTCAGGGTAAAGCGTCGCAGTGAGGTTATCATGCATGAAAACGAGGATCTTATGAGAAATATTGTGAAACTGGCTTCTGAGCTTGGGGAATGCCTCAAAGAAAAAGGAGAAACATTGACGACGGCGGAGTCGTGCACGGGGGGCGGTATCGCTTATATGTTAACCGAGGTCTCGGGCAGTTCGGCTTGGTTTAATCGGGCATACATTACCTATTGTAATGATGCAAAAGAAGAGATGCTTTTGGTTTCGAAAGAAAGCCTCCGCTTGTATGGGGCGGTGAGTGAAGACGTTGTTTTTGAAATGGCAAAAGGGGCCTTAAAAGGCGCAAAAGCCCATTTTGCGGTCGCGGTCAGCGGGATCGCGGGGCCTTCTGGTGGGACGCAGACAAAACCTGTGGGCACGGTGTGCTTTGCTTGGGCGAGCAAAGAAGGGATTGAAATGCAAACAAAACACTTTCAGGGAGACCGCCACAAAATACGAATGGACACGATAGAGCATGCTTTGTCTCATCTCTTGTCTAGGGTAAAAAATAAAAAAACAGACGTGTAACGCGAAAGAAAAGAAAAGCCTGAGCAGGGCTAGACACTGTATAAATGGACAGTATAATTAACCGCAATTTAATGGCGCATTTTTTAAGTGATGCCCCCTGTGTTCTGGAGAACAAAATGGACGACAACAAACAAAAAGCATTGGCCGCCGCCCTGAGTCAAATAGAAAAACAATTTGGTAAAGGCTCGATTATGAAATTGGGCGATAACCGCACAATGGACATCGAGACCATTTCAACTGGCTCTTTGGCTCTGGATATTGCGCTGGGTGCTGGTGGTCTTCCTATGGGGCGCATTGTTGAAATCTACGGTCCAGAATCTTCAGGAAAAACAACCTTAACGCTGGAAGTGATTGCCGCCGCGCAGCGTAACGGAAAAACGTGCGCCTTCATTGATGCGGAGCATGCTCTTGATCCTGTTTATGCGAAAAAACTGGGTGTGGATATCGATAACTTGCTTGTTTCTCAGCCTGATACCGGTGAGCAAGCCTTGGAGATTTGCGATGCATTGGCGCGTTCTGGTGCGGTGGATGTTTTGGTGATTGACTCGGTTGCAGCATTAACACCGAAAGCTGAAATTGAAGGGGAAATGGGCGATTCTCACATGGGATTGCAAGCGCGCATGTTGTCTCAAGCCATGCGTAAATTGACCGGAAACCTAAAAACATCCAATTGCATGGCCATTTTCATCAACCAAATTAGAATGAAAATTGGGGTTATGTTTGGAAACCCTGAAACCACCACCGGCGGAAATGCCCTTAAATTTTATGCCTCTGTGCGTCTTGATATCCGTCGAATCGGCTCGATAAAAGAAGGCGATGAAGTGGTCGGGAATGAAACGCGCATTAAAGTGGTTAAAAATAAAATTGCAGCCCCTTTCAAGCAGGCAGAAACTCAAATCATGTATGGGCGTGGCTTTAATAAACAAGCCGAGCTGATTGATTTAGGTGTGAAACATAAAATGGTCGAAAAAGCAGGCGCATGGTACAGCTACAAAGGGGACAAAATCGGCCAAGGAAAAGCAAACGCATGCAAGTACTTGATTGAAAATTCAAGCATTGCAGAAGAGCTTGATACAAACCTAAGGGCCCTTTTATTGTCTCCTGCAGGCGCCGAGCCTGAAAATGGAATGAATGACAAGGAAAACACCGAAGAGGCTTTTTAACGCGTCTTTAAAATGCGTGTCTTTTTAAATAAAAAAACCTCATCAATGATGAGGTTTTTTTAATTTGAAATTTGTTTATTTGAGGAGTGTGTTTATCCACCCACGAGCACGGTGGGAAAGCCTAACATGATCAGGCCTCCATGCCCGGTCGTATCGGTCATACGGGCAAGGGGTTTTCCGTCGACTAATACGGTAACACTGCCTTTTATGATGCTGTCAGGTGGGCCAACACAAACACAAGGTTGACCTATTGTAGCGGCGGGTAAATTACCGATAAGGACGGTGGCGGGCATGGGCAAAAGAGGTCCTCCAACATGGGGGACTGGGACCGGGCCGGGTGTCATCATCGGACACATGTGCATGTCAGTCGCGCGTGCTGCTGGAAACATCAGTTTTCTTTCCTTTTTCCATTAGTGCCATTACCGCCGTTGGCGATGTCGAGGGCGATGTCCACAAAAGCATTGTATTTTTCGACGGCGTTTTCTTCTATAGGCAATACGGCAGAAAGGTTTACAGAGCCTGCGACGCCTTTTGCATAAAGATATAATGGAGGGGGCACGACAGGATCTTCTGGTCTTAGCATGCTTCCCCCACTCCAAAATGCCGCCTGAGCCGCCCAACCCGCCCCTGTTTCAAGTTGGGCCGCATTGGCCATCTTCCCTGCATGAATTCGGGTGTTTTCTTCCGGGGTGTTTACCCAGGCTTTTGTTGCGCTAATAGCATCAAGCTCTTCTTTATTCCAGGTTTTATTTTCGCTGGCGCAACAGGCGGCCCACCATATCGCTTCTCGCAGCGGCAGAGCGTGCGCTAAGAAAAACATGCAATCAGAAAAAAGGGCCTCCTTCATTGCAGCTTGAATGAGTTCAAACGGCGTCATGTCTTTATGAAGCAGCTGAAGGATTGGTTTTTCTGGCGAATACAAATTCAAAACATCTTCAGCGTATGTGTAGGGTATTTTTTTTAATATCATGAGTTTATCATCACCACGCCACCTGAAAATTGGGTCACGGCACCCGCTGTTACTTCTGTCTTGACTGAGCCACTGACGTTCACCATTAGGCTTTTTATGTTTGCTTTTATGCTCGATTCGATGTTTATTGTTCCACTTTTTAATTCGGTGCTCGCCGTTGCTTCAATCTTGATTGTAGGGGCGTTGATGATGATTCCTGAAGCCGTGATTTCAATTTTGCTTGCACCCACGCACAGAGTAATACTCTGTTTTCCTGTTATTTTAATTTCATTTCCATCTATATTACAGGCCATTTTGGCTGCGATGGCGACGTCGGACTCTGCATTTAGATTGATGTTTTTATCACTTTTGGCGTCCCAGTTTTCTTTGCTGTTTGAGGTGAATTCTTTGTCTGTGGTAAATGCGATGTTTTCTTTTGCCGTCATTTCGGCGTTTTTTTCGATTTGCACACTTTTTGTGCCGATGATAACTTCTGTACTGTCGTTATTCACTTCAATCAATAAATCTTTTTCGGAATGCAAATAGACTTGTTCGTTGTCTTTTTTATCATCAAATCTTAATTCATGTCCTTTTTGCGCGTCTCCATCCGGGGTTGTCCGTGTTTTTATGCCCGATAGCGTTTCCTCTTTGTAAGGGGGTTCATTTTTTTTTGTGTAAAAAGAACCTACGATGACGGGGTTGTCTGGGTTTCCATCAATGTATTGCACTAAGACATCATCTCCAATACGCGGAGTAAATTGCGACCCGAATCCTTTGCTTGCAAAAGATTGTGAAACAGGAAGCCAGCAAGAGGTGTTTTCATCCCCTTTTCCTTCTTTATCCCAATGAAACTGGACTTTAATGCGGCCTAGCTCATCAATGTAAATTTCTTTTCCACTGGGTCCTGTGACGGTTGCAGAATGAACACTGTGTACTTGAGGTCTTTTTTGAGGAAAAATTCGAAAGATGGCGGTCGACGGAATACAGGTAAAGGTATTTGAGTAAGAAGGGATGCTTTGATTCATTGTGATTGAATGAGAAATTTTGGTTATAAGGTATTCTTGATTTACCTGTGTAAGGGGGTGTTTTTCGAGAGTGAATGTGAGTCCGGAATAAAGAAGAGTTATCCCCGAGGTGGCTGTTGATGTTGATTTTTGAGCGTCCATGGCTTGCATGTAGAATGTCGCCAATTCACTTGCTTTTTCGGTATCTTCAAAAATCAAACCGTAATTGTATTGGCCCATGTTTTTTAATGATTGCGTTGACTTACTTACTGTCGTGTCACCCTCGATATTTTCACCGAGATCTAATGCGCGAGCGCTGCATGAAACACTTCCTGTTACCATGCTTAATGATTGCTGCCAATTATCTATCTTTGCACTAGCTACAAATTGTTTTAACGGATGAATATTGAATTGAAAAGATTCCTTTACTTTTGGAAAACCTTCATTGCTGTCCCCTATAACAAGGAGCTTTTTTTCGTGATTGACATGAAAATGCCATCCTTCATCAGCGAGCAGACGCAAGGCAAAGGCTTGGTCTGTTTCGTCGAATTGCACGCAGTAAATATGGGTTTTTCCTGCGCCTGTGATTGTAAATTTGATGAATGTGGCGATCTCTGCTGCGTTAAATATTTTTTCTAGTATGTCTTTTGTTGTCATATTTTGAAAAATCTGTCGGTTACTGCGAAATGCGAGTAAAGAAAGAGGGTCAACCGCTTTAATATGGTAGGTGTGAGATTTGGCCGTTTCGTTGTAAGAATATGATTCGATTTCTTTGCATAATCCCCAAAAGTGACATGGTTCTTTTTCTTCTTCTCTTTTAAATTCTGTGCTAATGGAGCTGCCAATGTTGGTTTCTGTGATTTCCTCTTCTGTTTCGAGTGTGATGGTTAAATGGCAATATTCAGATAAAACTTCATCGCAAGTTAAAGATCTCGAGGGAAATGTATTTTTATCGAGGATTGTTTTTAGAACGTATTTATCTGTCATCTTAAATATCCTTTTTTTCCAAATGAAATGTATTTTTTTATCTTATGGTTCTTCTTGAGCTTGAGTGATATTTATATGAATCTGGTGGTGTGGTGGATATGCAGTTGGGGTTTTCTTAATGTTTGGGGTTTTATTTTTATAAAATTTTGAGTTGTATAATATATGCTTTTTTCATAGTAAATGAGTACTTTAAATGTGATATAAAATGAAATTTTATTGAGTGAGGTTTAATTCTAGATTAAATTAAATAGATTGGTTTTAGCTTGTAACTATGTTATTTTTTTAAAAAAAGACAACATGGTTGATATGCATTCTTAGTGCATATTTATATTGTTATATTTGTAACTGTTCGGATGTTGTTTTTTCGGTTAAAAAATAAACGAGCCCTCCGTTGTTTTGGGTGATTTATCATGCTTGCTTCAATTTTATGCAATCTCTCATCTTTTTAAACGCCGACGTGTACGATAAATGCGCAATGCTTGTGTTTTTTATCTGGCTAAAATAGTTTTGTTTTTTTCTTTTATTGCTCCTGATAATCTTACGTGTCAGATAGATTCATTGAATGTATTTATTTCCCTTGTAATTCTTTTTATAAGAATAAATAATCTGATTTTTTATTATATAGATCTTGCCGAGACCCTCATCTAAATGTTTTAATTTGTGCGTCATACATTGCAATGCGTATTGAGACGGTTTTATATCTGGTTTTCTGAGCGTGTTGATTCGTGATTTTACACTCATTCGTAATATGCATTTGTTTTCAAGGTGCATTGTCTGTATCTATTTTGATGTTAATTTAAAAAACAGATAAAGCCAAATGAGAACATAAAAAAAACATATGAATCGTCTCTGTTTAATTAAGTGTTGTTAATCATTCTGGCAGGTAAAAATGTCTTTTTCTAAAGAGCAAGTAAGTTTATTACAACAGCCAATTAGCGCTGAGTTTTCGTGTGGGGTTTATTTAAAATTAGATAAATCGGCTTTTCGTTCACTTCGTAATGAATTCAATGTTGCTCAAACAAGCTTAAGAAAGCTTTTTCAAAATCCGACTGAAGAGCAAAAAGAGGCACTCGAGGCGTTGGTTATTTCCGATTGGCAAGCTCTTGAGTCAAGTTTACTGACCCTCTTCACCTCAACTACGCGCGATATAGAGCTTATCGCTTGGTTTATTGCCGCTCAAATTTTGCTGGACTCAAGCCTTGAAGGGGGAGTCAATGCATTGCATTGGCTTGCAGATTTAATTGAAAACCATTGGCACGCACTGCATCCACGCTTAGGTGAAAATCCCCCTTCTACAACGGAAGTGCTTTCGGCTGAAGAGGCACATTTAAAAATAAAAGCTTTTGGTCAGTTTGTCGGTGACAGTGAAGACAGCTCGCTTCTTTATGCCCCTTTATTGCAAGTGCCTTTGATTGGAAATGTGACTTTTTTTGATTTTCAAAGTGCAGAACGAAAAGGGGAGCATTCGGCATTAAAAATAAGCCTTGCTCCTGTTTTAAAAGAAGAAAAAGAAGATGTTCAAGAAAAATTAAACAACCTCGTAGCCTCTCTTGAGGCCATCGAGCGTCTTGATGGGCTTCTAAAAATAAAATGCAAAGAAAGCCAAGCGGGTTTTGTCAATTTGAGTTTTGTGAAGAATTTGTTTTTTAAGATGAATTCCGCGCTTTCTCAATTGTCAGGAATGACAGGGCGGTCATTGATAAAGGAAAATGCAGAAGAAAAACCGCAAGACACACAAGAAGAATCTTTGGATCTTGATGCTTCCCATTCGGCATCAGAAGAACGTATCTTATCATCTCAAGACAATACAGATAATCTCAATGAAGTTCCAATGCGGCTGCGCGCGGATAATCTAAATGAAGTGGCGCTTTCTAATAATATGAATCGAGACTTGGCTTTTCGTATGCTGAGGGATGTCTCAGATTATTTTCATGTAACAGAGCCGCACAGTCCGATTTCTTTTATGCTAGAAAAGACCATTCGTTGGGGCTATTTAAGTCTTCCTGAATTGTTTCAGGAAATATTAAAAGAGAAAAAAGAAGAAGAGATTGGGAATATTTTTTCAACTCTCGGTTTAGATGAAGAAAATAAAATCGATTTACCGAATTGATATTTCTGTATCTATTGCATGAAAATAATTAACTTATAAAAGGGCATACATTATGACTTTATATCTCGGTCTTAAGATACAAAATGACGCTATAAAAGGATCACAGCAAAACATCCTTAAAATAAAGAATGGTGGGCTTGACGATTGGTTCTTTAGTCCTATTCTCTCTTCTTCGCAAGCTATAATACGATATGTGAGTATGCCAACTCCTGGAGAGGTGGCCACCCCAGGCCAACAGCCGCTCACTATCACGCCTTATCATATAACGAAAGCACATAATTGGGCCAGCCGTCATCTTGAA
>CAMRBZ010000066.1 GCA_947040595.1 uncultured Enterovibrio sp. | reverse complement strand
ACTATGTGATTGGGCTTTGAGCGTGCACTACAACTTCAAAGGCGACAGCTATAGATGGATTCTTTGATTTTTTTTATTTGGGTTGTGCATCAATGCATTGGCCTGTTATGTTTTTTCCTTCTTCAGACATTAAATACACATAAAGTGGCATGATTTCTTTTGGGGTTTTTAAGGTGTTTGCGTTTTCAGCCGGAAAGGCGTTGGCACGCATTTGAGTACGGGTTGCGCCTGGGTTGATGGCATTGACTTTAATGGTGGTGTTACTGAGCTCGTCGGCCAAGACTTGCATCATGCCTTCTGTTGCAAACTTTGAGATGGCGTATGTGCCCCAATAGGCGCGGCCTGAATGGCCGACGGTTGAAGACGTGAAGATAATGCGCGCATCTTCTGATTTTAACAACAGAGGGATCAAGGCTTGCGTCATTAAAAAGGGTGCTTTGACATTGACTTGCATGACGTCGTCATAGGATTTTTCTTCAATTTGTTCAAAAGGGCCTAAGACGCCAAGAAGCCCCGCATTGTGCAATACACCGTCTAGGCGGCCAAATTGTGTTTCAATGGTTTGTGCCATATCTCGATAATGTTGAGACGTTGCACCTTGCATATCAAGAGGAATGATGGCGGCTTGTTTCGCGCCGGAGTGTTCTATTTCATCATATGTCTTTTCTAGTTTGCTTAAGGTGCGTCCGAGTAATATCACGGTGGCCCCTTCTTGCGCATAAGTAAATGCAGCTTGTCGACCCAAGCCATCTCCTGCACCGGTGACAAGAATAACTTTACCTTCTAATGCCTGACTGACAACCTGATATTTCACGAGAGATGCTTCCTTATTGTGGTCGAGAAAATGATGGGGTGGTATACCCGTCGCCTTTTAAGAGCCTGGATTTAGGGTGCGTACTTAAAGTTTAATGACATTGTGGCTCAGCGGATTTTCGTCCTTGCCGCCTAGCCTGGGCCTTCAAATATCTTGGGTACAGAGATCAATGAAGGTGTGTGGCTGTTTATTTGCGCAATGTGCGTTATACCCGTCGCCTTTGAAGCTGAAGGGGTGTTGGCTGCGCCCTCAAAGCCCAATCACATAGTCCATCTATGCTCAGGCTCTTTTCGTTCTTGCCGCCTACCTGCAACTTCAAATATCTTGGGTATAGGTTTGCCTGTATTTTCATTTCCTTTGAGGCAATTAGCGCACGGAATAAAAAAATACAATCAGGGTTGCGCATCTGTCGTGGATGTTTAGTAGAATGGAGCAGTATTACATAAATGAGGAATAGTGTGTGGAATTCTTACTTGATTACGGTCTCTTTCTGGCCAAAGTATTTACCTTTGTTTTGGCTGCGATTGTTTTTCTTGTGATTGCAAAATCGGTGGGTGGAAAACAGGGACAAAAAGGGGAATTGGAAGTCATCAATTTAACAGAAAAACACAGAGACCTTGTTCAGGTTTTGGACTCGCATCTTTATGATGACGAGATGCTCAAAATAAGGGATAAAGCAGACAAAAAAGAAGAAAAAAAGAAAGCAAAAGAAAACAAAGAACAAGCGAAAAAAACAACTGAAGAAGAGGGGGGGTCTTCTCATCGTAAACCTCATCTTTTTGTTTTAGGTTTTAATGGCAGTATGGATGCACGTGAAGTCAGTTCGCTTCGTGAAGAAATTACGGCCATTTTATCTGTCGCAAAGCCGGGGGATGAAGTCATGGTTTCATTGGAAAGCCCTGGGGGGATGGTACATGCTTACGGCCTTGCTTCCTCACAATTGGTGCGTATTAAACAAGCGGGGATCCCCTTGATTGTTGCTGTGGACAAAGTGGCCGCCAGTGGGGGGTATATGATGGCCTGTGTTGCCGACACCATCATTGCTGCGCCTTTTGCCATTGTGGGCTCTATTGGGGTCATTGCCCAGTTGCCAAACTTTAATAAAGTATTAAAAAAGAATAACATAGAATTTGAGCAATTGACGGCGGGAGAATTTAAGCGGACGTTAACCATGTTTGGGGAAAATACCGACAAGGCCCGTGAAAAATTCATCACAGAATTGGAAGAAACCCATTCTTTGTTCAAACAATTTATTCTCCAGCACCGTCCGAATTTAGTGATGGAAGATGTTGCAACGGGAGAACATTGGTATGGTGAACAGGCTTTTCCTTTAGGATTAATTGATAAGATAGGCACCAGCGATGATTATTTAATGTCTGCTGTAAATGAAAAAGAAGTTTTAAGTATTCGATATGTACAGCGTAAAAAACTGGCAGAGAAACTGGCAGGGGCTGCTGCGCAAGCGTGTGACCGCTTATTGATGAAATGGATAAGCCGCGGTCAGGGTCCCATCGTTTAGAGGTGTAAATGAAACAAAAGTGGGCTTTACTTTCTTTTGAAGGCCGAATGAGACGACGTGATTATTGGCTATATAGTGTGCCAATTTTGATTTTACTGATGCCAACCCTGTTTTATTCTGGGGGAAATGCCCTTTTAGATGCATTGTCAATGGCGATTTCACTGTTTACTGTTTTCGCCTCGATTGCGTTGAATATAAAACGTCTTAAAGACAGAAACAAAAGTCCTTGGTGGATTTTATTGACGTTCGTGCCGATCATTGGGCCTGTGTTTGCGTTGGTCGAATTAGGGATGTTTGATGGCACTGAGGGGCCAAATCAGTACGGTCCTGATCCGAAAGGACGTGGTGGGAATCCGCCATCGACTGATGAACAAAACAAAAACGACAAAGATAAGTATATTTTCGAAGGTTAATTTAAGAGCCAAAAAATGCCACGCTTGTCGAGTGGCATTTTTTTGGCTCTTATTGTGTACCCGTCGCCTTTGAAGCTGCATGAGTGTTGGCTAGGTTCGTCCAGCGCAATCACACAGTAAATCGATGCTCAGGGGCTTCACTCGCTTGCCGTAGGCGTGCATCTTCAATTACTTTGGGTATATTACCCGTCGCCTTTGAAGGTGCGTGGGTGTTGGCTACGCTCGTTCAGCGCAATCACACAGTAAATCGATGCTCGGGGCTTCACTCGTTTGCCGCAGGCGTGCATCTTCAATTACTTTGGGTATATCGTATATTTTTTTGAAAGTTGCTGTGCTAAAAATTTGAACATATTGAAGACGGACGTTGTTTTAGTTGTTGGCATTCCTTTGTCGCAAAGAAAATACTGGCCTTTAAAAACCAACACTCCGGCTTTTTCTTCTACAAAATCGGTGTACATTCCTTGTATGCAGTCTTGGTGATTTTGGATCAATGTATTGGCGATTTTCAGTAAGTCGTCACGACTGATTGATATTTTTTCGGACATTTGTTTAAGAACACTTTAATTCAAAATGAAAATGTATTATACCCAATACCCTTAAAGATGCTTTATTTTAGACTTAGCTCAGAGGGCAATACGTAAGGTATTTTCAGATTGTGTTTTGTCTTTTTTAAAAAACAGATGAAAATAAAGAAAAATAATTCGATCTCAAAGTCTGCAAACCAAATGTGAACTTTGCCAAAAAATTTCATTTTGAAGTGGTAATTTGACTATCGTCAATGGTAAATAGAACTAAATTACAGAACAATTCTTGTGAATGTATTGTTTAAAACTTGATTTTTTTGATGTTTTTTGTTTAAAAAACGAGCCTAAGAGCATAACCTTCAAGTAATTAGGCATTTTTTGGAAGAAACTGATTGATATTCGGATAGACTCCCTCAATATTGTAAAAGAGGTCGGTGTGCGAGTTTAGTTTTGCATGCGGTTTGAATCAGTTAATCAATGTTAAACGCGAGGGCGTATTGATCACTATGGGTAAATCTCTCGTTATCGTGGAGTCCCCGGCAAAGGCAAAAACGATTAATAAGTATCTAGGCAAAGATTTTATTGTGAAATCTAGCGTAGGTCATGTACGTGATCTGCCAACCGGTGCCGCTCAAGGCGGCAAAAAAGCGGCACCCGTATCCACTAAAAACATGGATCCTGATGAAAAAGAGCGCATTAAAAAAGAAAAAGAAAAGAATGCGTTAATTAACAAAATGGGCGTTGACCCCTTTCGTGATTGGAAAGCGAATTATCAAATCCTTCCAGGAAAAGAGAAAGTGGTTTCAGAGCTAAAAGCATTGGCTGAAAAAGCACAATTCATTTATCTCGCAACGGATTTGGACAGAGAAGGAGAAGCAATAGCATGGCATTTACGTGAGATTATTGGTGGCGATGAAAGTCGGTTTAAACGTGTCGTCTTTAATGAAATCACTCAAAATGCAATTCAACAGGCTTTCCAATCACCTGGAGAGCTGAACATGGATGGCGTAAACGCACAACAAGCGCGTCGTTTTCTCGACCGTGTTGTGGGTTTTATGGTGTCTCCATTGTTGTGGAAAAAAGTCGCTCGTGGATTATCGGCGGGGCGGGTTCAGTCTGTTGCGGTGAAATTGCTTGTGGAGCGAGAGCATGAAATTAATGCTTTCATTCCTGAAGAGTTTTGGGATATTCATGTAGAAACCACCACGGCCAGTCAAAATGCATTGCGTTTAGTGTGCGCTTTGGAAAACGGTGTTGCTTTTAAGCCCTTAAATGAAACGCAAGCCATGGCTGCTGTTAAGGTATTAAAAACAGCCTCTTGTAAAGTGATTGAGCGTGAAGACCGTCCAACAAGCAGTAAGCCTTCTGCCCCTTATATTACGTCAACCTTACAGCAAGCTGCCAGCACTAGGATGGGTTTTGGTGTTAAGAAGACCATGATGTTGGCGCAGCGCTTGTACGAAGCGGGATACATCACTTATATGCGAACGGACTCGACCAATTTGAGTAAGGATGCAGTCGAGGCGGCCCGTGATTTTATAGCCCAAGAGTTCGGTGACACGTATTTGCCTGAAACTGCGCTTGTATACAGCTCAAAAGGCAATGCACAAGAAGCCCATGAAGCGATTCGACCCTCAAGCATTCAAGTAAACTCGAGCGATTTGCAAGGAATGGACTCCGATGCTGTGCGTTTATACGATCTTATCTGGCGCCAATTTATTGCGTGTCAGATGATGCCTGCAAAATATGACTCCAGTACGATCAGTGTCGGAGCGGATGTTTTCATATTAAAGGCAAAAGGCAGAACCTTACGTTTTGACGGTTGGACGCGAGTGCAACGTCCTACGGGTAAAAATGAAGATACGACCTTGCCGGATGTGCATGTAGGTGAAGTCTTGTCTTTTGATAAAATTGATCCTAAGCAGCATTTTACAAAACCACCGGCCCGTTTTTCTGAAGCGGCTTTGGTGAAAGAGCTGGAAAAACGCGGGATCGGTCGTCCATCGACGTATGCCTCTATCATTTCCACCATTCAAGACCGTGGTTATGTTCGGGTTGATCAGCGACGTTTTTATGCAGAAAAAATGGGTGAGATTGTTTCTGATAGATTAGATCAGAGTTTTGCTGATTTGATGGATTATGACTTTACCGCACGTATGGAAGAGCATTTAGATAAAATTGCTCTGGGTACGGAAGATTGGAAAAGTGTTCTCAATAACTTTTTTGATGCCTTCAGTCAGGATCTAGAAAAAGCAGAGCTCGATGAGTCTCATGGCGGGATGAAACCGAACAGCATTGTATTAACCGACATTGATTGCCCTACCTGTGCTCGAAAAATGGGGATCCGTACTGCATCAACAGGGGTTTTTCTAGGTTGTTCTGGTTATGCATTGCCTCCGAAAGAACGATGCAAAACCACCATCAATCTCATGGATGAAGAAGGTATTATCAATGTTTTAGAAGAAGACGTTGAAACGGCTGCATTGCGAGCGAAAAAGCGTTGCCTTAAATGTGAAACTGCGATGGATGCTTACCTTATTGATGATACTCGTAAGTTGCATGTATGCGGTAATAATCCAAGCTGTGATGGTTATTTGGTTGAAAAAGGTGAGTTTAAGCTTCGCGGGTATGAAGGCCCCTTGGTTGAATGTGACAAATGTGCTGCGGACATGGTTTTGAAAAATGGACGATTTGGTAAGTACATGGATTGCACAAGTGAAACCTGTAAAAATACCCGTAAAATCTTAAAAAATGGCGAGGTCGCTCCACCTAAAGAAGATCCCGTTCATTTTCCTGAGTTTTTATGTGAAAAATCAGATGCCTATTTTGTTTTACGAGACGGTGCATCGGGCTTGTTTATGGCAGCGAGTAATTTTCCTAAATCTCGTGAAACCCGGGCGCCTTTGGTTGAAGAACTCTCGCAGTTTAAATCACGCTTACCTGAAAAATACGCTTATTTAGCCGATGCACCAGCGAAAGATCCTGATGGTCGAAAAGCCGTTATTCGCTTTAGCAGAAAGAGTAAAGAAAATTACGTTCGAACCGAAATAGAAGGAAAACCTTCTGGTTGGACGGGTCTTTATATCGATGGAAAATGGCAAGTGACGGACAAGCGGAAAAAAACCACAACAGATGATTGATGGCTTTTAATATCAAGATAAAAATCCTCAAGGAAACTTGGGGATTTTTTTATTCTCTTTAAACTCCTTTTTTGTGTTTCTCCTTCTTTTCTTATCTTCTTTTTAAGCGGTTTTTGCTTTTTTTGTGCTTATGATTTCATTCTTATCTCTGAGATTTTTATGAAGCTTCCTTCTTGCTATTGTCGACAGCTGCTTTATCCGTAAAACTCTTGTCCTATATACCCTAGAGATATGAATATACGTATGAGGGGCCTCGTGAAGAGCGCAGCCTATGACGTTGAGGGTCTTCTCTATTTTATTTCGAATACCAAGAGGAAGAGATGATGGCGAAAGTGACAGGAAGCAATGCAGATGATGTTCTTTATACCTTTTCTGGACATAACCAAAATCTCTTGATGAACGGTGATTTTGAAGCTTGGGGGAATGATTCAAGTCGAACTTGGGGACTCTTTAAGGATCATCTTGTCGCTGGGTGGTATACGCCAGGGAGACATTCCATTGAATTACAACAGGGCTCCTTTTGGGGCACCCCTTCGAATTCAGTGAGCAATACAGTGATGGAGCTTGATGGACGAAAAAATAATACAGTTCAACAAGATCTTGATGTCTCAAATCTGACAAGCGAGGGATCGATTGATTTGAGTTTGTCTTTTGATTATGCGAACCGATATAAGGGAAGCAATCACTCGACCAGTCAATTTGAAGTGAAAGTGTTTGATCAAGATGGACAAATTCTTTATCGAAAGTATTTTAATAACACCCAATCCAATGAAAGCTATGTTAATTTCGATGTGGATGTCGCCATTCCTGAAGGAACCACTGGGATCACCTTAAGTTTTTCAGGAAAGGGACAATCAGATGGATACGGCGCTTTAATTGACAACATTGCCCTGACAGCAAAGCCCGTTGACGACGTAAACCATGTGCTTGATGGGCAAAATGGAGATGATACCCTCCACGGTGGTGCAGGCGATGATCTCTTGGTCGGAGGCAATGGGGACGATGTCATTCATGGTGGCAGTGGTGATGATGTGATTTACGGTAACGTGGGGCGTAATCTTCTCATTAACGGTGACTTTGAAGGCTGGGGAGACGATTCAGGTAATGAATGGGGCTTATTCCAAGATCATCAAGTCACCGGTTGGTACACGCCGGGCAGCAATAAAATCGAACTTCAACAAGGGCAATTTTGGGGCACACCAGAAAACAGTGATACGAATACCGTTTTAGAACTCGACAGTCACAGAAATTCTTGGATACAGCAAGAAGTGAGTTTAGGTGACATGACTGAAGATGAGGACGCGGTCTTGACGCTCAGTTTTGATCATGCAAATCGTTATCGAGGAAGCAACACTGAAACCAGCCAATTTGAAGTGAAGGTGTTCGATCAAAATGGCAATCTGATTTATAACAAATTTTTTAATAATACCCAATCGAATGAAAGCTATCTCAGCTTTAACGAAGACATTTCTATACCCCAGGGCGTCGATTACATCACCTTACGTTTTTTAGCAAAAGGCCAATCAGACAGCTACGGAGCTTTGATTGATAATGTTTCATTGGTTCAGGCTGTGAATCATGAAAGTGACAATGACACGATCAACGGTGGTGCGGGAAATGACACGATTTACGGTCAGCACGGTGATGATCTGATCCATGGTGGTGACGGAGATGATGTGATCTACGGCGGCGAAGAAATTTTAGAACAATTGTCTTTGACCCATCAGGATGGCGCGACGATATACAATTTGTTGACACAAGACACTGTCACTTTAAATTTGAGCAATTTTACGCACAGCGCTTGGTATAACAACAGCCTTGGCGTTTATGGTATTGATGAAAATGGCGATGTGGTTTTTGCAAAAATTTTATCGGACAATGTGAAAAACATTTCTCAATTGAGCGAAGATCTTGATGTGACAGGGGCTGTTTCTTTAGGGATGTTTTTGATCCCGGATGGAGACAGAAAAGGATTTGATGTCGGGGATGTGACTTTAGACATCAATGGAGCAGCCTCGAAAGTGACACAAGATGCTATTACGCACCAAGTTTATGTTTCAAATGAAGTAGAAAATGGAGATGGAAAAGATCATGAAAAAGTCACCGATGGCGTATCCCATTGGGAAGATTTATGGAATCTTGGAGACAAGGATTTCAATGATACCACATTTAACATTTCGGTAACCCAGAAAAAACAAGTCTCTGACGATGATAATATTAACGGTGGAAACGGAAATGATATTATTTACGGTGGAGATGGAGATGACATCATCAATGGCGGAAATGGAGATGACATTATTTATGGTGGAGATGGAGATGACTTTTTAAAAGGCGCGGGCGGGGATGACACCCTCTATGGCGAGGCTGGAAATGATTTCCTTGAAGCAGGATATGATGATGATATTGTGATGCATGGAGGCGCAGGGCTCGATAGATATCGCGGCAGTGAAGGCAACGACACAATGTATTTTGACCAAGAAGACTTTTCGAGTGTTGATTTCTTACATGAGCATGCCTTTATTTATCTTGGTGACAGAGGGTTTGATCAAATCCTGGTTGAAGGTGATGCCCTTGTCGATTTTTCGGGTAAATCTTATGGACAGACCTCTGGTCCACATGCGATAAGCCAAATTGAAGCTGTGATTGGGGATGAAGGAGATCAAACTCTCTTTGTGAAAGCAAGCAGTGTATTGGCTCATTCTGACCCTTTTCAAAATACAACAAATGATACAAACCTTGGGGATTGGAATGGTTTTGTCGCCCATCTTGGAGAAGGGGACGATACCTTTAACTTTGAAGCATTAGGCTGGGTTTATGATGAAAATGCAGTCTCTCAAGCCCCCCTCTCTGCTGAAATGATCCATTTTATGGGATTGGATGCTTCGCAAGTGAGTGAACTCAATGCTTATGAGTTTCATTATGGAAGTAATGCGGTGACGGTGTGGACAGACGCTGAACATGTACTCCAAGATGGAAACAGCATTTTTGGTTAATGCTCTTGGGTGATGAACAAAAGATCAGGTGCTGTCATCTGATCTTTTTTGTTTTTATCGTAATCGATATCTAAAACGGCGAGGGGATCTTAGATTTATCACTTTTTTGATAGGAGAGGCAAGATGCCTCTCTTGATGCATTTCTGCTTATTCTTGAAATCGAGGACTTTAATTTTTGGGTGTGTTTGGATTTCGTGTGTTTGCGCCGTCTTCTAGATTTCGCATTAAAAGAGCAAAGTCGAGATCCAGATCTTCAGGAACAGGAATATACACAAAATATCCGTTTCCTTTTGCATCATCAATGGGTTCGCCTTTTGCACTTTCCATCGTATTCAGTTGAAAGGTGATATTGCCTTTGGGTGTCATGAGTTCAAGCTGATCTCCGACAATAAATTTATTTTTTACTTCGACTTCAACAAGTGAACCACGACGCTTTCCAGTAAATTCGCCTACAAATTGCTGTGCATCGGAGATGGAATAACCGTAATCGTAATTTTGGTGTTCACTGTGATTATGACGGCGTAAGAATCCTTCGGTGTACCCTCTGTGCGCCAAGCTTTCAAGGGTGACCATTAAGCTTTTATCAAAAGGCTTTCCTGCTGCGGCATCATCAATGGCTTTTCGATACAGCTGCGCGGTGCGGGCGCAATAGTAAAAAGATTTTGTACGCCCTTCAATCTTCAGTGAATGGACCTTCATTTTACTTAATCTGTCTACGTGCTCAATGGCGCGAAGATCTTTTGAATTCATGATGTAGGTCCCATGTTCATCTTCAAATGCCGCCATTAATTCACCGGGTCTTTTGGCTTCTTCTAAAAGAATGACCTCGTCTGTTGGAGCCCCGAGACCCAAGGTGGGGATGATCTCTTGAACTTCGACGATTTGACCTGTTTCGTTTTCTTTTCCTGGGTGAACTTTGTAATCCCAGCGGCACGCATTGGTGCATGTCCCCTGATTGGGATCGCGTTTATTGATGTATCCAGACAATAAGCAGCGCCCTGAATAGGCCATACAAAGTGCGCCATGAACAAAAACCTCAATTTCCATTTCTGGCACTTTTTCACGAATTTCTTCAATTTCTTCTAATGACAGTTCCCGTGAGAGGATCACCCGCTCAATGCCTTGTGTTTTCCAAAATTTAACGGTGGCCCAGTTGACTGCATTGGCTTGGACTGACAAATGGATGGTCATTTCTGGAAAATGCTCACGCACCATCATAATAAGGCCTGGATCTGACATGATCAGTGCATCAGGGGCCATTTCAACGACAGGCTTCAGATCTCGAATGAATGTTTTTAGTTTTGAATTATGGGGTTGAATATTACAGACGACATAGAATTTCTTTCCTAAAGCGTGGGCCTCATGGATACCTATTCTGAGGTTCTCTAGGTTGAATTCATTGTTTCTTACACGAAGGCTGTAACGAGGTTGTCCGGCATAGACGGCATCTGCGCCATATGCAAAGGCATAACGCATGTTTTTTAAGCTGCCTGCGGGGGACAAAAGTTCAGGTATAAACATAGTGATGGTTTCTTCCGTCTGAGTCTAGGTCAGACCGCATCTTGTTGGATGCGGCGTAGTCGGCAATTTTACTGTGATAATGAATTTTTAGCCAGTGCGATGGAAAAGAGGTTTTATCGATGCTTTTTTAAAGAAAAGAAGAAATATTTGGGGTTATTGTCACGAAAAGTAAACACTCAAACAGCGATGTATTGATAAATTTTAATTATAATTAGCGTTCAGATGATTTTAAAAATGTATTCAATTTTTGAGAACGTGAGTGATGTACGTAAAAAAGCTAAAAGCCTTTAATAAGTTCTCCCAGTCTTTTCTTGGCTTGATGAGTTTGTCTCTTTTTACTTTTTTTGTTTTTTTTAATATGCACAAAGAGCCAGTGCGGATCATTGCGCTTAATTTGCCCAATTCTGCCATTTCTGCCATTTCTCCCGATGACAATGTGAATGTTTATGAAAGGCCAGACATTCCTGATTACGAATATAAAATCAGACCCGGAAACAGCTTAAGCCAAATATTTTCAACGCTAGATATTCCGTATCGTGATCTTTTACGGATCATGGAAGCGGATTTAAATCACCTGCGTATTGATACCTTGCAACCCAATGATGTATTGCATATTTGGATGGACAAAAATGGAAAACACCTTGAAAAGTTGGAGCTTGAATTCAGTATTACTTCAAAAGTGAAGTACATACGTTTGGAGGATGGGAGTTACCATATCGAAGAATTCAGTATTCCGGGTGATTGGATAAAAACCATTATTCGAGGTGAGATTCAAGGCAATTTTTCGGAGTCAGCAAGTTTCGCTGGTTTGTCTTACAACGAGATAGAATCCGTGACACGTCTTTTGAAAGATAAGATCAATTTTAATCGCGATCTGCGTGCTGGAGATAAATTTGATCTGGTCAGGATTGATCAATATGTGGAAGGGATCCCAAGCGGTGAAAATGAAATTCAAGCGATTCGAATCGAAAGCAGAGGCCGATATATAAGCGCGTATCTTCATGATGACGGGAATTATTATGATAAAAATGGAGAAAGTTTACAGCGCGCGTTTCAACGTTATCCAACCATAAAAAAATACCGCATAAGCTCCCATTTTAAACCCAAAAGAAAACATCCCGTAACAGGAAGATTGCGTCCCCATAATGGAACTGACTTTGCGGTGAACATCGGAACCCCCGTTGTGACGACCGGAGATGGGGTTGTACTTTTAGTAAAAGATCATCCTTATGCGGGGAAATATCTGGTGATAGCGCATAATAAACACTTAAAAACCAGATATTTACATAACAGTAGAATTGTAGTCAGAGAAGGACAAAGAGTTCGACGTGGGCAGCTGATTGCTTTATCAGGAAAGACTGGGCGAGTTACGGGTCCTCATATCCATTATGAAATGCTGATGCGTAATCGCCCTGTCGATCCGATGAAAGCCTATATTCCTATGATCAATGAAGTCCCAAAAGATGAGATGGTCCAGTTTGCTCAATCAAGTGCGGCGTATGACGTTTTAATGAACAGAGAAGAGGGTTCCAATCCTGTTTGATGCTTTATTCTGTCACCTTTGACGAAGCAGTGTGGAGTACATTCTGAAAGCCCCATAGCAAAATGGATCGATGCTATGGGGCTTTTCGTCTTTTCTGCCTCGCAGCATCGTCAAGTGTTTTGTGCATATTCAAATTGAAGGATGAATTTTTTAAATTTGGGTCTGTGTGAACCCTTTTTCTGAGCTCGCACTGTTTTTTGTGGTCGTTTTTTCATGTGAGGAGTAAGAACATACGCTTTTTACAGACTTTCTTTTTTGAAGCGATTGTTCTCTGGTTGAATGCGCTTATCTATACCCGTCGCCTTTGAAACAGCGTGGGCGTTGGCTGCTCTCGCTCAGACCAATCACAGAGTCCATCTATGCTCAGGGCCTTCACTCGTTTGCCGCAGGCACGTATCTTCAAGTGTCTTAGTTATAATTAGATCCTCTTTGAGGCCCAAAGCATGTGTAAATGAAAGTGGACCTCCCGTGAGCGAGGTCCCAAAGCCGGTATGATTAAGCTTTGAAATCATCGCCAATCATCAGGTCATTTA
Source organism: uncultured Enterovibrio sp. (assembly GCA_947040595.1). Taxonomy (GTDB): domain Bacteria; phylum Pseudomonadota; class Gammaproteobacteria; order Enterobacterales; family Vibrionaceae; genus Enterovibrio. The sequence goes on along the minus strand of CAMRBZ010000066.1, from coordinate 2,812 downwards.
AAGATAACGGGCATAGCCATTTATTTTTTATGTTCATTTTTTGATTTTATTTTCGTTTGTAGGGCGTTTATTCTTGTGTAGGCTTTATGTAAAATCGTGTCTGGTTTGAAATATCCCTTTTTATCGGGTTTACCCGGAAATATCCCAGATAAAAGCTCAAGGGCTTCGTTGATATGATCTATTGCATAAATATGAAACTGGCCATTTTCTACGGCGTGAATGATGTCTTTTCGTAACATCAAATGGTGTACATTTGATTTTGGGATAATGACACCTTGAGATGCTTTTGGACCTTTTATGGTGCATACATCAAAAAAACCTTCGATTTTCTCATTGACGCCCCCAATAGGTTGAGATTCTCCAAATTGGTTCATTGAGCCTGTTATTGCGATATCTTGGCGTAATGGTACATCTGAAATAGCAGAAATTACGGCACAGAATTCAGCCATTGAGGCGCTGTCTCCATTGATCCCGCCATAAGATTGCTCAAACGTTAAATGGGTTGTTAATGGGATTTTTGCTGTTTTTCCTAATAAAGAAGAAAGATAGGCACTTAAGATCATGACACCTTTTGAATGAAGATTTCCGCCTAATTTTACGCTGCGCTCGATATCCAATACGCCTTCGTCTCCAAAAGCGGTGGTTGCCGTGATCCGATTGGGGACTCCGAAGCTAAAATCGTTGGTTGATAAAACAGACAGTGCATTGACTTGCCCGACTGTTTTTCCTTCTGTTTGAATGAGGGTGGTGCCATTCGTAAAACTTTCTAATACCTGATCTCGGATTTTTCCAACGCGCATATCTCGACTTGCTAATGCTTTTTCAACATGTGTTGCACGGATCATATTGGCATTGTTGATTTTGGCTTGATAGTTAGACTCTCTGAGTAAATTGGCCGTATCTGATGAATGAAGGGAGAGCTTATCTTGATCGCAAGCTTGTCTTGAACTGTGTTCGATGATCCTGGCAATGGCACTTTTATCACAAGGAAAGAGGTGATTTTCATGACAGATACTTGAGATAAATTTGGCGTAATTCATCTCTGTCTCATCATTTCTTGGCATTTCATTTTCAAAGTCGGCAGTGACGCGAAAAAGTTCTGAAAATTCAGAATCAAAATGTTGGAGTAGGCTGTAAGTGCGTTCATCACCAAAAAGAACAATTTTAAGATCAAGAGGAATAGGATCTGGTTCTAGAGAGGGCGTTCCGCTGAGTGCCATTTCTCGTTCAAGTGAATTCATTCCCACATTGTGAGAACTGAGTGCGCGTTTCAAACCATCCCAAACATAGGGGCGTTCCAGTACTTTGATTGCATCAATGAGTAAAACGCCTCCATTTGCTCGGTGGATGCTACCTGGACGGATCAACGAAAAATCTGTAAAAACAGTGCCTTTGTATGTTGCGTTTTCAACGCATCCGAAAATATTATGATAAGTTGGATTGTCTTCTACCACGATAGGAGGGGTATTTTTTGTATGTGATACCAAGACATTTACTTGATATCGTCTTGGTAATTTTTTATCAAGAGCAGCATACGCGAGGGCGGTTTGTTCTTCATTGTCTTCTAAAAATACATCTAAATTATCGAGAATATCGGCTTGCATCTCATGGATATATTTAATCACACTGGGCAATTCATTGTATTTTTCTAAAAGTGCAGAGACGAGATAGAGGATGACCTCGGAGGCGATTTCTTCATCAAGTTCTTGTTGTTGTTCTGCGTAAGCATCTTCCCATTGCGTCAATTTGCGAGATAGATCTCGTAGTTGAGTTTCGAGTTTTTTGATGATTTTTTCAAAATTGCTTTGTTGTTTTGCAGACAATTTATTGAAAGTTTCTTCCGTGTGCAGCTCTTTTCCATTCATGGCTGCGAATTGGTATTCTCCTGATGGGCTAACAGAAAGAGAGATTTTTTTAGCTTTTGCGTTGGCCGTGAGTATTTTTAACGCATTTTCTTGTTGTTCGTTTAGCTGGCTGCTCAGCATTTCTGCGCGGGAATAATACAATTCATTGTCAAAGGAGAGTTTGAGGGATTTGCTCAATTTCGTTATAAATTTTTCAATGTCTTTTTTTAGAATTGGCCCTTTACCTACCGGAAGAGCCAAAACAGCCGGTGTACGGGATTCTTGAAAATTAGAAACATAGCAATAGTCAAATAAAGGGTGATTGTATTTCCAATGTTGGTTTAAATAGCGCATCACCATGGTGCGTTTGCCGAGTCCATTGTGTCCTAAAGCATAAATGTTATAGCCTTTTTCTCGAATTGACATTGCAAATTCAACGGCTTGGCGAGCACGTTCTTGACCAACTATTTCATCTAAAGGATCGATGTTTTTTGTCGAGGCAACATGAAGCTTAGTGAGCTTTGATACACGATAGAGGCAGTCACTGGTTAATTCTTTTTGAGACATTTTGCACACTCCTGAGACTGACGGTATTTCTTTCAGTGTAACGTTGTTAATTCATTGCTTTTTAAATTTCTAACCAAAGATATGCTCTTGCGCACTTAATTTTTTCTTAAGCGTTCAAAATATGTACAAATTGAAGTGAATAAAGAAGTAAGAAGGGTATTTTTGTGTGGTTCACTAAACGAAAGCCCTTTGATCTCTTTTTGAATGCATTTTCAGGATGAACCATTGTACGGCGTTTAAGATGCAGGGTTTTATTTTTTGATAAAAAACTGTAACTATTCAGCCATAAAAAAACATTCGCTTATTAAGCGTTTATCGTAAAAAATCGACTTTAAAAAGACGAGAGACTGCATAAAATCGAAGTAAATAGGATTAGTGACTCAGAACCTGTCTCTTAGTCA
>CAMRBZ010000065.1 GCA_947040595.1 uncultured Enterovibrio sp. | reverse complement strand
TGTTGATGATGTTGATGATCTATACCCCTCGCCTTGGAAGATGCGGGGGGATTTCCTATACCCAAGACACTTGAAGATGCGCGCCTGCGGCAAACGAGTGAAGGCCATGAGCATAGATGGACTCTGTGATTGACCTTAAGCGAGGGCAGCCAACACCCACGCAGTTTCAAAGCCGACGGGTATACTTGCATCTTCAAATATTTTTGGACAGAGGAAAGTCGGAAAAAAGAAGACGCAATGCAGCCAAGAAGCCTTATTTTGCTATTTTCAAGTTGCCTTATTGCGCTGAAGGTAGATATCTAATTCATTCGCAAATTTTTGTCTGTCTTTTTGATTTAAAGCAGGAGGTCCGCCCATTTGAACACCACTCGAACGCATGGTATCCATAAAATCTCGCATATTAAGGCGCTGTCGAATATTTTCTATCGTGTAAAACTCACCCCGAGGATTTAATGCAAAAGCGCATTTATCGACCACTTCTGAAGCCAAGGGAATGTCGGCCGTGATCACTAAATCCCCGCTTTCAACGCGCTTTACGATTTCGTTGTCTGCAACATCAAAGCCTTTTTCAACCTGCACCGTACGAAGATAAAGTGACGCGGGAATACGCAAAGCTTGGTTTGCAACAAAAACAACCTGAGTTTGAGTTCGGTCTGCCGCTCTATAAAGTACTTCTTTGATAACAGAAGGACACGCATCTGCATCGACCCATATTGTTGCCATTTATTTGTCCTTCTTTTCGCAGAGCTTAAATACCCTCCCCCTCTTCTTCTTTTTTATAAAATACAAGACATCCAATGTCCACGATCCCCGTCGTTTTTGAAGATGCAGGCTTGTTGGCTGGGCTCTGAAAGCCCAATAACAAAACATCGATGCTCGAGCTTTTTCGCTCTTTGCACCTAGATGTAAGGTCAATATCTTGGGTATATCGTTAAAAAATTCAAAAAAGGAAAGGAGAATGAAACCAATGAAGATCCTACACAAAATTTGATTTGTTGAACAGATGGTTTTCATTCTTTATCTACCCAAGACACTTGAAAATGCGCGCTTGCGGCAAACGAGTGAAGGCCCTGAGCATAGATATACTGTGTGGTTTGCCTGAGTGAGAGCAGCCAACACCCACGCATTTTAAAAAGATGACGGGGATCTCAGGATTTGAATAAAGAGGCTTTCTTCTTAAGCGATGTGAGTAAACGCAGATCGAAGGCCATCAATTAACATTTGGGTGCCAATAACGGCAAGGATCAAACCCATCAGGCGTGTAATGATACTTATTCCACTTTTTCCGATTGCGGATATAATTTTCGAACTAAAAATAAAACAAACAAAAGTAATAAGGCACAAAACAGCAAAAACGGACACAGTAATAATGATCCCCGTCATTCCACCAGAAGAAGAAAAATTCATCGCCGTGGCAATGGTGCCGGGGCCGGCGAGAAGAGGCACAGCCAAAGGCGATATGGCCACATCCGATTCTTCATTATTTTCCGGAGAATGCAATTTCGAAGTGTGCCCATTTAACATATTGTACCCAACAATAAAAACTAAAATACCTCCCGCAATTCTCAATGCCGGTACCGTAATAGCAAATAAATGAAAAATGGCATTTCCCAGTAACGAAAAAGCAAGAATGACAAAAAACGTAATGAGAATCGCTTTTGTCGCAATACTGATTTGCTCTTCACGGTTTTTATCCGCGACCAAACCGGTAAAGGCCGCTGTGTTTGCAATGGGGTTCATTATTGCGAAAAATCCTAAGAACACAGTGATAACTTGAGTATATAAATCATTCATCTCTTTTTTTTCCCTTCCATAAACTGATTAAAAATGATTAAACAAAAAGATTATTTTTTAATCATATACCCAGCTTAATTGAAGGCACTTTGTTTTTTGTCGCTGGAAGAAGATTATCTTCAAGAAGAAAATAAAGAGAGGATGTGTCAGAAGATTGAGAAGAGGCTTGAAGTGAATGCACCCAGTAAACAAATAAAGACCGCCTTTCATAAAAGGCGGTCTTTATTTAGATGATTTTATTTCGTTCCCATTGCGCTGCTTTTTCAGCCCGAGCTTCGCGTTTTTTACGTGCATCACAAGGCTCAGGGCAATCACACTCTTTTTCAATACCGACAGCCCCTAAACCGCCACAACTGCCCGTAATGCTTTTTCTTTGAAAAATATAACCAATGGACATTCCCCCTATCACCAACAAAAACACGGCAAATGTGATTAGATAAGTTGACATCATTTTTACACCTCCTATTTCTTACATTTGTTCTTTAATGACAATCTGAATATCCCGATCCACATTGAGATTACCTGAGACTCACAGGGCCTCGCTGCGAGATCAAAGCCCCTCATTTTCTCTGGGGGGTTTTGTCTTTGTCGCCTATCTGCAACTTCAAATACCGAGGAAATAGACCCAAAATAATTGAAGATGCGCACCTACGGCAAGCGAGTGAAGCCCCTGAGCATAAATGGACAATGTCATTGGGCGCTGCGAGCGTACCCAGCACTCAAGCAGCTTTAAAGGGGACGGGTATAAAAGATCTCGCGGCCCATTGCATTTATTTCAATCGCCCTCGTTAAAATCCAACCACTTCGTCAGTGGCTTGGCTCGAAAGCAAATATTTGCTAAAGGTGTCTGATGCGATGTCTTTAAAACCCGTTTTTGTTTTAATAATAAAAAAAGCAGGGATGTCTTCTTGATTGGCCAAAGCCAATGATTTTTCAGGCCCCATAACCATGAAAGCCGTAGCTAAAGCGTCTGCCGTCATGGCTGAAGGATCTAAGACAGTCACTGAAGCCAAATCATGAAGGATAGGCTTACCGGTTTTAGGATCTATCGTATGAGAATAACGAATGCCATTATTTTCGAAATAATTGCGATAATCCCCCGATGTCGCCATCCCCATATTTCCAGGTGAGACGATTTCTTGAACCACACGGGAGCCGTCAGTTGGTTTTTCAATGGCGATTCTCCAAGGCATGCCATTGTCATTAAGGCCATTGAGTTGAAGCTCCCCCCCAATTTCTATCATGAAATTTCCAATCCCTAAATCAAAAAAATACTGTGACAATGCATCGACAGCAAATCCTTTCGCAATAGAGGAAAGATCCACATAAAGTTCCGAATTTGTTTTGATGAGATGATCATTTCCCGCACTTAAATATTCAAGGCCAGAATATTTTTTGGCTTCGCTAATCTGCTCCGAGGTGGGCGATTTATCAATACGTCCATCAGGACCAAAACCCCAAAGATTAACCAAAGGCCCGATGGTCACATCCAATGCACCATCAGAAAGAGAATTAATACGGATGGCTTCAACAACCACTTTTGAGAGATCAGCAGAAACAGGAAAAGGCTCTTTTCCCTTATACTGGTTGAATTTACTTAATTCAGAGTCTTTACGGTATGTTGACATCTGTTTATTCACCGTCTCTAAACGCACATCAATTTCTTTATGGATGTCAGCGAGTTTAGGCAAGTCCGGTTCAGCTAAGTATTTAATGGAATAAGTGGTCCCCATGGTCGAGCCTGTAAAATGCAAGAGTTGAGGTTTCTTGTCGCAGGCCGTAAGCATACCCACGAGCGTGACTATCAATGTCATCGATAAGAACAATTTTTTCATGAATTCATCCTTTTGGTCATAATATACCCCTCGTTTTTGAAACGGCGTAAGTATTGGCTGCGCTCGCCTAAGCATAATCAAAGAATACGCTTTATTGAGATGCTTCGTTGCGTTACTGCCTACTGCCCCTTCAAGTGTCTTAGGTATAGGACGAAAAATGGCTGACACGATGCCAGCCATTTATTAAAACACGGTCTTGCAATTAACCGCCAAAGTCATCGAGGAGAATATTTTCTTCTTCTACACCCAAATTTTTCAGCATTCCAATCACGGCCGCGTTCATCATTGGTGGACCGCACATGTAATACTCACAATCTTCAGGCGCATCATGCTCTTTAAGATAATGTTCAAAAAGAACATTATGAATAAAACCAGTGTGGCCTTCCCAATTGTCTTCAGGCAAAGGATCAGAGAGTGCGCAATGCCAAATAAAGTTAGCATTTTCAGCTTGTAGCCCGTCAAAATCCTCAGTGTAGAACATTTCGCGTTTCGAACGTGCTCCGTACCAAAAGGACATTTTACGCTTAGATTTTAATCTCTTAAGCTGATCAAAAATGTGAGAGCGCATCGGCGCCATCCCTGCCCCCCCCCCAACAAACACCATTTCAGCGTCAGTGTCTTTCGCAAAAAACTCCCCAAATGGACCTGAAATCATACACTTATCACCTTCTTTCAGTGACCAAATATACGAAGACATGATCCCGGCGGGAACATCTGGATTGTTCGGCGGCGGTGTAGCAATACGCACATTCAGCATAATAATGCCAAATTCTTCTGGGTAATTCGCCATTGAATATGCACGAATTGTTTCATCGTTCACTTTGGACTCATAGCGGAACAAATTAAACTTATCCCAATCTTCACGGTATTCTGTAGGAATATCGTAATCGGCGTATTTAACATGGTGCGCTGGCGCTTCAATTTGAATATACCCACCGGCACGAAACGGCACCGTTTCGCCATCTGGGATTTGCAACTTAAGCTCTTTGATAAAAGTGGCTTTGTTATCATTAGAAATAACAGTACATTCCCACTTTTTCACACCAAAAATTTCTTCTGGCAATTCAATGTTCATGTCCGTTTTCATTGCAACTTGACACGCTAAACGTTCACCTTCGCGCGCTTCACCTTTTGAAATATGATCAAGCTCTGTTGGCAAAATATCGCCACCGCCTGATTTTATTTTCACACGGCATTGCCCACATGAACCACCGCCACCACACGCAGAAGAAACAAACACGCCTGAACTTGCCAAAGCACTCAATAACTTACCACCCGGTTGAGTGGTAATTGCAAGGTTTGGATCGTCATTTACAGAAATGATGATGTCACCTGAAGGTACCAGTTTCGATTTGGCGAACAAAATCACCAAAACCAAAACCAATACGATAAGAGTAAACATCACTACACCAAGAATAATGTCCATTGACTATTCCTTTATATCGCGGTTTACCCGACTTACAGTTGAACACCAGAGAAAGACATAAAGCCTAACGCCATCAAACCTACCGTGATAAAGGTGATCCCTAAACCACGAAGTGCTGGAGGTACATCAGAGTACTTCATTTTTTCACGGATCCCCGCAAGTGCAACGATAGCGAGCATCCAACCTACACCGGATCCAAAACCGTAAACGACGGATTCCAAGAAATTGTAATCACGCTGAACCATGAAAGAGACACCACCAAAAATGGCGCAGTTCACTGTGATTAGGGGCAAAAATATCCCCAATGCGTTATAGAGCGGTGGGAAAAAGCGGTCAAGAACCATTTCAAGGATCTGAACCAAAGCTGCAATCACACCAATAAAGGTAATAAAGCTGAGGAAGCTAAGATCAACTCCTTCAGCAAGCGCTCCACCTTTAAGGACATAGGTATAAATCAGGTTGTTCGCAGGCACCGCCACCGACAATACAACGATAACCGCAACACCTAGGCCAAAAGAGGTTTTAACTTTCTTAGATACGGCAAGAAACGTACACATACCTAAGAAGAACGACAATGCCAAGTTTTCGATAAAAATCGAACGAACCAGGAGGCTAATGTAATGTTCCATTACGCCCTTACTCCTTCGCTTCTACTTGTTCTGGTTTGAAAATACGTACAATCCAGATTAAAAATCCAATCAAGAAAAACGCAGAAGGTGCCAATAGCATCATGCCGTTTGGCTGATACCAGCCACCCTCGGATGTTAAAGGTAAAATAGGCACACCAAAGAGTTTTCCTGAACCTAAAAGCTCACGGAAAAAAGCGACAGTAATGAGGACAAAACCATAACCCAAGCCGTTTCCAATACCATCAATAAACGAAGGAAGGGGAGCCGACTTCATTGCATAAGCTTCAGCGCGCCCCATAACGATACAGTTGGTAATGATAAGCGCAACGAAAACAGAAAGTTGTTTTGAAATATCATAAAGATACGCTTTCAATATCTCATCGACCACAATGACCAAAGACGCAATAATGGTCATCTGCACGATAATACGCACGGAGCTTGGTATGTGATTGCGGATCAAAGAAACAAAGAAGTTTGAAAACGCCGTCACAAAAATCACAGCCAGTGTCATTACGAAGGCCGTTTCAAGCTTTGTGGTCACAGCCAAAGCCGAACACACACCTAACACTTGAAGTGAAATCGGGTTATTGTCGACAATTGGAGACAAAAGATTCTTTTTCAGTTCTTTAGTATCAGCCATTGGTTAGCGCTCCCTTTTGAACTTTCTTCAGGAATGGACCAAAGCCATTGTCACCAAGCCAGAAGTTAAACGTATTCTGCACACCATTTGCCGTTAAGGTTGCACCCGATAAACCGTCTATACCGTGAATATCACCAGGTTGCGCGCCGCCTTTTACGATCTTCAATGCAGGATCGCCTTTGTCATCAAACAAGACTTTTCCTTTAAATTGAGAGCGCCAACGCGGGTTCTCAATTTCTCCCCCCAGCCCCGGCGTTTCACCTTGCTGGTAGTAGGTGATCCCCTTCAGTGTATTTCCATTTGTTTCAACAGAAACAAATGCATACATCATTGACCATAGGCCATTGCCGTGCATCGGTAAGATCACTTGATCTGTCTTACCTTGCGCGTTCTTCACCAAATACACTTTTGCCACATTCGCTCGACGCAAAATTTTTGCGATGTCTTGCTCTGCGCTCAATGAGGTCGATTGGTTAGGATTTGCCGCTGCACTGCGTTGATCATACGCCCTTGCTTCTTCTGAGGTTCCGATAAAGTCCCCCGTTGAAAGGTCAAGAAGCTTAGGTTCAATAAAACGGTTAAAAGCCTGTATGATGGCTTCTTTACTGCCATCGGTTTCAATGCCGGATACCTGCAAAATATTACGCTGAACATCTTGCTTTGCATTGGCCTCTTGTAAAGGACGCAAATAAACCGCTGCAAATGAAACCACCACAGAACACACAAGGCTCAGCGCGATCACCACGGTCAGGGTTTTTTTGATGCTATCGTTATTGCTTGACACGAGCGAGCCTCCGTTTGATGTTCCCCTGAATAACCAGGTTATCGAACAGCGGTGCAAACAAGTTCGCGAACAAAATAGCCAACATCATCCCTTCTGGATAAGCAGGATTGACCACCCTTATCATGACCGCCATAGCACCAATTAAGATACCGTACCACCACTTTGCTTTATTCGTAAAAGAGGCAGAAACAGGGTCTGTCGCCATGAACATCATACCAAAAGCAAAGCCCCCTAATACCAAATGCCAATGCCAAGGCATACGGAACATCGGGTTGGTATCAGAACCTATAAAATTAAAGAGTCCTGCAACAACGACCATCCCTATCATGGTGCCAAAGATGATGCGCCAAGAAGCAATCCGCATGGCCACAAGAAAAGCGCCACCAATCAAAATGGCTACCGTGGACACTTCACCAATGGAACCTGGAATGTTACCGATAAAGGCATCCATCCAAGAAATGGCGCCGCCAGTCACATTGTTAAGCAAGGCAGTTTGACCGGAAACAGCCCACTGGCTCAAAGGGGTCGCCCCTGAGAAACCATCGGCAGCCGTCCAAACGAGATCGCCTGAAATTTGCCCGGGATAGGCAAAAAACAAAAAGGCGCGTCCTGCAAGGGCTGGATTTAAAAAGTTACGGCCCGTCCCGCCAAAAATTTCTTTTGCAACAACAACACCAAACGTAATGCCGATAGCCGCTTGCCAAAGGGGAAGAGTGGGGGGCACAATCAATGCAAAAAGGATGGAGGTCACAAAAAAACCTTCATTCACTTCATGCTTACGCACCATACAAAACAAAACTTCCCAAAAACCACCCACAAGAAAAACAGTGGCGTAAATAGGCAAGAAATACGTGGCGCCCAGGAGCATCTTGCTCACCCAGCCCGCATCTGCAGAGAGACTCCCTCCCAGCATTTGCGTTAACCAATAATGCCAATTTCCGTTAATGATCGTCGGAAGATCGGCGCTATACATCGCGTTTAACGCCATGATAGTTTGGTTACCCGTGTTATACATTCCCCAGAACATGGCGGGGAAAACAGCAAACCACACCATGATCATGATGCGTTTTAGGTCAATACTGTCACGAATATGTGAACTGCGTTTTGTCACTGTACCTGGGGTATACAGTAAGGTGGCCGTCGCTTCATAAAGCGCAAACCATCTTTCATGTTTTCCGCCAGGCTCAAAATGCGGCTCTATATCTTCAAGGAACTTTTTTAGGCCCATCAGTTACCCTTCCTTCTCAATTTGGTCCAAACACTCGCGGAGCATCGGCCCAAAATCGTACTTGCCAGGGCAAACAAACGTACAGAGCGCAAGATCTTCAGGATCAAGTTCTAACGCACCCAACGCAGACATACTGTCCAAGTCACCGGCACAAATGTCACGCAAAAGAAGCGTGGGCTCGATATCCAAAGGCATGACGCGTTCATAATTACCTATAGGAACCATCGAACGTTCACTGCCATTTGTGGTCGTTGTCATGCTAAATAGATTGCTTTTGAAAAATTGGCTCAAAAATGCCCGTGTCACAGAAAATTTATCTCGACCCGGAGCAAGCCAACCAAATAATTCTTTTTCACGTCCTTCAAGCAAGGCACTCACTTGCAAATGGTAACGTCCAAGATAACCATGCACTCCCTCAGCTTGAACGCCGCTCAATACTGAGCCTGAAATAACGCGGATTTCTCCAGGTTTTAACTCGTTTAACGTTAATTCATCTAAAGAAGCGCCAATACAGGTTCGAATCAAACGCGGCTCAGTGACCACAGGTCCTGCCAAGGCGATGACGCGCTCTGTGTAAATCTCACCCGTTAGGAACAAGTGACCGCAAGCGATAACATCTTGATAATTAAGATGCCATACCTGTACATCGCCTCCCACTGGACGAAGAAAATGAATGTGTGTACCCACTAATCCCGAAGGATGGGGTCCACTAAAGACGTGTTCTTCAACTTTAGGGTTTTTACTCAGAGGCAAAGTGCTGTCGCCTTTGCAGACGTAGACCTTACCTTCGGTTAAACGCGAGACAAGACTTAAACCTGCTAAAAATGCCTCACTTTGAGGCTCAATGATAAGCTCAGGATTTGCAGCCAATGGATTGGTGTCCATCGCAGTCACAAAAATAGCTGAGGGTTTAGCATCAATCGCTGGGTTTTTACTGAATGGACGAGTACGAAGCGAGGTCCACATGCCTGACTGTATCAGTTGCTCTACGACAACCGCCCTGTCAAGGTTTTCAATGTCTGACGCTTTGTATTTTTTAAATGAGATTTGATCATGGCCTTCGACCTCAATCACAACGGACTGAAGCACACGTTTTGCACCACGGTTAATTTCAACCACTTTTCCCGAAGCGGGGGCCGTGTATAAAACGCCAGGATTCTTTTTGTCTTCAAAAAGAACTTGACCTTTTTTTACAACGTCACCTTCGCGGACATGCATCGATGGACGCATTCCCACATATTCTTCTCCGAGTAAAGCCACTCTTTTGATGGCCGGACCATCACTTATCACCTGAGCGGGAGCCCCTGAAATAGGGATATCCAAACCCTGTTTTATCGTTATCATACGCACTTGCACTATTTTAAAGGGAAAGAAAGGGATGCTTTGCGTGATTTCGCTCCACATTTCATTGTTATGTTCTTTAAAAATAAAACACCCTAGCAACACCATGCTCACATAACGCTCAAAAAAATAGCTCGTTATTTAGCCATTAATGTTTATTACTTACAAAAAATACTTTCTTTTACATTAAGTCACATTGTCGATATTTAATATTCGGTGACACATGAATAAGGCGCCTAATATAATCGACAAATACGACGCAACACACATTTTTCTCTTTTAGTTCATTTAAATCACATCATATGATAGCTAAAACTTAAAAAAAATATACTAGAGAAAAAAATACAAGTCCTTTTTATTGACACGCCTCTCTGTAAACAATTTAATGACCCCTCTTTTTGATAAAAGATGAAAGATAAAAATAGAAAAAATAAAGCTTGCTCTTTTAAAAATTCCCATTCATTCCGTCTTTTTCGAACCCCCTAGACACGCAGGTGAACGCGGAGCTTGTTTATTTACTTCATCCCATTCATCTTTTGTATAGGTGTGCATCGCCAAAGCATGAATGTCGTTTTTCAGTTCATCTTTAAGGATCTCATTCACCGCTCGATGTCGCGCAATCAGCCGCTTTCCCTCAAAATCAGCACTCACAATGATGACTTTAAAATGACTTTCCGCTCCCTCTCTCACTTGATGCAGATAACTTTCATTGATGACATCAAGATAAATGGGATGAAATGCTTGACGGAGTTTATTTTCAATTTTCAAATGAATCATTACAGGGCCTCATTCCTTATTTGTTACTTTGTCGAAATCTGATCAAAGGTTATTGCAGTCTTGTCGTTATTTGAGAGAATATAAGGAATAATTTCACCATTATTACTGAAACATCCAATGAAAACCCATTTAGAGATTGATCATTCCACATTTGAATTACGTCGTTATCCAATACAAAAAAACGAAAAACTCCAGGCATGGGATTCTTCTGACGAATACCTTATCGAAGAACTTGAAAAAAAAGAATTCCCTCCCAAAACGCATTTTCTCATTATGAACGACAGTTTCGGAGCGCTGTGCTGCTGGGCGATAAAAAAAGGTCATCAGGTTAGCGCGGTGAATGATTCATTTTTATCTCAGCAAAGTATGATGAAAAATTTGGAAGCGAATCAATTGTCGGGTGTGCACTTTCTTTCATCATTAGACCCCCTGCCGACCCAAATTGATTTTGCCGTTCTTAAACTGACCAACAATAACCGTTTACTGGTATGGCAACTTTGCCAATTATCTCAGCATTTAAATAAAGATATCAAGGTAATCTCTGCATCAAAAGCCAAAGATATCCATACCTCCACACTCAAACTATTTGAAAAATACTTGGGCCCCACGCACACCTCTTTTGCCAAGAAAAAAGCCCGCCTTATTTTTTGTGAAAAAACAATCCAATTAGAGCGATTGCCTGCGCCAACCACGGTGTTTGATGTGCCTGAATACCGACTTCAACTTCAAAATTATCCCAATGTTTTTTCTGCCGAAAGTTTAGATATCGCCGCCTACTTGATGCTGAGCCATATTCCTTCGAACGACAATATCAAGAAAATTATTGATTTGGGTTGTGGTAACGGCGTGCTCAGCATTCAGGCTGCCAGGCTGCACCCCCATGCGACAATAACCTCCGTTGATGAAAGCCATATGGCCATTGCATCGGCCAAAATCAACATGAAAAACCACACCAAGGAAACCACACAATCAAACTGTATTCTAAATAACTGTTTAGATGGTTTTGATGAAAACACAGCCGATTTAATCCTGTGTAATCCTCCATTTCATCAACTTCAAGCCGTCAGTGAACACATCGCATGGCAAATGTTTTGTGACGCAAAACGAGTTCTTGAGCCTCAAGGACGCATTGTCGTTATAGGCAACAGACATCTCGGCTATCATGCTAAATTAAAACGTCTTTTTAATAATACAAAAACGCTGGCCTCGAACAATAAATTTGTCATTATCGAAGCCACAAAAGACCCCATAATGGATGAAAGCGTTATCCAAGGCCTGTTGAGTAAATAAAGAGTCACTCACAGACGCAAGATGACGAATTGCATAAGTTTCAAAATTAAATTAAAACACAGCAATAAAATCTAAAGGAATGCGTCTAATCATGAAAAGAAACCTTCTTATCACAGCCATGATCATCGGTATCACGGGTTGTTCTACCCCAAAAGAAGCACAGCTTACCATTTCACCCAAACCCACCATTTCAGAAACAGCGATAACAAAAAAGGCGCAGGTGGTACTTGGAAGTCGTGATTTACGCACAGCTCAATTTGTGGCGGTCGTTGATAATGGGCGTAAAGAGCTACAACCTCTTCACACCGACACCAATCTGCGTCTTACTTTGGAAAATGCATTGGCTCTTCAAATGAATTCGCTCGGGTTTAATCGAGTCCAAGAAGGACAGGTTAAACTGCGTTTGGATTTATTAGATGCCCTTGTGAAGGTCAAACATTCCTTGTTTTCTCACAATATCTCTACTAACGTACAAATCCAATTGGTTGCACAAAATAACAAAAATTCATTTGTAAAACGCTATACAGGGCAATCGACATCAGACGGCCCAATGAGCGCATCAACCAATGACATGGAAAAAGAACTAAACTCTTTGCTTGAAGCCGTACTCAACGACATAGCAAAAGACACTCAACTCATCACCTTTATGACTGAGAATACATAATGAAATCAATTATTAAAACATCACTGATCAGCCTATCCCTCCTCTTAACGGTTCCTGCATTTGCAGCGAACCCGATAGTCGATGTACAAACCAGTATGGGAGATTTTAAAGTCGAACTTTATCCAGAAAAAGCCCCTATTACCGTCGGGAATTTTCTTAAATATGTAAAAGATGGCAGCTATAAAGGGACACAATTTCACCGCGTGATCCCAGGTTTTGTCGTGCAAGGTGGGGGCTTTGATGAAAAATTCACTCCACGCCCAAGTACCTTTGGTGAAATTGTGAATGAATCCCAAAATGGGCTCCCTAATGATGAAGCCACCTTATCGATGGCGCGCACCTCAAACCCAGACTCCGCCACGCGCCAGTTTTACATTAACCTTGCAAACAACTCCAGCCTCAATGCCACCCCTTCTCAACCGGGTTATGCCGTTTTTGGGAAAGTCATTGAAGGATTTAAGGTTGTACAAGAAATAGCCAAAGTCAAAACCGTGACCATTCCTACAACACAAATGACCGATGTTCCACAACATCCCATTCTCATCAAACAAATCGCTCTGCTTCAAGAAAAAGAGACAAAATAAATCAGTACACCGAGGACCCTTGAAGTTGCGTGTCAACGGCAAACGAATGAAGCCCTTGAGCATAGAGCCACTGTGTGAAGGGCTTTAACAAGCAGAGCAAACCCCCTCGCAGCTTCAAAGAAAACAGGATTAAAACGTGGGAGAGTCTTTTTGCAACAATCCAAAACGCGACGCCTCCCCCGCGTTTTTTTTTAATAAACGCCCCCTCAATCTAGTATTCATTCTTGAAGCGAAGTAGCATGTAAACACTTCATTTTCTTCCCCTGAGCGCCATATTATGTCCCATCTCTCCATACTTACTTGGCGTGATACCTTAAAAAGTTACCTAGACCGCCGTCTTTTATGGGTGTTTCTTTTAGGGTGTGCCAGCGGCTTTCCTTGGGTATTGATCGGATCAAACATGTCTGGATGGCTAAAAGATGCAGGCTTAAGCCGAACCGCCATCGGGCTTTTTGGTTCTGTTTTTATGCTTTATGCCATCAACTGGATGTGGGCGCCTTTGATTGATCGCGTCAAATTGCCTTTTTTACATCGCGTATTCGGACAAAGGCGAAGCTGGATTTTATTGATGCAAGTCATCATGCTTGTTTGCACTTTTTTAATCGCAAACACCCAACCCGCCCTCAATCTTTGGCTTACTTCTGCATTGGCCTTTTGTATTGCTTGTGCTTCCTCTACACAAGATATTGCCATTGATGCTTTTCGCATTGATTCTTTTAACACAAATGAAAAAACAAAACTGCCACAAGCCGCCGCCATGAGCGTGATGGGATGGTGGACCGGTTACAGTTTGCCGGGTTATTTTGCCTTTATTAATGCAGACACTATCGGGTGGAACGGCGTTTACTACGGAATGACGGCCATTGTGGTCTTACTTATCTTCTTTACCTTGTCGATAAAAGAGCCAGAACCTTTACGTGACCAATTGCAAGCGGATGCAGAGTCTCATTATGCAACCCGCTTAAATAAAAACAAAAACAGCGCTTTAGTTTGGATTTCAGTCACCTTAATTGAACCTTTTGCTGAATTTTTTAGGAAAAATGGCGTAAAAACAGCCCTCACCCTTTTATTGTTTGTTTTTCTTTTTAAAATTGGCGAAGCTTTTCTTGGACGCATGTCCATCGTCTTTTACAAAGAAATCGGTTTTAGTAATGAGCAAATTGGCTATTATTCAAAACTGTTTGGCTGGGCTGTCACCCTTATTTTTACCTTGGTTGGCAGCGCCATCAATATTCGTTTTGGCGTAATCAAAGGGCTCTTAATCGGCGGTCTGGCAATGGCAGGAAGCAACCTTATGTTTGCTCTCATGGCACAAATCGGTCCCAATGAAAACCTCTTTCTCGCCACCTTGATTGTTGACAATTTTACAAGTGCATTTGCCACCATCGCATTTGTTTCTTTCTTAACCTTTTTAACGGGTCGCGCGTTTTCAGCAACCCAATATGCTTTACTTGCCTCTTTAGGTAATTTAGGGCGCACGACCCTCTCCTCTTTTAGCGGCTCAATGATTGACTGGATTGAAGGATTTACCTGGTTGCAAAACATCTCTTGGCTAAACCCTTGGTCTTTCTTTTTCATTTTAACAACACTGATGGTGATCCCAAGCCTTGCAATGCTCATTGGATTGCGAGAGCACTTTAAAAAAATATCAGAAAATTAACCCCTAAATCCCATTTATTCTTCCTGCGTATTTTAAGCGCCTCATTTTGTGGCGCTCTTTCTTTTTATCCCTCTTTTGATTACACCCCCTCTCCTTTGAAGCGGCCTGAATGTTGAGGACGCTGCGCCCAATCACAGAGTCCATCGATGCTCAGGGGCTTCACGCGCTTGTCGCAGGCGCGCATCTTCATGACTTTGGGTATATCAGAAAGCCCAAAGTGAGTTGAATCACAAATAAAAAGGATACTCGTGCTTCTTGCATTTCTTTTTTTGAACTTTTATCTACAATGGCGCACGCAGGGCAAAGTAAAAATACAGCCTACTTTGCTTATTTCATCTTCGCTGTAAAGGGATAAAAAATGCGTAAATCTGTTGTCGCTCTAAGCATTCTGGCCGCAAGCATCTCGGCCCCTTCACAGGCAGAATACCTGTATGGTTTCGGCAATGTCTATACCGATTACCTCACCTGGACCCATGGAACGCAAGGCTTCAATGGCATCGATGTCAGTACCGATCGTGATGATCATGTCACTTTGGGTGCAGAAGGCGGAGCCGCTTTTAGCTGGGGTGAACTTTACGGTTTTTATGAGTACGAAAAAATAAACGAAGGCTCAAATAAACGCAGCCAAGCTGCAAAATTCTCACTGCATTACAAACTCATTGAAAATGCAACTCTTTATACACAAATATATGATTTTTCAGAAAATGCAGGCGCATTCGATGAGCAAAACCGGGTTCTCGGCTTTGGTTATGTCGGTCTTGCGAACGAAAATTATTGGTTTAAACCTTGGGTTGGTTTTCATGACGTGACCGCCGGGGGGGCCAACGCCGCGGCACACCCTGATGCTTCGGGCTTAAACGGCGGCATGTTCGGTTGGTCTGCAGGCGCTAAATTTGAAATAGCGGGTCAACCTTTACTGGTCACCAATTGGAATGAAATTGAATTTGCACGCAATGAGGCTTATTCGGTTTCTCAAAACGGTTCAACTGGCTTAAACGGAGGCCTTAGCCTTTGGTATGATGTCTCTCCTCGCATTTATACTGGCTTAACTTACCGTTATTTTTCGAACAAATTGGGGGTTGACGGCTACGGAGACGCACTTATTTTCCGTCTCGGTATTCACCTTTAAGCAAGAAAAAAACCTGCAATGCCAGGTTCACTGGGACGCAATTTAAGAACAATCTAAAGATCCTAACTTGATTGTTTTTCAAGCAAATGCCCATTGATA
>CAMRBZ010000064.1 GCA_947040595.1 uncultured Enterovibrio sp. | reverse complement strand
GGATTTTACCCGAGTGAATAAATCCTGTTTACCCACTTAAAATTCAAAAGAGCCAGAAAAACTGACGCGCTATGCAGAGCTGATTAAAAGTGCGGGTATTACAGTAACGCATTGCATTGTTCGCTCTAAAACACAAATTAGCTTAGCGACGCTCGATGGGATGCATCGATTCCATCTTGATAAGCTTTCATACCGTGATGAAAATGCCCCCCTTCCTTTAGATGTTCAACCCGGTATTTCATCGTACTTTTTTGTAAGCATCCAATCTAACGAATAAATGTCTTCACGAGCTGAGGGCAAAGGGGCTCAGAGCGGAGCCTTTGCACATAGACGGAATATCTGATTCAGTTTTAATCCCCCCCTTTTTTTTCCAAATAAATCATGCCCTTTCAAAAAAGGGGGGGATAAAAAGCCGTTTTTTTCTAATATCCCCAAAATAATTGAAGATGCGCGCCTGCCCCAAGCGACTGAAGCCCCTGAACATAGATGCACCATCTGGTTGGGCGCCGCGAGCGGTAGCCAACACCCACGCATCTTCAATTATTTTCGGTATATCCATATCACATTTTATCTGGTAAAAACATTTCTGAAATGCGACATAAAAAAACGGCTCAACCCAAAATATATAATAAGAATAAGGAAAATACCGTGCCATATTTCACTCAAAAACCCACAATGATGCGATCATTGTCTCGTGAAATGAGTCATCTTGTTTCTTGCTTACCAGCAACTCAGGAAGAAAATTCCTTTTCTTCAGTATCTCCATCAACACCGCAATTAACGGTAGAAGCATCTGCACAATTTCATCCATTTCCAACCCAAAGACAATGGCGCGAGATGACGGGAATGAATTTTTGCCCCGATTCAATTTTTTTAGGGGCTCTTCTCGGGCAATATGAGATGACGCCAAAATCACAAACAAAAAGAAGAATAGAGATACTGATACAAATATATGACACATCACTTCATCATCTTGATTGTGTAAAAGGCACTAATTCATTACAAATTGAAATATTGTTTAATCAGTCAGAAAGTCAATTATCTTTAATTCATACCGCCATGAACAAATGGGATATATTAAAATGTTTTTTTATAGGGAACATATTTGGCTCTCTCGGTAACACACAGCATCTTTGCCATTACAATATGCATAACATGGCCCCTACTCATTTGGGAAATCACTGGTTAGAAAAAATGGATCCTTTTCACCGTCCATGGGGATCTTTAAATTCTCCACATTATATTGAATGGCTGAACGGACAGACAAAACATAATTTTTTCTCATGGCTTGCATTAACCTCCAAAGGAGGAGCATTGCCAAACGTGAGATACCTAAGCCCAGAAGAACGATTTCCTTATTTATGTATTTTTAAAAACAGATTGATTTACCAACCAAATATATCGACAGGGAGAAGCGCGCCATCACTGCCTATTCAGTCTCTTTCAAGTAAGGGAAACCATACTGTAAACGGGAGTAACACCAGTATGTGGGTATGCAATTCTCAAGGGATATTTTTTTCATCTCCTCAAAAGCTTCACGCAGTACACCACTCTAGTTTATCTTCAGGTCAAAATATTATTGCCGCGGGAGAATGGATTGTTTCATGCGGAAAGATTTTATTAATATCCAATCAAACGGGCCATTATGCCTCTTCTTTAATGCAACTGCAGCGCGCCCTTATGACACTTCGTACAAAAATAGATTTATCGGACACCGTTGTACATCATAAAAATTACCAGACACTTCAACAGCGTTTTTTTAGCGCCAGTGACTTCATTTTAAACAATGGCGATATAAGGCGTTGTAACGATATTTATTCATCTATTGGCTTGATTGAAGATATGGAAGCAAAAGCTTCCTCTCTTTGCCTTATGGGAATAACTTGGCCGCCAGGACACTTATCAAAAAACACAAACCCTTTATCAGGATCTTCTTCTTTTTTAAGTTCATTACAAATCACGGGGTTTGATTAAAGGAGCTCTATACCCAAGACACTTGAAGGTGCGCGCCGGCACCAAGCGAGTGAAGCCCCTCAGCATAAATGGACTTTGTGATTGAGGGCAGCTAGCCTAGCCAACCCCCACGCAGCTTCAAAGGCGACGGGTATATCAATCATCACTTCAAGACTTTTTGGCAAGCACTTCATCAATGTCTTGTGCGCGATGACGATTCTCTAGGATTTCCCACACCTCGCCCCAAGCTCGATTAACAATGCGTCCTCGTTTTACCGCTTCGCGCATGGAAATGTTTTTTGCCCAACGCTGTAAATTCGGGTACGCAGAAACATTTAAAAATGTCCCAGCATTATAAAGCTGCCCAAGCACTAAAGCGCCATACCAAGGCCAAATTGCAATATCGGCGATACTGTATTCGTCCCCTGCAATATATGTATTTTTTGCCAGTTGCTTATCAAGAACATCAAGCTGGCGTTTCGCCTCCATCGTAAAACGATTAATAGGGTATTCTAGTTTTTCAGGTGCGTAAGCATAAAAATGCCCAAAGCCGCCACCAAGAGAAGGCGCCGCGCCTTGTAACCAAAAAAGCCAATTTATAACGTCTGTTCGTGCTGTAATTTGAGTTGGTAAGAAATATTCATACTTTTCAGCTAAATAAAATAAAATAGAACCCGATTCAAAAACTTTAATTGGAACATCACCAGAGCAATCAACCAAGGCGGGTATCTTTGAATTCGGATTCACATTCACAAACCCAGAAGAAAACTGCTCACCATCCCCAATCTTAATTAAATGCGCATCATATTGTGCCTCAGACACGCCCAGCGCAAGAAGCTCTTCAAGCATAATGGTGACTTTCTGCCCATTCGGGGTCGCCATTGAATAAAGCTGAAGCGGATTATCTCCAACAGGAAGGGCTTTCTCATGTCTTGCACCTGAATCCGGTTTGTTAATGCCCGCCCAGACGCCTTCATTTTTGCTGTCGTCATTCCAGATTTCAGGAAGGCTATATTCTTGAGTCATGATTTTTCCTTATGGTATTGAAGGTTCATTTAGGGGTCGCTGCGCTGCGGCTCAAATTGATATAAATATATACCCGTCGCCTTTGAAGATGCGTGGGTGTTGGCTAGGCTCGCAACGCCCAATCACAGAGTCCGTCTATGCTCAGGGGCTTCACTCGCTTGGCGCAAACGCGCATCTTCAATTACTTTGGGCATACACTCAAAGGCTTTTCTTTCTTGTCGCATGCCGCTCTTTTCAAATATCTTGGGTATAGCAGAATAATAGAAAGAGAGCTAAAACTTTAATAAAGACGACGCCTAAAAAAACGTCACCTTAAATAATGGATCTTTAATAAAGATAGATACCCGTCGCCTTTGAAGCTGCGTGGGTGTTGGCTACGCTCGTTCAACCCAATCACATAGTCTCTCTATGTTCAGGGCCTTCACTCGTTTTCCGCAGGCGCGCATCTTCAAGTGTCTTGGGTATAAAAATGAAAACAAAAGAAGAAGAGGAAATAAAAGCAGAAATGTTTTTACGCACACCTCATCTGAAAAGAGTCCGCTGTGCGTTTAAATTCATTGACTATCCGTCGTCGTTGAAACTGCGTGAATGTTAGGTGCTCCCGCTCAGGCCAATCACATAGTAAATCTATGCTCAGGGCCTTCACTTGTTTGCCGCAGGCGCACATCTTCAAGTTTCTTGGGTATATAAATCATCCAAAGGCGTATTAACAAATTAAATCAAGCATCTCTTTTTTCATTAAATTTATTTTCAAGGCTGGCTATTTTTTCTTCCATTTCTTTCAATTTTTGGCGAGTACGCATGAGAACCTGAGTTTGCACATCGAATTCTTCTCGATTGACCACATCCAACTTTGCCAACTGAGATTGAATCACCTCTTTTACCTTCTGCTCTACGTCATTTCCAAGATCTTTTACAGGTTTTGGCATGGCATCTTGTATTTTTCTTACTACGCTTTCCAATTTTTTAGGGTCAAACATAAAAGGCTCCGTATTACCTGAATTCAACGATGGACTTATTCTATGCACGCACTCAACGTTTGTCGAAGGTCGGCTCTCAAAAGGCTTATCCCCGTCGCCTTTGAAGCTGCATGGGTGCTGGCTACGTTCGCTACGCCCAATCACATAGTCCATCTATGCTCAGGGCCTTCACTTGCTTGGCGCAGGCACGCATCTTCAATTACTTTGGGTATATCTCTAAGATATCCTTTTACATAAAAAAAATCCCCGAGAAAACTCGGGGATTGAAGATCTAACATAAATCGATTAAATCATGATGTTTTAGTATCAAGGATCTGAACTGCTTCATCAAATTCAGGAAGTGGCTCGTGCTTGCTTGCCAAATAAGTGTATATCACAGGCAATACAAACAAAGTAAAGAGCGTACCAATCGACAAGCCAGAAACAATCACCACACCGATACTAAAGCGCTGCGCGGCCCCTGCTCCTGAGGCATAAAGCAAAGGAACAAGACCCGCAATCATGGCCGCTGTGGTCATCAAGATTGGGCGAAGACGCACTTTAGCCGCTTCCATAACCGCATCCATTTTATTCATCTTATGAACAAGCTGGGCTTCTTTTGCCACTTCACAAATCAATATCCCGTGTTTCGTAATCAAACCAATTAAGGTGATCAATCCCACTTGAGAATAAATGTTCAATGTTGAAGCCCCCCAGGCCAATGAAATCAAAGCTCCGCAAATGGCTAAAGGCACAGAAATCATAATAACAAGTGGGTCACGCAATGATTCAAATTGAATGGCCAGTACCAAGAAAATAACGGTTAATGCCAGACCAAATGTGGCATAAAGTGCATTTCCTTCTGTCACAAATTGACGAGACTCTCCCAAAAAGTCATGACGATAGCCTTTAGGTAAAGAAGAAGAAATTTCACCATTAAACCAATTAATGGCGTTACCCATTGTGCTTCCGGGTGCCAACACTGCGCCAATAGTCGCTGAATTTAACTGATTAAAGTGTGCAAGAGAACGCGGCTCTGCAATCACTTCAATGGTGACAAACTCAGCCAAAGAAACAGAAACACCTTGCATTGTCAGGACATAATAGTTATCAATCTTGTCTGGATTCAGACGTTTTTCTCGAATAACCTGCGGGATCACCTCATAAGAACGACCATCAATATCAACCCGATTCACATAACCGTCAGCCATCATGGTCCCCAATGTGGCACCGATTGATTGCATGGTGACGCCGTATGCACCGGCTTTGTCTTTATCGATTTTAATACGCATGGTGGCCGAGCCAAAATTCAAATCAAGCTCAGAATAAACAAACATGCCGTTTTCTTGCACCTTGCCTAACACTTCCGATGCCACTTGAAACAAGCTTTCAAAATTACTTGGCGTGGTAATGACATATTGAACAGGAAGACCAGAAGAAGCGCCGGGCAGCTCTGGCATTTGGAAGGCAATGACCGACATCGCAGGCACATCTTTAACCAAAGCAGACACACGATTTGCAATTTCTGCTTGGCTTGCAAGACGCTCACTCCAAGGCACTAAGGTTGCAAGACCAAAAGCTTGGTTTGAATTAGGCACACCCGAAAAGACTTGCGCATAATTCACCTCGGGCTGCTCGCTTAGCATACTATTGACTTCATTCATTGTGTTTTGAATGTAATCAAGGTTTGCGTTTGCAGGCGCCGTTCCCATCAACACAACCACACCATTGTCTTCTGCAGGAGCCAATTCACTTGGAATGAATTTAAACAAAATAGGCAAACTTGCGAAAACAATAATGGCAAAAACAATGATCACAGGACGACGCATCATCACCGCTTTTAGCATCTTGCTGTAAAGGTTTGTCATGCGTTCTAGCATCCGATGAACAGCTCGCTCAAAACGGTTCGGCTCTTCATTTGCCAAAAGCATTTTTGAACACATCATCGGCGACAAGGTCAAAGCAACAACCCCGGAAACAAACACGGCGCCCGCCAGAGTTAAAGCAAACTCTTTAAAAAGAGAGCCGGTGATCCCCCCCATCAAGGCGATAGGTGCATACACTGCCGCCAAGGTCAGGGTCATCGAAATGACAGGAATGGCAATTTCACGGCTTCCGATAATGGCTGCACGAAACGGCGATTCCCCCAGTTTTATATGCCTGTCTACATTTTCAAGTACAACAATGGCATCATCAACCACAAGGCCTATCGCTAACACAATGGCCAGCAAGGTCATTAAGTTCCATGAAAAATCAAACATCTGCATAACCATTGCCACGCCGACTAAAGACAATGGAATGGTCACGATAGGAATGATAATTGCGCGAAGCGAACCCAAGAATAAAGTGATAACAACCAATACGATGAGGGCTGCCTCAACAATTGTTTTAATGACCTCGTTGATGGACTCATTGATTGAAACCGTGGAGTCATAAAGAATATTCATCTCAATGGTGCTTGGCATATTGCGCTTAAGTAAAGGCAAAAGCTCCTGTACATTTTTAGCAATCACAATCGGGTTTGCACTGGGCGCTGCGTTGATTGCGGCCACCACGGCTTCTTTCCCGTTCGCACTCGCACGATATACATCGTGACTTTTCCCTAAATCA
Organism: uncultured Enterovibrio sp.; assembly: GCA_947040595.1. Taxonomy (GTDB): domain Bacteria; phylum Pseudomonadota; class Gammaproteobacteria; order Enterobacterales; family Vibrionaceae; genus Enterovibrio. The sequence goes on along the minus strand of CAMRBZ010000064.1, from coordinate 9,419 downwards.
ACCTCCGCGATATCCCCTAAACGAATCACTTGGTTATTACGGGTTGCCACCACCAAACGAGACAAGGCTTCCGGATTATTGGCTTGGGTTTCAGCACTGCCGTTATAAAGTACAAATTCGTTAATCGATTGCCCTATCGCAGATTGATAGTTGTTCGCATTTAAAATATTGAGAACATCGGTTGCCGATAAACTAAATGCCGCCATTTTTGCAGGATCTAGCCATACACGAAGCGCGTAAGGAAGCCCACCATAAAGATCGATTTTTGAAACACCGTTTACAGTAAAAAATTGCGGTTTTATTACACGTTCAAGATAATCGGTGATTTGACTTGAATTCAGCTCGGGGCTTGTAAAGCCGATGTACATCACCGCCGTCGTTGAACCCGTCGACATGCTCACACTGGGATCTTCTGCTTCTTTTGGAAGCTGTGAACGCACCGAGTTTGTTTTGGCCAAAATATCTGCTAACGCCGCACTGGGATCCGTATTGAGTTTCATGTACACCGAGATGGTTGAATTTCCCATCACAGATTGAGACGTCATAAAATCAATGTTATCCGCTTGAGCAATCGCTTGCTCTAATGGCGTAGTGATAAACCCTTGTATTAAATCAGCGCTCGCACCGTAATACGAGGTGGCCACTGTCACAAGCGTGTTCGTCATTTCTGGATACTGACGAACCTGCATTTTAAATAAAGCCTGAAATCCCAGCAAGGCGATTAAAAAGCTGATCGAGATGGCCAAAATGGGCCGTTTGATAAAGACGTCTGTGATACGCATGATGCCTCCGGTTACAGCTTCGGTGTGGTCGCAGGTGAATTTAACGCGGTGTTCTCAACCACTTTAACCTTCGCGCCATTGCTGAGACGGATTTGTCCAGATGTAACAATCACTTCATTTGCGCTTAAACCGTCCAGGATATGCACCATGTCTTCTTGTCGACTGCCCGATTTAACAACGCGTTGATAAGCACGTAAATCACCTTTTTCATCATTTTTAATCACATAAACCGTATCGCCATAAAGGGTGTACGTGATAGCAATTTGTGGCACAACGATTTGCGCTTCTTTCGGAGGAAGGATCACACTCGCTCTCGCAAACATACCAGAACGCAATTGACCGTGATTATTTGGAATGTCGGCTTGAACTTGAACGAGTCCACTTTGAAAATTAACCGCAGGCTCTATCGCCGTAATGCTTCCGCTAAAGGGAGAATCCGGGTAAGAGTCCACTTTTATATCAATTTTCTGACCTAGTTTTATTTTTGCAATATCACGCTGAGGAACAGTAAAGCGAAGACGCATCGTCGCGACGTCTTCAAGACGTGTGATCTCATCACCGGGTTGAAGATATTGACCAAGAAAGACATTTCTAAGCCCAACAACACCCGCAAACGGAGCATCAATAGAACGGCGCTCAATGCTTGCTTCAAGGCTTGCAACATCGGCGGTCAATGAAAGGAAATTCGCTTCTGCTTCATCAAGGGCTTCTTTTGAAACCGATCCTTTTTTGTACAAATCTTTATAACGTTTAAATTTAGAGCTTGCAGCAGGAAGACGCGCTTGCGTCCCCGCAAGAGTGGCGCGCTCTACTTTTGAATCAAGCGTAATGAGCACATCCCCAAGCTTGACTTCTTGGCCTGACTCAAACGAAATTTTATCAATCACTCCATTGCTTTGCGTTTTTAATGTCACGCCTTGTTTAGGCTCAATAAAACCAATTGCTTCAATGGTTGGAGTCCATTCTTTATTCAAAAGATCAATACTGGTAACAGGAAAAACTGGCACGGGTTGATTCGCAAGATATTCTGCGATTTTTTGTTCTTTAAACAAATTAAAACCTATCACTGTCCCAAAAAGGGCAAGTGAAATAAATAACATGACCACAAACCATTTTTTCATTTCAATAACTCCAATTTTTTATTAAAGCAAATTGCATCCCAACAGGCCTCTAATACATCATCACATTCTGAAGCGTTAAGATTTATCAGACCATTAACTTGCTTACGCGCTAAGAAAAAAGCAGGTTCAATACCAATACTTGACAGCACATCGCTGCCAAGCGGTTTAAATATACCCATCGATATCCCTCTTTGGAAAAAACGATGAATCGGTGCAAAAACTTCTCGCTCACTTTGTTTCTGAAGCCCATTTTTTTTATATGGCAAGCTGTCAAATTGCTCCTTATTTATCGCGCCATCATCTCTTTCTATCGTTAAATTCCACGTGTTTTTCCACAAGAGAATAAACTGATTTTTTATCGCGATTTCATCATTAAAATCATCATTAAAATCATCATTAAAATCATGAAACATCTTGGCCGCACACTGCTTAAAAACGTGCTCTCGAAGTTGCGTTAATAAATCATTTTTATCTACGAAATAACGATAAATCGTTCCTGTAGCCACACCTGCATTTTTCGCAACCATCTGTATTGATATGCGTTCAAAGCCCTGCTCTGCCAGCACGCGCTCTGTCGCTTCTAATATTTTTGTTTTTTTATCCACACGGGCACTTCACCAATGAATGAACGTTCATTCATTTTAGCTATTTTTTAATATTTATCAAAAAATATTGCCTGAAGATCCAGTCCCTTTGCCATGAAGTGATGAAGTTCCCCTTCATACGCATTACAATGCGCCTACCAGAAAATTTTACCCAAAAAGGACCCCAATGAAACTAAATACTGCTCAAAACGATGCAGTTCGTTATGTGTCGGGGCCATGCTTAGTCTTGGCGGGTGCCGGCTCAGGTAAAACACGGGTTATTATTAATAAAATTGCTTATCTTGTGCAGCAATGTGATTACAAAGCAAGGCAAATAGCCGCCGTCACCTTCACCAATAAAGCGGCCCGTGAAATGAAAGATCGCATCGCGCAAACGCTTGGAAAACAAGAATCTCGCGGACTGATGGTTTCCACTTTTCACACACTCGGACTGAACATCATCCGTCGAGAACACAAAAACCTTGGCTTAAAAAGCGGTTTTTCTCTTTTTGATGATCAAGACCAAATGGCGCTTTTGAAAGAATTAACAGAAGACGAATTTGACGGTGACAAGGATTTATTGAAAGGCCTGCTGAATAAAATTTCCAATTGGAAAAATGACATGATGACACCAGAGCAAGCAGCAGCAGGTGCAATGAATGAACATGAACAGGTCTTGGCTCAATTCTACGGCTTGTATCAAAAACAAATGAAAGCGTATAACGCATTAGATTTTGACGACTTGATTGTATTGCCTGCTCTTCTTTTAAAAACGAATACAGACGTTCGCGCTTTTTGGCAAAACAAAATTAAATATTTATTGGTTGATGAATACCAAGATACCAATACAAGCCAATATCAATTTGTAAAATTATTGGTCGGAGAACGCATGCGCTTCACGGTTGTTGGAGATGACGATCAATCCGTTTATAGCTGGCGCGGCGCTCAACCCAAAAATTTATTGACGCTCAGCCAGGATTTTCCAAGCTTAAAAGTCATCAAACTTGAGCAAAATTACCGTTCGAGCGCCCGCATTTTACGAGCTGCAAACATTTTAATCGCCAATAACCCGCATGTATTTGAAAAAACATTATTTTCAACCTTACCTGAAGGCGAAATGCTCAAGGTACTTAAAGCCAATAATGAAACGCATGAAGCGGAAAGAGTGGTAGGAGAACTGATTGCCCATCAGTTTATGAACAGAACGACGCACAAAGACTATGCCATTTTATACCGAGGAAATCACCAATCTCGTCTGTTTGAAAAAGTGCTCGTTCAAAACCGAATTCCTTACAAAATATCCGGTGGTACCTCCTTTTTTGCACGAGCAGAAATCAAAGACATGATGGCGTATCTTCGAATGCTGACCAATCCTGATGACGACAATGCCTTTTTGCGCATCGTAAATACGCCACGTCGTGAAATTGGCCCTAAAATACTCGAAAAGCTCGGAACATACGCAAACATGCGAGGTAAAAGCCTTTTTGCCGCCAGTTTTGAAATCGGTTTAGAACAACATTTATCTGGACGAGGATTGGAAACCTTGCAGCGTTTTACCCACTGGCTTGTGGGGCTTTCAGATCAAATAGAACGCGCAGATCCTGTTGAAGCGGTTCGCGCTCTCGTTCGGGAATCTCATTACGAAGACTGGCTCTTTGAAACCTCCCCAAGCCCAAAAGCGGCTGAAATGCGAATGAAAAATGTATCTGAACTCTATAAATGGATCGTGAGTGATTTGACAGGAGAGAACCCTGACAAAGAAATCAAATCGGTCAAAGAGGTGGTTCAACGCCTCACCTTGCGTGACATGATGGAGCGAGGAGAAGGAGATAACGAGGCCGATCAAGTGCAACTGATGACCCTTCATGCATCAAAAGGTCTTGAATTTAAATATGTTTATCTTGTTGGAATGGAAGAGGGGATATTGCCACACCAATCGAGCATTGATGAAGACAATGTAGAAGAGGAGCGCCGACTCGCTTATGTCGGACTCACGCGTGCCCAACGAGAGCTGACCTTCACCTTGTGTACAGAACGTCGCCAATATGGTGAATTAATAAAACCCACACCCAGCCGTTTTTTAGATGAATTGCCCTTTGATGATCTGCAATGGGAAGAAAAAAAAGCCCCCCCGACACAAGAAGAGCGCTTAGAAAAAGGAAGCAACGCCATTGCCAATCTAAGGGCCATGCTTAAAAAGTAAGAGAGCGAACCCCGTCATCTTTAAGGCTTGGCGGGTCTTTGCGGCACTTTCGGGGCCCTATCAGATCGCGCCTCTGTGCACAAAAAGCACGCTTATTTTCAAACGACACGCCCCCCGTTAAATATCTTGTAAAGGCATCTCATTCATTTCATTTTCGTGCAATGATCGAATTTGTTGAGCGGGGGTACCGCCAAAAAGAACATCAGCAGGAACATCTCGTGTCACGACAGAGTTGGCCGCAATAACAGAACGCGCACCAATGGTCACACCTTGACAGATCACACAACTTCCACCAATCCAAACATCATCTTCAACAACAATGGATTTGCAAAATGTTTCCCAGCGACGCCGAGAGCGATAATCGAGAGAATGCCCCGGCGTATAAAATTGGGTATTTGGCCCGACCATCACATTGTTTCCTATCGTGATAGATGCGCCATCCAGCATCACCACACCCATATTGATAAAAGTATCGTTTCCAACGTGAATGTTCCGTCCAAATTCACATTGAAAAAAAGGCATAATCATGGATTGAGAGCCGATATGGCCAAATAATTCAAGTGCTATCGAATGGGCCATATCTTGAGGGGTTTTATTGAATTTTTGGAGCAATGAAAAAGCACGATGACGAATCGCCAAAATCTCTTCATCGTCGCCATTGAAGAGCAAACCATTGCCCATTTTTTCAAATTCAGTCATACGAGCATTTCCAAAATCATTTCTTCTTTTTAGGTCGTATTATACCCAAAAAAAATAAACCAAATCTAAGGAATGTGCCCCTTGGATAGGTGTTTTAATCCCTTATAAAGACAAAATATGATCAATGGCGGCAATCATTTCTTCGTCAGTGCAATCCATACAGGTTCCTCGCGCAGGCATCGCATTAAAGCCGTTTATTGCATGATCATTTAAAGCGTCACGCCCTTGCGCCATGCGCGCGTTCCAAGCTTTTGTGTCCCCTGCTTTAGGAGCTCCAGCGACGCCCGTTGAATGACAAGCAATACAAAATGTATTGTATACATTGTCCCCAGAACGCGGCCCAGATGGAATATCAAAAGTCTCAATCTCAGGTATATCACCTTGCAAATACACAGATCCAACGGGAGCGATACGTTGAGCAATGGCCTCTTCTGACATATTTCCGGCACTTGCAGCGCTCGCAAAAAATAACGCGGAGATCACAAACAAGGTCAAACAACGTGAAGATATTTCTTTTTGGCTCACCGTTCCACTCCTACATTGTAAAATTTTTTTAAATGCAAATTCTCGCACCTTGTCAGTTAGTTGTATCACAAGTGCAAGAGGTCGTATGGATAACTCAATTGAACATTACTGAATTTGTGATGAACTTGACGAGGAAGAGATTGCAAGAAGAAATTGCACAGGTATATTATACAAACTCGATTTATAAGGTTTTATCTTCAAAATCACTCACAATGTTGTTTATTTAAGCAAGGTAGAACAAAAAAAAAGCACTTAGAAAAAAAAACAAAAAAAACACTAGACGCTGGAAGTGGATATACGTAATATTCCTTCCGCCGACAGGGCAAGCGCCCGTAGCTCAGCTGGATAGAGCGTTGGCCTCCGGAGCCAAAGGTCACAGGTTCGAATCCTGTCGGGCGCGCCAGCCGGATAAAAAAGTTGGCAAAGATTTGTGGTGGCTATAGCTCAGTTGGTAGAGTCCTGGATTGTGATTCCAGTTGTCGCGGGTTCGAGCCCCGTTAGCCACCCCACTCGGTGAATAGCGCAGTTTGGTAGCGCATCTGGTTTGGGACCAGAGGGTCGGGGGTTCGAATCCCTCTTCACCGACCAATTTCGAAAGCCTCGCAGAAATGCGAGGCTTTTTTGTTCTTATATCAATAGAACTTAAAGAGACCTGTTCCAACCTGCATACCGAAGCAAAAATTTTCCGCTCTCCTCACCTACCAATAAACAATGTTAACGAAACATAGAAACCCTGCAAAGTCAGCCCAAATCATTAAAAAAATGCGAGACCATCAATAGCGACCGCATAGAGTCAAACCCATCCCATTAAATCCTTAAGCAGATATTGCGCAGGCCCCCCCCCAGAGCAAGGCCTGAATTGTCGATAACACATTATTCCCATTAAAAAATTCATAACAATCTTATACCCAAGACACTTGAAGATGCGCGCTTACGGCAAACGAGTGAAGGCCCTGAGCATAGCTCTACTCTGTGATTTGCCAGAGCGAGCGCAGCCAACACCCACGCAGTTTCAAAGGCGATGGGTATATCGGTAATTTCAACCCGAAAGAATGATCCAATATTCAAATTGGTCTTATTTAATCCGTAAAAATCATTAATAAAATGAAGGTATAAACGATGATCTTAATTCGTAGAGAAGAATTTTTAGAGCTACGCTCATAAATAGGAATCGTACCTTTATCATCATGAAATGCTCAAGAGATGAACATATAAAAGAATTCATTCATGAAAAGAGATCGTTCTTCCTTTAAGAATGCGTTTCATTATTTATATCCAAAGAAAACACCTATAACAATCAACAAATTAAGTTACTTTTTATAAGAAATAAGAATATCTCAATATAGAGAGGCTCTATGTCCACACATTTTAATTCACTCTTTTTTGCTTTGATACTGATACCAATAAGTGTTTTCAGCGCTCAAACCAAAGAGAAAGAATGTTTATCTGAATTTCAGCAAGCATGGGATAACAATCGTGCGTGGCATATGATGAAGGAATCTTGCCCCATAGGTAAAGCCCTTTGGAGCCAAGAGCCTAATAAAGATGAAGGGATTTTTTGGATTCAATGTGGCGTATTAGCCTACCTCCCTGAAACTTGGTTTTCTGATTTACTGACCAAAAACCTTCCAAATGAAAAAATTGTTTTAAAACCAGAAGATGGTAATTTTCGTTGTTTAGCTGGACCTTTTTACTCATTCGACAAAGCAAAGAAAGTAAAAGAAGATCTTCAAAAACACCCACAATTAAAAGATGCCTTTATCAGAGATGTCTCTTTTCTTGAAGCTCCTCCTATAGAAAAAAATAAGAAAATACTTTTAGAACCCGCATCCCCCCCACCTCCCTCGGTTCATGCAACAAACAACGTTGTGACACAAATATACAACCCTGAATATTCAATGTTACCGATAAAGAAAAAGCAGGCTCGCAATTATTTCAAAGTGGCGGGTGTTCTCAGTCCAAGACCTCACTCCAATGAACTTCAATATGCTTCGGATGATAAATTATGGTGGCGTGCCACATTAAACGAAGCAAAAAATGCCTGTAAAAATGACGGCATGAAATTAATCTCCACAGCCAAATTAAAAGCCTTGGCTAATACAGAAAACACCAAAGCACAACTCCCTAACCGATTGCCATTTTGGGTACACGAAGAGCGGGCTTTTGATCTTACAATGAAGCTCCCTCTCGATCTAACGCCAAATTCTGCACTCTATGTTTTATGTGAGTTAAGCGATGAAGAGAATGCCTCAAAAAAAGCACAAGACGACAAATGAATGGATTTCATGACGATGGCGACAAGATGAAACGAAGCTAAAATCGCAATATCGTTAATAACGAAAAGGACATAAAAAAGCCTCTTAAAAAGAGGCTTTTTTTATCAGAAAGAAAAATCGTTTTCTATCTTCTGTACCCACAAAACGGGAAGATCAGCTTCAAAAAAAGTCGCGATATAACATATAAAGATGCGCAGAACTCCATGAGAAATTCGATGCCCCTTGAACCGCTCCTGTTTCAGGATTGTAGTTTTCGCGAATCGCGCCATCCCCAACCATACCTTGCGCATTTTGAAATAGCTGATGTGACATTTGAATGGCTTCTGGACCATATCCATAAGCTTTCATCGATTGAACGCCGAAATAAAACTGATCAAGCCATACACGCCCACGCCAATAGATGTCACTTCCGTAGGCTGGATTTGATAAGCTTGCCGTGGGTAAAGAAACCCCCGTCCCTTGGAATCGGTCTGAGGTTGAAAATTCATTTGGATTGAGCATGGTTTGAACGACTCTGTCCGCGTTAGCTTGAGTCGCTGCCCCATTAAATAAAGCGCCCCAACCTTCAGGACCACGGCCTCGTTCAACCAAAGGAAGACCCGCGCAGGTTATTTCATTCTTTTTGTATTCGCTTTTAACACCATTTTTATCAACCATTCGAATGTCATAATAAAACCCAGTGTTATCATCAAACATACAGGTATTAATATATTCTTTTATTTTTTCTGCACCATCACGAAATTCTTGAGCGCGGTCTTTTCCTTCAATACCCTCAGAGATAAGCGTGGCCATTTCTGCTAAATAACGGTTATCAGAATACATATATGAAGCTTGATCAACCGACTCTTGCAACATTGAAAAACCAAGCAGTTCATTCGTTATTGAGTCTCTATTTTCATCAAAGCGCACCTGCCAATCTTTCCGAGCCGTCGTTAAATCTCCAGCGTATACCTTGTCTGCATAGGCTTTTAATTGATCCTCATAGATAAATCCAAAGCGTGCCGCGTTATCCATGCCAGACTCCCAGCCAGCCGCTTCTTGAGCGCCAACATGCAAATTTGAATAAACAACAGAATCTAAAATCGTGTTGTAATTATCCACACCAATGACTTTGTATTTTTTTTCTGTATCCGTGGTAGCAAGCACAGACGCATCCGCTCCAAATAGAGTGAGAAGATCTTCTGCTGTTGTGACTTCAACATACATGCGATTTCCGTCGGCTTTGTCCG
>CAMRBZ010000063.1 GCA_947040595.1 uncultured Enterovibrio sp. | reverse complement strand
CTTAAGAAGCAATAATGATCAAATATTGACTTGCATTGCGATAAAATACACAATAAAAAATGCCTTGGAGACCGCATCCAAGGCATTTTCAATATTTCAAATTAAAAGCAAAAACTTATCCGAAATTAAACATATCCTCACTCACCTGAGCCGAGTCAAAATCTTCGAGCACGACAATCACATCATCCTCCCCAAATGAAAGTACGGTGTCAGCGCCACTTTGCCAAGATGAAATCTGGTTGATCGCGCCCAAATCAGGATGAATCATAATGGCGTCTTGGCCTTTGGTGTAATCCGTGATGACGTCAGTGCCCGAATCAAGATCAAAATAGAAAACATCATTGCCTTTCCCCCCGGTAAGAATGTCTGCGCCCTCACCGCCCGCAAGGTAATCGTTACCAATTCCACCAAGTAACGTGTCGTTATCGTTCCCCCCAAAAAGGCGATCGTTGCCTGCATTCCCTTCAAGAAGATCATTCCCTTCTGCGCCGTATAATTGGTCGTCACCGCTATTTGGGTCGTCACTTACATAGTTAAACTCAATTTTGGCGGTTGAAGGGTTCCCGTCCGCATCAACCAGATAATAACTGCCATCTTGACTTTGCACGATAACGGGCGGTGTCCAATCGTTTTCAATGTCAGTCACGGTGCTTTGATGGACCAAGGTGCCTTCATTTGAAATGGTATATAAATCGACGCCTTCGCTGACATTTGGCATGACAAAGACAGGCTCACCGTCCACATAACCTGCCGTTGCCATGTACGCGCCGCCGCCAAAAACAGAGTCCGTTAAGGTCATCTCGCCCTGGGCGTCAACTCTATAAACAAAGGCTTCTGTTGCAGCCGCCCCTTCACCATTGTTGCTTGCATCATGGGATGAAATAGCATAGGTGGCACCGTCTGGCGTTTGGTAGAAATTCACAGTATTACTGTGGTGGCTTCCATCACTGATGGAGTGACTGTCAGTTAAAGATAACTCACCGTTTGAACTGTTCACGCGATAGAGATTAACAGTGTCATAACTGCTGGCCACTACAAAATGAGTGCCATTGATATTTGTTACATCAATACCAGAAACCCAAACCCCCGCAGGAGCGCTGAACCCTGTTTCCTCTATTTTTCCCGTAACAGCATCATAAGTTAAAACATCAATGCGCTCGTTTTGCGGACGCGTTGCAAAGATATAATCAGTTCCATCATCCCCTTCAAACATCACATTTTCACGAACAATTCCGCCATTGATGCTTGGTTGTGAATGCCCAAAAGTTGCCCCGCCGTTCAGTGAGAGCTTGCCATCGTCTGAAATATGCCAAGCCGTGATTGATCCGCTATTTTGCGAGGTCAGCATGAGTGTCGCTTTGCCATCAATTTCCGTCATATTCGATTGGCTTAAGCCATTACCAACCGCCCCAACTGAAATCCCCATGTCTTGTAGTATTGAAGTAATATCACCACCTGAAGTCGAAGTGACAGTGCCTTCACTTTGATCGTAAACAATGCGATCTGTTTCGGTCAGTGAACCGTCATCTTCTACCCGAGAAATGAGGGTCACTCCATCCGTACTGAATTGAGTCGATACCACGAAAGCTTGCTCGTTAATCTCCATCGTGGTGGTGGTCCAGCCGTCGTTGCTATTGTCTACATCGCGATAAAGATGTTGAAAATCAACATTACCTCCAGCAGAAAATGCCCCCGTCAGGGTAATTTGATCACCAGGATTGACTTCAAAATCATTTCTAAATGCCCAATAAGTGGTGCCACCTGGCATGCCGTCTGTCACCGGATCGTAATTTTCATCGGCTATGCGCACCTGATACAATCGACCGGTTTCTCCGGTTGTTTGATTGGTCACATCTTGATACGCGCGAGAGTGAATATAGGCGCCTTGATCATGCTCACCAAAAGAGCGCTCCAAAGATTGAAAACTCACGTCTTTTGATTGCCCACCCAACGCGACAAGCGAGCCATTGTTATCCTCAAGCAGCGAGTTATTATCATTGACTGTGATTGATTTCACATAGTCGGTGATGGTAAAGCTGTGACCTACTGGGCCACCATTTTGACTGATCCCTGTCATCTCATGCGAAATGACTTGGTTTAATTCAAATGCATGCATTTCTAGATTGGGTGTCGATAATTGCTGATAATTGACATTGCCACCCACTGAAAAAGCCCCGGTCAGCTCGATGTTATCACCCGAATTGACCTCAAAATCATGGGTGAATGCCCAATAGGTTGTTCCAAGAGGCATCCCGTCCGTCACTGGATTGTAATTTTCATCCGCAATACGAACCTGATACAATCTTCCCGTTTCACCCGTGGTTTGATTGGTCACATCTTGATAGGCGCGTGAGTGAATATAATCCCCTGGCTCATGCTCTCCAAAAGAGTGCGCCAGAGACTGAAAACTCACATCTTTTGATTGCCCGCCTAAGACGATATTCGTACCATTATTGTCTTCAAATAACGAATCATTGTCCTTGATCATGATTGATTTGACGTCTTCACTCACCACAAAACGGTGACCGACTGGGCCCCCATTTTGGCTGATCCCTGTCATCTCATGAGAAATGACTTGGCTTAATTCAAGAAGGTTTCCATTTAAAAGAGAGCTTGAAGCAACCGGATTGATCGTGATATGAGAATTTTCGTTATTATCTCCAATCAGGTGATCATGACCTTCTCCGCCATATAAAGCATCATTATCACTGCCGCCAATCAATAAATCATTCCCATTGCCGCCATCAAGCTTGTCATCACCAGCCCCGCCATTCAATCGATTATCAAAAGCGCTCACGTCCTCTGTTACATTTAATTGTACGCTGGCACGCTTTCCATCGGCGTTAACAAGAAAATAATCACCATCAAGGCTTTGAACGATAACAGGCGGCGTTCGGTCGTTATCGATTCCAAGTACGGTTGTTTGATGAACGAAATGACTGTTTTCTGAAATAGTGTATAAATCTACACCGGCCTCTGCATTCGGCCTTACAAAAACTGGTTCACCGTTAATATAACCCGCACTCGACATATAGGCGCCGCCGCCAGTGAGGGTGTCTGACAATGTAAACGTATTGTGTTCGCTGAGCTCAAAAAGAGAAGAGGACTCACTGCCATGGCTTGATGAAATGATGTATATCTGACCATCAGAGGCTTGATAAAAATTGACAGAAGGAGATGCACCTTCTGCTATTGCGTGTATATCCGTTTGAATCAGGGTGCCATCTTCATCATTCACTTGGTATAAATTTATTTGATTGATGCCGGCACTGACGAGGAAAGTGTCTTGTCCTGAGCGAATGATATCAATGCTTGATACGCCATCCCCAGCGGGGTACGTGATCCCTGTTTCCGATATTGCACCCGTATCAGGATCGTAACTTAATACATCGATGCGGTCTTGCTGTGTACGGGTCACATAAAGATAAACGTCACCGTCATCATTTTGAAAGCTGATGTTTTCGCGGACAATCCCACCATTGAACTGTGGTTGAGAATGACCAAACGTTAAACCGCCATTAAGTGACAGCTCACCCTCGTCTGAAATATGCCACGCTGAAATTGCACCGCGATTTTGTGAGGTTAAAAATAAGGTTGCTTGACCGTCAATTTCATTCATGTTGGCTTGGGTTAAACTGGAAAGGCCGATGCCTTTTTCTTGCGCTATTTCAGTTAGACTGCCCGCAGACGTCGAGGTGACGGTGCCTGTAGTGTTGTCATAAACGATGCGGTCGGTTTCGGTGAGAGACCCGTCTGTTTCAACCCGAGAAACAGTGGCGACGCCATCATATCCCCACTGGGTGGCGACCACGAAAGGGGTGTTATTAATGGTGATGGTGGTTGTGGTCCAAGCAAGGGAGCTTTCAGCTTCGATCGGGGCGCCATCGGCTTTTATTTGCCATATTTTTTCTGTTGGATTCGTCGTCATGACATGTCCTGCAAAGAGCGTATCCTTGCCCTCTCCACCGTTTAAAATGTCCTGACCGTACCCTCCATTTAAAGTGTCGTTACCGGCGCCTGCATTGAGGATATCATTGCCTGATTGCCCCCATAATGAATCATCGCCATCACTACCGATAAGATTGTCATTTCCATTTCCTCCCCAGAGAACATCATTCCCAAGGCCGCCGTTAAGGATATCTTCTCCGTTGTGACCAAAAAGGATGTCACGTCCATCATCCCCAAACACGCTATCGTTTCCATTTCCACCGAGAACTTTGTCATCCCCTGTACCACCAAATAGAACATCGTTATCGTCCCCCCCAAAAAGGCGATCATTTCCTTGGTCACCATACAGGGTATCTTTACCTAACCCGCCTTCAAGGGTGTCATCCCCCTCACCGCCATGCAATGAATCGTCATCAAAACCACCTCGAACAGAATCATGACCTGAGCCGCCATGCAAGGTATCATCCCCACGACCACCGATAACAACGTCATCCCCCTCGCCACCATCAATATAATCATCTCCGCCATTGCCTTGTAAAATATCCCTTTCATTTTCACCGTAAACCGTGTCATCTCCTGCACCGGCAACGACTTTGTCTTTTCCTTTTCCTGCAAAAATAGTGTCATTTCCTTCCGCGCCAAAAAGCCGGTCATCTCCCGTGCCCCCAGAGAGAAAATCATTGCCTTGGCCACCTTCTAACGTATCATCCCCTTCATCACCATAGAGATAATCATACCCAAACCCCCCTTTTAGATGATCGTTTCCCTTGTTACCATGAAGTTCATCGTTCCCCGCCCCCCCGAGCAGATCATCCTCCTCGTCACCACCATAAAGAAAATCATCACCGCCGAAACCATAAAGAGTATCCTCACCCCCATTTCCATAAAGAGTATCAACGCCAACAGAGCCAAGAATTACTTCGTCATTGTCATTCCCATGAATCGTTTTACTCATATTCGTCTCCTTTAATGGTGTAATTCTTTTTCTCTCGTTAGATATTTTTTGGTTTATACCCGTCGCCTTTGAAGTTGCGTGCTTGTTGGCTGCGCTCTCTCAGCCCAATCACATAGTACCTCTATGCTCAGGGGCTTCGCTCGCTTGCCGCCTACACGCATCTTCAATTCCTTTGGGTATAGACAAAAATCAATTCTGACGAAAAAAATTCATACACACATTGTTGCAAGTTCTTAAATTAAGAATGCCCTATTTATGAGACGTTGATATTTTTATTAAAAATCAATTAACTAACTTATTAATGAAAATGCATCTCTATCACTTAGAAGAGAAATAGAGCTAAATCCTGTTTTTTTCTTAAAAATAATACCTTCTCAATGAACCCCCATTTCGTACATTAAAAAAAATATTGATTTCTCGGCAGAAAAACAAAACACGCCACATTAATCCGCACTCGAACGTAACGCTACGTGAAAAATTTCCCTTTCAATTTTAATTTCAACATCAGATTTTAAAAAATCGAGGTGAGGGGCGGAATGACGGCTCTAGGAAAAGAATGCCTATATCCAAAACATTGAAGTTGCATGCAGGGACCAAGCGAATGAATGCCTTGAGCATAAAGGCTGGGGGTGATTGGGTTGAGCGAGGGTAGCCATCACCCAAACACCGTCAAAGGAGACGGGTATAGCCATAAAAAAGAAAAGTCATTTCTCCTCAGAAACAGGCCCCACATAATCCCAAGCCATTTCCCAAAAAGCCCCTATTTTAGGCTCATAGGCTGTTGAACTTTCATTCCATTGAGAGCAAAATCCGGAATAGGGAAAAGGCTTACAACGGAAAATATCTCCGTCTAGAGTCACCAGGGTGCCTGCAACATATTTATCAACTGATTGTGGAAATACGAATTGGTAATTTTCTTTTTTATCAAATAAATTGCAGTCAATCCCTTCAGTGCAATTTGAGGGAGTATAATTATTAGCGATACGATGAACAGATGCCTCTGTCGTTAATTGTTGTACACCTTCTGTCAAATAAAAAACACGTGTCACTTGAGTGGCATTGTGCGAACGCCCCCAAAAATGCTCCCCACTCTCAGGTTGTATCAAATTATTCTGAACCATCCATTGTAGCTGAGAGACAGTAGGTAAATCCAAATCAATGGAATAATCTTGATTTCCAATAAAATATAGATTTGACAAAGTGATTGCCTGGCTTTTAGCCAGCGCTTTATAATCAATGTTTTTTATCTCATTCTGACCTAAAAAAAGAATGTTAAATATTTCTGAACCAAAGTTTAAGGAGGCCACTTTACAATGAAGATCATTTAATGGAGGGGTGTCTATTTTGCACGCGGAATAAAGTAAATTTGATAAAAAGTTACTTAATAAAGCATCGTTTGATATTTTATCAGGGGTAATATTGGAGTCAGAAAGAGAAACAGAAGCATAATCATCATTAAAACCAAATGCAATATTCAAAAAAGCAATAAAAACAACAAAAACACACGACATATGTTTCAGAAGACATGCAAAAAGATGAACTTTAGTCATTCCAACGTTACAACTTCTTATTATAGAATCAGCACATTATATCTAGGCTTTAAGAGAAACAAATGCCTTATTTATTATAACGCACAGAAAAAATCGTTTATATTCATCCCTCTTCCTTTAAGAACAGAAGTAGCCAATAAAATCAACACAAGCGGTTCAATTATTGCCTTTTCTAGGAAATAAATATCAACATCAAGCAAAATGAATGGCCTTTTCACCTCGAGAAAACCATCATTTTGTAGATGAAACAGGTCGAATGATTAAAAATAAAAAATCTGGTTTCAAGAAATGCGGAAAAACGCTGAACTGATTAAATTTTCAGAATAAAATTGAATAAAAGCAGGCTTTTCTTTTTATCCTTTTTTAAAGGCGCTTACGAAAACAAAATAAATGACCCTGTCATTGTAGAGATTTAAATATAAGAAGCCCCTCCATTTCGAAAAGAAATCAATATTTAATTGCATCAAGAAATTTTTTGGTTTTTTTAAATCCAGCATTCCGCACACGGTAGTGTCTCAAATATTCATTTTGCATCAATATCAATCCCAAATTCAACGGCGTTAATATTTAGTCCAATAACAATATCTTGCATCAATTCGCTCTTTGAAAACCAATTTATACGTCGCGTTAATCGCTTAATTCCTGTTTTAAACTTGATGCTTTTTTGCTCACTCTTTTTCGCATTTTGTTTCCCTATTTCGTGCTCACATAAATCACGATGTCGTTCATAAGCCCCCCAGTTACCAGTATAAAACCGGGTTACACCAAAAGGGGCAAGATGCTCTCATTAATGGCCATCAAGCGCTTGCTTTTTTACTCCAGGAAGAGAGAGGCTCGATAAGAAGAATCTAGGAGAAAATAGCTTTTATCACATGCAGTAAAGCGACAAGGATAAGGATAAGCTTGTTTTTTTAGCAGTAAAATCCGCTTTTAAGATGTCAGTATTGCCAGATTCTGGTCAATCACTTTTTTGATAAATGGCCATATCGCCATGATACAGAAAAAAACGCAAATCACATATATGAACCATTACCAGACAGTGTATCGATGCCAGAACTCACTTGCTTTTCGCCTGGACGTATCTTCGGTATACCCAAAGGAATTGAAGATGCATGTAGGCGGCAAGTGAGTAACACCCCTGAGCATAGATGGACTATGTGATTGGCTTGAGCGAGCGAAGCCAACACCCACGCAACTTCAAAGGCGACGGGTAATAAGAGATTATTTTATAAACCCAACGCATATTTCAAGGCTTGCCGTTTTAACAGGCCCTCTTTGTTTGCCAATTTAAGTCCGGCATTTCTGATTATTTTAAGAGGCGCACATTCATTGCTGAATCCGGCGTAAAGCAAGTCCATTCCAAGCTGCATCATATGGTTATCGAATCTTCTTTCTCTTTCATAACCCTGATACACACTTGGAGAATGCCATTTTTCTTTTGCACACTCTAAAGCAGACAAAAAAGAGGCGACATCTTTAAAGCCAAGGTTCACGCCCTGCCCTGCCAAAGGATGAATAGTGTGAGCGGCGTCCCCAATCAAAACCACGTTATTTTTCACATAAGCTTGGGCGTGGCGACGAGTGAGCGGAAACGCCCCCAGTTTTATCACCTCAATGTCGCCAAGCTCTTTCGGAAAATGTGTGATGATTTCTTCTTTTAAAGCGTCAAGGGGCATTGTGCACAAAGATTGGACTCGAGAAGGCGTGTCGTACCACACAAGAGAGGCTTCTCTATCTTGAAGCGGTAAAAACGCACGAGGGCCATGAGGGGTAAAAAATTGCCAGGTGATGTCTTGTTGTGGCAATGCCGTTTGAACATGCATTAAAAGACAATGTTGACGATAGTCCCACCCTGTCACTCCGATGTGCGCATATTCACGCACCGCAGAATTTGCGCCATCAGCCCCAATGAGGCAAGGGGCGTGAAGCACTTCGGCATTTTCGAGTTCAACGCGATGTCCGCTTTCTTCGTTTTGTATTTTTATAACGCAAGCCGGGCTCAATAAGGTCAAATGTTCTTGGGCCTTGCATTGCTCCCAAAGGGCAAGTTGTATCACGCGATTTTCAACAATGAAACCAAGCTCAGGCAACCCCAAGCTGTCTGCATGAAATTTCAATCGTGCGTAAGTATTTTCCCAGGTTTCAAGACGGCGATAAGGACAAACGCGCATTTCTTTCACTCGATCCCAAGCTTGCAACGATTGAAGCAAAGCCACCGAAGCGGGAGACAATGCGCTCACTCGTAAATCCATAGGTTGCTCAGGATCAAACGACACTGGCGCTTCGCGCTCAATTAAAGCCACTCGCTTTCCTTGCTTTGCAAGCCCCAATGCAGTAGCCGCCCCTGTCATCCCACCACCAATGACAATCACATCAAATCGTTTCATTTTATCTCTCAAAAAATAAGCCCATGAAATTAATTTTATATTTTGTTTTTCATTTATTTAAGCCCTCTCAATATACAGAGCATACCTTTTTTACATTCGAGGCATGATCAGAGATCCTCCGCGCTTATTTGAAAAGCCTTAAAACAAAATTCATTCTAAGACAAAGTCTGACACTGGTCACAAATCATCTAACACAGTACAATGCGCACATTAAAATCAGAGCCTTTTGATAAACATTCAGGCTTTGTTTCAAAATACACCCTTCTTGGCTGAACTTTCAGGTTGTAATCAGCGCATTAACCCTAAGAATGTTTCCGCTAATCCTTGTAAAAATTAACATGGGCAAAGACGTAACATGGCGAAAAAACTGTTAATCAAAACCTGGGGCTGCCAGATGAACGAATATGATTCATCGAAAATAGCTGATTTGCTCAATACCTCCAGTGGCTACGAGCTAACAGACAATCCAGAAGAAGCAGATTTACTTCTTCTTAATACCTGTTCCATCCGTGAAAAAGCCCAAGAAAAAGTCTTCCACCAGCTCGGGCGATGGAAAACACTTAAAGATCAAAAACCCGGCCTGATTATCGGCGTGGGTGGCTGTGTTGCGACCCAAGAAGGGGCCCATATCCGTGAGCGAGCCGCTTATGTTGATGTGATTTTCGGCCCTCAAACATTGCACCGTTTACCCGAAATGATCAAACAGTCCCATGATAACAACACGCCTGTAATGGACATTTCATTTCCTGAAATAGAAAAATTTGACTGCCTACCTGAACCCAAAGCCGACGGCCCCAGCGCGTTTGTTTCTATCATGGAAGGCTGTTCAAAATACTGCACATTTTGTGTGGTCCCTTATACCCGAGGTGAAGAAGTCAGTCGCCCACTGGACGATGTTTTATACGAAATCGCCCAACTCGCGGAGCAAGGTGTCCGTGAAGTCAATCTATTAGGGCAAAATGTCAACGCTTATCGTGGCCTGACATTTGATGATGAGATTTGCTCGTTTGCTGAATTGTTGCGTTTTGTTGCAACCATTGATGGGATCGACCGCATCCGTTACACCACAAGCCACCCCATTGAGTTTACAGATGATATTATTGAGGTTTATAAAGACACACCTGAACTTGTGAATTTTTTACACCTGCCCGTTCAAAGTGGATCTGATCGTATTTTAACCTTGATGAAACGCCCGCATACGGCCATAGAATACAAATCAAAAATGCGTAAACTCCGTGAAGTTCGCCCAGATATCGCTTTAAGTTCTGATTTTATCGTGGGTTTTCCTGGAGAAACAGAGCAAGATTTTCAAGCCACCATGAAACTCATTCGTGATGTCAATTTTGATATGAGCTTCAGTTTTATTTATTCGCCGCGCCCGGGCACACCCGCAGCAGACATGCTTGATGAAACGCCTCTTGATGTGAAAAAAGAACGCCTTTATGCACTTCAGCAACAAATCAACGCCCAGGCCATGATGTATTCGCGCCAAATGCTTGACTCCGTGCAGCGTATTTTGGTGGAAGGTCCATCAAAAAAAGATTTGATGGAACTTCGAGGCCGAACAGAAAATAACCGCGTTGTTAATTTCAAAGGCACACCCGACTTAATTGGCCAATTCGTGGATGTTACAATTTCCCAAGTATTGCCCAATTCATTACGTGGTGAGCTTTTACGCACGGAACAAGAAATGAATTTACGAAGTCACATCTCTCCCAGTGAAATCATTGCAAAAACCCGTAAAGAAGACGAAATGGGTGTAAGTGTGTATACTCCCTAATCATTCGCTGTGAATTTAACCCTCCCTCGTTTTTTACGGGG
Organism: uncultured Enterovibrio sp.; assembly: GCA_947040595.1. Lineage (GTDB taxonomy): Bacteria > Pseudomonadota > Gammaproteobacteria > Enterobacterales > Vibrionaceae > Enterovibrio. The sequence goes on along the minus strand of CAMRBZ010000063.1, from coordinate 5,465 downwards.
GAATCATTTTTTTCAGAGGACCGCATTGAACAAAGTCATCACGTTACAAATATCTTTAGAGCCCGCTGATAATGCTCGCCTAACCAGCCTTTGCGGCCCTTTTGATGACAATATTAAACAACTGGAACGTCGTTTAGATGTGACAATCAGCCACCGAAGTCACGAATTCAGTGTGCAAGGAAAACCCCAAGAAGCCAAAACCGCCATTCACATCCTCAAAGATCTTTATATCGACACCGCCCCCATCAAAAACAAATACACCGATTTGACGCCAGAACAAGTTTATCTTGCCATTAAAGAAGCTGGCTTTTCCGATGCCCAATTAAATGACCCTGAAAATAGAGCCAAACACATTCACATTAAAACGAAAAAAGGGATCATTAAACCCAGAACGCCCAACCAAACTCAATACATCAACAACATGAATATGAATGATATCACTTTTGGTGTAGGCCCCGCGGGTACAGGAAAAACCTATCTTGCCGTGGCCGCAGCGGTGAATGCATTAGAGCGTCAAGAAATTCGCCGTATTTTACTGACACGTCCCGCGGTTGAAGCAGGAGAGAAATTGGGGTTTTTACCCGGGGACTTAAGCCAAAAAATAGATCCTTATTTACGCCCCCTATATGACGCCTTGTTTGAAATGCTGGGTTTTGAGCACGTTGAAAAACTCATTGAGCGAAACATCATTGAAGTGGCCCCACTGGCTTACATGCGGGGTCGCACCTTAAATGACGCTTTCATCATCTTAGATGAAAGCCAAAATACCTCGATTGAACAGATGAAAATGTTCCTTACTCGCATCGGTTTTAACAGTCGCACCGTGATCACCGGCGATATAACGCAAATTGACTTGCCTCGCCACACTCGCTCAGGTCTGACGCATGCCATTGAGGTGCTCAGTGATGTAAAAGAAATCAGCTTTAATTTTTTTAATGCCCAAGACGTGGTTCGCCACCCTGTTGTCGCCCGCATTGTTCAAGCTTATGAAGTATGGGAAGAACATAATCCCCATCCCCATAGAAAAATCGGTCATTCATTAAAAAAAGAACAGGTCAACGAACAAGCAACCTCTGAGCATATTCCTTTCACTCCCGATGAGAAGCCCGCGTAAATGCAGTACTTTGTAGATATTCAAATCGCCACACAAAATAAAAACAATTTGCCTTCAGAGCAACAACTGACAACCTGGTTTGAACAAACCGCGAAATCATTTTGCACGCAAGCCGAAATCACCATCCGTATTGTGGATATCCCTGAAAGCCAGGCCCTCAATCGCGATTACCGAGGCAAGGACAAACCCACGAATGTGTTGTCTTTTCCATTTGAAGCACCACCTGAAATTGAATTGAACTTGCTTGGTGATCTTGTTATTTGTCGGCAAATAGTAGAGAGTGAAGCAGAAGAGCAAAATAAAGATATTTTTTCACATTGGGCACACATGGTCATCCATGGCACGCTTCATTTGCTTGGGTATGATCATCTTGATGATGAAGAAGCTGAAGAAATGGAATCCCTTGAGATTTCAATCATGAATGCACTAGGCTTTGAAAATCCCTATTGCACCGACCCCCTTTAAATTAACTAATATTTAAGAGAAAATGAACGAAGACAACTCACAAAGCTCTGAAGGTCCGAGTAGAAAAACCTTCTTCGAACGTATTGGACAGCTCTTTCATAACGAACCGAAAGACCGTCAAAAACTGGTTGATGCGTTCCGTGATTCTGAACAAAACGAAGTCATAGATCACGATACAAGAGACATGCTCGAAGGCGTGATGCAAATCTCTGAAATGCGCATTCGAGACATCATGATCCCCCGCTCACAAATGGTGACCATCGAACGCTCTCAACCCCTCGAAGAAATCATTACCATCATCAATGAAGCACAACATTCACGTTATCCCGTGATAAGCGATGATAAAGACCATGTTGAAGGCATTCTTCTTGCCAAAGATCTCCTCCATTACTTGATGCCAAACAGTGAACCGTTTGACATTGACAAGGTGATCCGCCCAGCCGTTGTTGTCCCTGAAAGCAAACGCGTCGATCGCCTCTTAAAAGAGTTCCAAGAAGAGCGCTACCATATGGCCATTGTTGTCGATGAGTTTGGTGGTGTCTCAGGCGTTGTCACCATTGAAGACATTCTTGAAGAAATCGTTGGGGACATCGAAGACGAATACGACGATGAAGAAGAACAAGAAATTCGCCAACTGAGCAAACATACTTTCGCCGTCAAAGCATTAACCACGCTCGAAGATTTTAACGAGAAATTTGGTTCGCAATTTGATGACAGCGACATTGACACCATCGGTGGATTATTGATGACAAATTTTGGCCATCTCCCCACCCGTGGCGAAGAAGCCGACATTCAAGGCTTTCACTTCAAAGTCACAGCAGCTGACAGTCGACGTGTCATCCATTTGCAGGTTACTATTCCAGATACCACGGTAGAGGAAACGGCTTAACTGTCTAATGTTGAAAATAAATAATTTTTTACGGTCCCAAATGTGCTTAAAAACCATTGGGGCCGTTTTTTCAGGTGCCATAGGGACCTTGTCTTTCGCACCTTATTCCTTTTGGCCTGCAATGCTGATTTCACTTATCGCATTGTTTGTTCTTATCCTTCATTCCCCCCGCCCGAAATTTGCTGCTTTTTTAGGGTTAAGCTGGGGTCTCGGTTATTTTGGGACTGGGATCAGCTGGATTTACGTTGTCATTGACAAATTTGGTGGACTTCCCACACCCATCGGCTTGCTATTAATTTCATTTTTAATAATTTACCTTGCCTCTTACCCTGCACTATTTGCGTATATCCTAAAACGCGCAAACCTTACCAGAGCACAAGCCTTGCTGCTTTTTGCTCCGCCGCTTTGGGTGGTCATTGATGGGATCCGAGGCTGGTTTCTCACAGGATTTCCTTGGCTTTGGCCTGGTTACAGCCAAATAGATGGCCCTTTGGCTTCTGTCGCCCCTCTGGTTGGTGTTCAAGGGATCTCTTTTTTATTGGTTTTTATCGCAGGGGCCATCAGTTTAGCCCTCATACAAAAAAACGGACGTCCTCTTTTTGTGGTGGGCTTGCTGTTTGTTCTTTGTGGTGTGTTGTCCCAATTCCATTGGGTGACACAAAACAAAGACAAGGTAAAAATTGCCATGATCCAAGGCAATATACCGCAAGAGATAAAATGGCTTCCAAGCCAACGTTGGCCGACGTTGCTTTTGTATCAAGACATGACGCGCAAGAATTGGGATGCGGATATCATTATTTGGCCAGAAGCCGCCATTCCAGCTTTAGAGCGAGACTTACCTCATTTCCTCGACCGATTAGATAAAGCTGCCAAAAACAACAACAGCACCATTATCACAGGCCTTTTAGATAAAAAAGACGATAATAGCTTTTATAATACCTTGATCACGATTGGAAAAAATGGAGAAGGCGATTACCAATACCCAGCAAAAGAAAGCTACAGCAAGCACCATTTGCTTGTTTTTGGCGAGTTTGTTCCGTTTGGCGATTTACTACGCCCATTAGCCCCTTTGTTCAATTTACCCATGTCCTCTTTTAGTCGCGGTGAATACACCCAAGAAAACGTGAATGCCAATGGGTACCAATTGGCCTCTGCTATTTGTTATGAAATCGCCTTTCATGAGCAGGTTAGAAAGAGCCTTACCGTAAATTCTGATTTTATTTTAACCCTTTCAAATGACACTTGGTTTGGAGACTCTATCGGCCCACACCAACATTTAGAAATAGCCCGTATGCGTGCACTGGAAAATGCAAAACCGCTTTTACGCTCAACCAATACAGGCTTAACCGCTGTCATCGATTACAAAGGCAAAATCGTCGCACAAATCCCTCAATTTGAGACCCAAGTTTTGCGTGCCACAATCAACACCACGCAAGGGCAGACACCCTACACCCGATGGGGGGATGGGCCTTTATACCTTTGGATGTGTTTTTCTTTGTGCGTGATAATTTGGCAGCGTCGTAAAAACATAAATCTGTCTTTTTTTAAAAAAATAAAAATAAATAACAAAAGGATTAAAAAATGAATTTTACCTATAACAACCCTACCCAAATTTATTTTGGTCAAAGCCAAATTTCAAACATCAAAAACGCCATCCCAACAGATCAAAAAGTACTGGTCATTTACGGCAGCGGATCCATCAAAAAGAATGGCGTTTACGATCAGGTAAAAGCCGCATTAACCGATCATTCATGGCTTGAATTTTCAGGTGTAGAGCCCAATCCAACCAAAGAAACCTTGGATAAAGCCATTGCTCTTGTGAAAAAAGAAAACATTGATTTTATTCTTGCGGTCGGGGGCGGCTCTGTCATTGATGGCTCTAAATTTGTGGCCGCTGGCGCGAAATATGACGGTGAAAGCTGGGATATTTTAACCGGAAAACACAGCGTGTCCGAAGCGATTCCACTCGGGGCTATATTGACCCTCCCTGCAACTGGATCTGAGTCAAACTCTGGTGCCGTCATCACCCAAGCTGCAACACAAGACAAACTCGTGTTTATGGCGCCAGCTGTACAGCCTCTTTTTGCTGTTCTTGATCCTGATGTCATGAAATCTCTTCCTGAGCGTCAATTGATCAACGGCATTGTGGATGCTTGGGTTCACACCTGTGAACAATATATCACGCTCCCAAGCGACGCCATGGTGCAAGATGGCTATGCCCAAACCTTACTTAAAAACCTCTTGGTTTTAGGTGAAAATTTCAGTCACAGAGACAATGACGCTTGGCGTGCTAATTTAATGTGGACCGCAAACCAAGCCTTAAATGGCTTGATTGGTTCTGGTGTACCTCATGACTGGGCAACTCACATGATAGGGCATGAAATAACAGCGCTTTGGCACGTAGATCATGCTCGCTCTTTGGCCATTGTTCAACCCGCGTTATTGCGTAATCAAATTGAGTCCAAGCGGGCCAAACTCGAACAAATGGGAAAAACCGTTTTTGCTTTAGAAGAAAGTGCAGAGCTTGCAGAGCGTACCATTAATGCCATTGAAGCTTTTTATCATTCATTGGATGTCAGCACGCAGTTGAGCGAATATAACGAAACAAAAGCCCAAGCCATTGAGGCCGTGTTGGCACAACTGGAAAGTCACGGAATGACTGCCTTAGGCGAAAATCAGGCCATTACGCTTGAAAAAACACGCCAAATACTTGAAGAAGCAATTGCTTAATTAGCGCAGCTTTCTACCCAAAATACTTGAATATGCCGATAAGCGAGCAATAAACGAAGCCCATGAGCATAGACGGACTGTGTGATTGGGCTGAACGAACGTAGCCAACACCCACGAAGCTTCAATTCCGTTGATAAAATGGGCTCCTCCCTCCCAAGGGCGTCATTCAAAATGCACCAAGATAGAAGTCGTTAACACGCTATAAAGATGCGTGTAGGCGGCAAACGAGTGAAGCCCCTGAGCATAGATCTACTCTGTAATTGGCCT
>CAMRBZ010000062.1 GCA_947040595.1 uncultured Enterovibrio sp. | reverse complement strand
TCAAAATCAACGACAAATTTGCGGATACCCAAAACATTTGAGGTTGCATCTAGGCGGGAAGTGATTGGAAGGCTTGAGCATAGAGGGACGATGTGATTGGGTTGAGCGAGCCTAGCCAACACCCAGGCAACTTCAAAGGCGACGGGGAATACCCAATGCAATTGAAGATGCAGGCGAGGCACAAGGCGCTTTTGGTATGGAGGCGCGTTTTAAAGCGCCTCTTTGGCGGGATAAGGCAAGGCGAGGGCTTCTGGGTAATCACGCTCTTTGGCCATTTGCTTTGCTTTTTTTATGACGGCGGCTTTTTCAAGATCTAAAATCAAGGGCATTTCAGGGGTACGCCAGGTTTCGGGTAAGTCTATCCATCCTTTATTTTTAGAATAATCTAAAATATTTTCAATAGCTTGAAGCGCAGAAGAGGCTTTCACCACCTCAATACGCGCATAGCGTTCCCCATCGAATGACGCCTCAACAGAGCGCAAATCTGGATCATCTCCCGGAATTTGCTGTACACCACAAAGGGGTTTTCCTGCCAAGGTGGCGCCGTCAAATTCAGGCAACCACTGGCTAAAATGGTAAATCGCTTTTTGTGTTCTTTCACTGATATCAGAGGGAGTCCATTTTTTATTGATTTTACTTTCAAGAGATTGAGGCAATATCGGCTGTGCGCTTTGCTCTTCATTTCTCACAAGCCCCCCGTCAAACAAGGTTATGTCTTTGGTCATACCATGAAGCTGAACAAGCCCTTTTTCATAAGGCGAAAATTGAGACATCCCTCGTGCGGTTCCCCGCTCACCGTGAACAATCACTTCAGGCCAGAAGCCATGGACGTCCCATGCAGCAAGATAAGCGGCTTTGTATTCAAGGCAGCGCTTACGGGGACGAGAAGCAAAATCATCCAAGACACCGGAAAGATACCCCGCCGCATTAATTAAAAAATCCACTTGCTGTACAAACGAAGCGCCTTTTGTGTCCACACTTTCAATCCACCAGCCCCCTTTGGTTTCTTTTAACCCCGTAACACGGTGGTTAAGCAAAATGCGAGAATAGGGGGTTTCATCCAGAGCAATCGAGGCCATCGCCCCTAAGCGAAAAAGGCTTAATCCATATTCTTGCACCAAAAATAAGGGATACTTAAATTTTTCTAATGAAATGGATTTGGCGACAGGGATCATCCATTCATCCGGTGTTTTTGGGCTTTTTGGCGTGGAGCACTGACTTAATTCCAGAAGTTTTTCTTGGGTATAAACCGAAAAATAAATGTCTGGATCCCCTAAAACCTCATTTAAGGGATCTTTTTCAATCAAGGTGCGGTAATGCTCTGTCAAAAGAGAAAGGCGCTCTGTAATTCGCGTCGGACAATTTTTGTCTTCTTGAGGTACAGCAATGAGCGTGGGACGCTCATTGAGTGCAAAAGGAAAGGCTCTCGCGGTATAAATAGACTGCTCAAGCAAAGAAAAACACTGCTCTAAAGGAAGCGTGGGGTATAAATTCCCCCCTGCATGTAAATGACAAATTGGAGGGCCATTAAGCAAACTGTTATTGGCCTCAAATAAACAGGTTTCAATGCCAAGGGTTGCCATTTTTAAAGCAGCCGTAGCGCCCGCTACCCCACCGCCGATGATCCCAACCTTAAAAGGTGATTCCAATGTTCTTACTGTCATATCCTGTCCGTTATTATTTATTCAATTCATTTTGCAAAAGAAGCAAACATATTTAAGACAACGCGTTATTCAATTAATTTGATGTCATTTTGTTCTGTATTGCGCTCTTTTAGAGAAAGCGCATTTAAAACCGCTTTCACTAAGGTCGCCAATGGAATGGCAAAAAAGACCCCCCAAAAACCCCACAGCCCGCCGAAAAACAATACCGAGATAATGATAAAAATGGGATGCAAATTAACGGCTTCAGAAAATAAGACTGGCACCAAAACGTTACCATCAAGCGCTTGGATCACGCTGTAGGTCAGCATCAAATACCCTAACTCAGGGCTTATTCCAAATTGAAACAAAGCCACTAAAAAAATCGGAACGGTGACTGCCGCCGCCCCCACATAAGGAATAAGCACAGACAAACCCGTTGCGACACTGAGCAAAACGGCGTAACGCAAACCTAAAAAAGCAAAAGCGATGTAGGTTGCAAGCCCCACAATGACGATTTCAATCACTTTACCTCGAATGTAATTTGAAATCTGTTCATTCATCTCATGCCCAACTTGGTGCGTGAGTTTACTGTTTTTCGGTAACATGACGGAAAACAACGCCAAAATTTCGGTTTTATCTTTTAATAGAAAAAACACCAACAAGGGGACCAAAATAAGGTAAACCCCTAAGGCCGCCAAACTGACAATGGAAGACCAAGAGCCTTTCACCGCCAATTCGCCTAATCCTAAAACGCGACGTTGTAATGTATCAATAAAACCATTGACCATATGAGGCTGAATAAGATCAGGGTGTTTATCGGGCAAGCTTGATAAAAAAAGCTGAAAATCATTGAACATACTTGGAATATCAGAAAACAAATTGAGAATTTGTGTCCACATGGTAGGAAGTAAACCAAAACACGCGAACAACATCAAGCTCACAAAGAGCGTCAACACCAAGAGCACCGACAAAACCCGTGGGATCCCAAAAGAGACCATTTTAGCAACGGGCCATTCAAGCAAATAAGCAAGCACAATGGCCACCAAAAAGGGCGCCAGCAAACCACCAAACAAATAAAAAGCAAAAAATCCAATGATCAGCATTGCAATTAAGCTCACTGCATTGGGATCTGAAAAACGTTTTTTATACCAACCACTCACCATATCTAACATCAAAAAACCCACTTACATTTGTGTAACCAAAAGTGCGGATGCACCCGGCACTGTTTTTTGCTTTATATACCCGTCGCCTTTGTTGCTGCGTGAAGCGAGCAGCGCCCCATCACACAGTCCATCGATGTTCAGGGGCTTCGCGCACTTGCTGCCTGCACGCAACGTCAAGTTGTCTTGGGTATAGCGCACCGTGCATCAAGGCTAAACGGGCTCTTTTAGCAAAATAAACAAGCAAAATAAACGCCATAAGACAGCCTCGCTCACGAAAATCAACGCTTTGCTTTTCCATTGTTTCTCACTGAGCGCGATTTATCGTCCACATTGTATACTCAAAGCTTAATAAAAAAGCAATTTATACCCGCCCCCTTCGAGGCTGCATGGGTGTTTGCTTCGTTCTTATAATCTTCATCACATATCCCCCTCGCCTTTGAAGCGACAATAACCAACACCCAGACAGCTTTAAAGGCGAGGGGGGAATAACGGGGGTTTCGTCTTAAGCCCCAACAAGCATCTTCCGTTTGTTTGGGTATATATTATTGAAAAGCCCTGATAAAATAATAAAAGAACCTATGTCACTTTTGATTGTCCAATCATTGTAAAATAAAGACATCAATCGAAAACTGTTTCAAGAAAGGCACTCAAGAAAGGCACTTTCGTTCTTTCTTATTAACGCTGGAGTCTGTATCTGTCGTATGCGACCTTTTAAAAAAGTGATAACGCACCTCTTAGTTGCATCCCTCATTTATAGCCCGTCGATTCTGGCTTCTCCTTTTAAAACGCTTCCTGAATATGGCTCTCAATCTCTTCCTGAGATAGGCACCGCCGCCGCGACCACATTGAGCATTAAAAAAGAAATGGAATATGGCGATGCGTATATGCGCCTCCTACGCGCCTCTCACCCCCTTGTACATGACCCGCTTTTATCTGAATATATTCACGTACTTGGAACGAAATTGCTTTCAAAAGCGCAAGATGTCAAAACCCCATTTACCTTTTTTTTGGTTCAAGATAAAACCATCAATGCGTTTGCTTTTTTTGGCGGTCACATTGGCATTCACACAGGACTCTTTTTTCATGCACAAACGCAAGGGGAGCTGGCTTCTGTTCTTTCACATGAAATAGCCCACTTAACACAACGTCATTTAGCAAGGTCCATGGAAGCCCAAGCCAAACAATCTCCCCTTGCCATGGCGGCCCTTATCGGCTCCATCATGTTGAGCATTGCAGCGCCACAAGCGGGGATTGCAGCCATCCAAGCCACCGTTGCGGCCAACATGCAAAGCAAAATAAACTACACCCGTTCAAATGAACAAGAAGCCGACCGCATCGGGATCAACATCTTGTCCCGTGCCGGTTTTGATACCTATGGCATGCACCGCTTTTTTGAGCGTATGGCCACCGAATTCCGGTTTACGACAACCCCCCCCCCATTTTTGTTAACGCATCCCCTTCCCACCTCGCGTATCACAGAAGCCCGCACCCGTGCGCAGCAATACCCGAAAAAAACCGACCTCTATTCTTTGAATTACGCACTCGCCCGTTCTCGCGTTATTGCGCGTTACAGCTATCTTGGCCCCTCAAAAAGCCTGAATTGGTTTAACGTCGAATTAAAGACCGCGTTACCGAATGAAGTGGCCGCATTAAATTACGGCAAAGCTTTGATTTATCTAGATAATCAACAATTTGATAAAGCAGAAAAAATATTAAAGCCGCTCTTGAAAAATGATCCTCAAAATCTTTATTATTTAGATGCTTACACCGATTTGGATCTCAACCAGAAAAAATTCAACACCGCCATTCTTCGTTTAAAAAAAGCTTTAGAAATGAAACCCAATAATAGGGTTTTAAGCCTCAATCTTAATTACGCTTTGATAAAAGAAGGAAAATTCAAAGAAGCCATCAACAATTTGCATCGTTTTACACACCAGAACCCTTCCGACATCAACGGCTGGTCTATGTTGCAAGAAGCCTATGATAAAAATAAAAACCGCCACGGCGCCCTCATGGCACAAGGGGAAATTTTTGCACTTCAAGCCCATTGGAAAAAAGCCATTTCAAATTATGTTCAAGCAAGCCACCTTGTTCCCCTTGGAAGCCTTGATCAAGCTCGGTATGATGCCCGTATCGACCAGCTCACCCTCGAGGAAATTCGCTTTAGAGAATTACAAAACTGATCTTTTTTAATCCAGCGATTCAAAAACATAAAAAGAGCGCACGAAACGCCTCACCTTGCCTGTTAAAAAAAGGGCTGCGCCCCCCCAAATACGCTGATCTCAAAAAAAACAGCGTTTATTTTTCGTGTTAAAAATGAACAAAGACACTTTTTTTCTCATTCCAAAGGACACCTCATGATCACAACCCTTTACCATAACCCCCAATGCACAAAAAGCCGCCTGACTTTAGAGTTACTAAAAAGCAAAGGCATCGAACCTGAAATCATTCTTTATCTTGTCACTCCCCCGTCCATCGAGACCTTAAAAAACATCCAAAAAATGCTGGGATTTGATTCCGCAGTTCAAATGATGCGTCCCCAAGAAGAGATGTTTAAAACCCTGCAACTTGAGAATGCGAGTGAAGCTCAATTGTTCGAGGCCATGGAAACCCATCCAAAATTAATTGAAAGGCCCATCTTTGTTATTAATGAAAAAGCGGCGATAGGACGCCCACCGGAAAACATTCTTCCTCTTTTGCCCTAATTTCGCCCCTTTTTAAGATAAAAAAAAGACGCCCTATCGGCGTCTTGAAAAAAAAGAAATGAAGCAGCTCTGGCTTATCTTGTACCGAAGATTTTGTCTCCCGCATCCCCAAGCCCTGGGATAATATAGCCATGATCATTGAGCCTTTCATCAATGGCAGCCGTATACAGCTCCACATCTGGATGCGCTTTTTCCAATGCCGCAATGCCTTCCGGCGCACACACTAAAACCAAGACTTTAATATGATGACAGCCATTTTCTTTTAATAGATTAATTGTGGCAATCATAGAGCCGCCCGTTGCGAGCATAGGGTCAACAACCAACGCCATACGCTCATCAATGTTTCGTGCAAGCTTATGGAAATACGGCACAGGCTCCAATGTTTCTTCATTGCGATAAATCCCGACAACGCTGATTCGCGCACTGGGAACATGCTCTAAAACACCGTCCATCATCCCTAATCCTGCCCGTAAAATAGGCACAACGGTGGCTTTTTTACCCTTGATTCGATCGACAACAACAGGGCCGTTCCAGCCTTCAATCGTGACTTTTTCGGTTTCAAGATCGGAGGTCGCTTCATAAGTAAGCAGGCTCCCCACTTCGGTCGCAAGCTCACGAAAACGTTTTGTACTGATATCCTCTTCACGCAGCAAACCCATTTTATGCTTTATTAGAGGGTGGTTCACTTCAACGATTTTCATACTCAACACCAGTCCATAAAAGAAATTAGCGATATTATACATAAGATAAACCCGTAAGATAATACGCGATATTCATCTCAAAAATAATAATGAATTTACACCTCTTGCAAAATGATCCTCTTTCTTTCTTTTTAAATAAATCGCTTTACTTGAATCTCCATTAAGCAAACGTTTTCTTTTTGTATTTCTCACTGTAAAATACCCGAAATTCAGCTTCTAGACGCAAAAAGGATCCCCCGTGAGCGATAAACATTCTTCTCTGAGTTACAAAGATGCCGGTGTGGATATCGACGCAGGAAATGCATTGGTTTCCAAAATCAAGGATGTAGTCAAAAAAACACACCGTCCTGAAGTCATGGGCAACATCGGTGGATTCGGGGCGCTATGCCAATTGCCAACCAAATACAAACACCCTGTTTTGGTCTCTGGCACCGACGGTGTCGGCACCAAACTTCGTTTGGCCATGGATCTCAAACTGCATGGCAGTATCGGGATTGATTTGGTTGCAATGTGTGTCAACGATTTGATTGTCCAAGGCGGCGAGCCTTTGTTTTTTCATGATTATTACGCCACAGGAAAATTAAATGTGGATGTCGCAACGGATGTCATCACAGGGATAGCCGAAGGCTGTCAACGTGCAGGGTGCGCCTTGATTGGCGGCGAAACCGCTGAAATGCCGGGCATGTACCAAGGGGAAGATTACGATCTTGCCGGATTTTGCGTCGGCGTCGTCGAAAAAGAAAACATCATTGATGGTACCAAGGTAAAACCCAAAGACACCATTATCGCCTTGGCCTCCTCTGGCCCTCATTCTAACGGCTACAGCCTCATTCGAAAAATCATTTCCATATCCAATGCCGATTTAACGAAAGAATGGAAAGGGAAAACACTGGCCGAACAACTCATAGAGCCCACGCGCATTTATGTAAAACCCGTTCTAGAGCTGCTTGAAACCTGCGAAGTGCATGCCATCACTCATATCACAGGGGGCGGTTTTTGGGAGAATATTCCCCGCGTATTGCCACAGGGTACAAAAGCGGTCATTAATAAAAAGAGCTGGGAATGGCCCCCTATTTTTCATTGGCTTCAAGAAAAAGGTCAGGTCGATGAGCGAGAAATGTACCGCACCTTTAACTGCGGCGTGGGCCTGATGATCGTGCTTCCCGAAAACCAAGCCGATATTGCAATCAATTTATTAAACAACCTCGGTGAACATGCATGGCGTTTAGGTCAAATAGAGTCGGCTTTAGAAGGCGAAGAGCCTGTCGTGATGAAAAACTAAGATGAAAAAAATTGTTGTTCTCATTTCTGGAAATGGATCGAACCTTCAAGCCATTATTGAAAAATGCCACAATAAAGAAGGGATGCGCATTGTGGCTGTTATCAGCAACAAAGAAGGGGCTTACGGGCTTATTCGCGCTCAAAAAGCAGGTATACCTACATGGAAAATCTTAAGCAAAGGCGTGGTTAACCGAGATGATTACGACGAACAATTGAGCGCTTGCATTGACAAAGACGCACCTGATCTTATTGTTCTTGCAGGCTTCATGCGCATTTTAACCCCCCATTTTGTCCGTCATTACAAAGGGAAACTGCTCAATATTCACCCCTCCCTTCTCCCTAAATACCCAGGGCTTCACACGCATCAAAGGGCACTCGAGGCAAAAGAGAAAGAACACGGTGCATCCGTGCATTTTGTCACCGAAGAACTCGACGCAGGCCCTGTCATTTTGCAAGCAAAAGTACCCATTTTACAAACAGATAACGCGGAGTTACTTGCCGCCCGCGTGCAAGAGCAAGAACACAAAATCTATCCTCAAGCCGTGCACTTGTTTTTCCAAGGCAAAATCCTGCTTTCAAGTGAAAATAAAAGCGAATGAATGGTTTATTAAAACAAAGAAGGGCGTCAATTTTTAAGACTCATCAAGACCCACGCAGGCTCAAAGACAAGGGCGATACCCAAGGCACTTGAAGATGCGCGCCTGCGGCAAACGAGTGAAGCCCCTGAGCATAGATCTACTATGTGATTGGGCTGAACGCGCGTAGCCAACACCCACGCAGCTTCAAAGGCGAGGGGGATAGACGCCCTTTACTTTCAGGTGAACGGGTTTATTCCAGATTTTCGCAGTTCGTTATAAATGCTTTACCAAGGTGAAAAACACAATATTCACCGGGTTGCATTTTATGCCAAATTTCATTGTGGGTTAAAGGCGCTGTTGCAATCAATGTAACCAGATCAGTTGGCTGCGTTTCTTTGTGAAAATCAATCGTAATGTCGTCATCAATCAAGCTGGCTTTTCCAAAAGGGGCTTTACGCGTGATCCAATAGAGATTATTGCTACAATAGGCCATCACATATTCACCGTCACTGAAGAGCATATTAAAGACGCCTTTGTGACGCAGTGTGTCACAGCGCGACGCGATAAATTGAAAGATCTCTTTCATGTCATCCGGTTGTTCTGGGTAATGCTGAGCGATTTCATGCAAAAGCCAACAAAACACTTTTTCACTGTCGGTTTCACCCACAGGCTTAAAATGCCCCGTGTTTAAATGCGCGTAATCTGAAAGTTGCCCGTTATGGGCATAACTCCAATACCGCCCCCATATTTCGCGGGTAAAAGGATGCGTATTGACGAGGCTCACCTCCCCCCGGTTTGCTTTTCGAATATGGCTTATCACCGAGCAACTTTTTATGGGGTAATTTTGCACCCATTCTGCAATGCTCGAATCACAGCTTGGCGCGGGATCTTTAAAGGTTCGAAATCCTTTGCCTTCATAAAAAACAATCCCCCATCCATCACTGTGAGGGCCTGTTTTTCCTCCGCGAAGGAGCAGGCCTGAAAAACTAAAACAAATATCGGTCGGTACATTCGCACTCATGCCGAGAAGTTCACACATATTTTCTACTCCGCCCCAAAGGGGGATCCTTTATTTTTCCATTTCCTTTTCAATTAATTGAATAAGAATATGAATGACCTTAATATGCACTTCTTGAATACGATCAGCATAACCAAAATGCGGAACACAAATCTCAACATCCGCAATACCCGCCATCTTTCCCCCATCTTTTCCCGTTAAAACGATGATCTTCATGCCTTTTAATTTCGCAGCCTCAATCGCATTTAAAATATTGAGCGAGTTACCGGAGGTTGAGATCCCAAATAAAACATCCCCCTTTGAACCCAACGCTTCAAGATAACGAGAAAAAACAAAGGCATAACCAAAATCATTGCTCACGCAAGAAAGATGGCTTGGGTCTGAAATCGCAATGGCAGGCAGAGCGGGACGGTTTTCACGGTAACGCCCTGTTAATTCTTCGGCAAAATGCATGGCATCACAATGTGATCCGCCATTGCCACAAGAAAGCACTTTTCCACCCGCTTTAAAGCTTTTGGCCAACAAAATGGCCGCAGCTTCTATGTCTGCAATGTTTTTATCGTCGCTTAAAAAAGCAGACAAAACCAAAGAGGCTTCATTGAGTTCAGAGCGAATAAGATCTTTATACATGACATACTCTCTTTTATTCATCATCAATTAATGTTGATACCCGTCGCCTTTAAATCTGCTGGGGTGTTGGATAGCCAATCTTCAAATCTCTGGGTCTCTTTCGCCAAAGGCTTATACCCGTTGCCTTTGAAGCTGCTGGGGTGTTGGTGACGCGCGCTGCGCCCAATCACAAACGCCATCTCTGTTCAGGCGCTTTGCTTGGCGCAGGCGCGCATCTTCAATTACTTTGGGTATCGCATTGGCATCGAAAGGTCAAAAATGAGTTTACTCCCATAAGAAAATGACCTCAAGACAGAAAGCCTGAAGAGATCCCTTAACCCGATGTCCCTCTGATTTATCCTTGTCACCCTTAAAGAGACAGAGGGCTTGGCTGCAATCTCAAAGCCTCATCAGATTGTGCCTCTTTATTAGGGCCGTCACTCAATATTAGGGCGCGTCACTCAATGGCCACCAGCCCGTATTTTCACCTGTTTTTGCAGACTCCTCGCCTTTGACGTTACCTGGCCGTTGGGAGCGCTCGTTTAGCCGAATCACATCGTCTCTACCCAAGACACTTGAAGAAGCGTGTAGGCGGCAAACGTTAATGACGTTGGATATAGCGGAATTAATAACCAAACAGGACTCAAGTTAAATATAAAAAAGCCATTCTTTATTTTTTCATTAAATATATCTTTGCTTTATTTTGTTTTTCTTCATTTAATTTTCAGTGCTTTTTACATTTTATTTCATTGAGAATTATACTGAAGTGGTCTGACCTTTTTCTTTTTTTCTAGCCTTAAAAAGGAGAAACTCAATGGAAACCTCTGTATTTATAATCATTTTTTTCATTTTGTTAAGCGCCCTCTCCTACCATAAAGCCAATCTGACTCTTTTTACCTGCCTCTCTTTTGTCCTTTTACTTCTTGGTTCTTGGCTGGATATTATTGGACAAATCACCTGGATACTCTTTTTTATCATCAGCATTTTACTGCATGTCCACGCCATTCGAGAAAGAGCGTTTAGTCAACCGGGTTTGGCCTTTTTTCGTCGCATGATCCCAGCCATGTCTCACACAGAAAAAGAAGCCATTAATGCAGGAACGCTTTGGTTTGAAGCCGATTTATTTCGCGGCGCCCCAAATTGGAATAAATTACACGACATTCCCGCCCCTCGATTAAATATGCAAGAGCACGCCTTTTTAGAAGGCCCAGTTAACACCTTGTGCAAGATGACCTGTGACCATCAAATCACACATGTTGACGCGGATTTACCGCCTCATGTATGGGCATTTTTAAAAGAAAATCATTTCTTCGCCATGATCATTAAAAAAGAATATGGGGGCCTTGGGTTTTCCGCTTATGCTCAATCTCTCGTATTACAAAAACTAAGCGGAGTCTCTAACGTCCTCTCTTCTACTGTCGGCGTCCCCAATAGCTTAGGGCCCGCAGAATTACTCCAACGCTATGGCACCGAAGAACAAAAAAATCATTACCTTCCTCGATTGGCCTCTGGGCGCGAGATCCCCTGCTTTGCCCTTACGAGCCCAGAGGCGGGATCGGATGCCGCCAGCATTCCTGACATCGGCGTCATAAAGAAAGGATTTTGGAAAGGAAAAGAAGTGCTCGGAATGTCCATCACTTGGAACAAGCGTTATATCACGCTCGCCCCGGTCGCCACGCTTTTAGGTCTGACGTTTAAATTAGAAGACCCAGATGCCTTGTTAGGGCCTAAAAAAGACATCGGGATCACCTGTGCCTTGATCCCAACCCGATTAAAAGGAATAGAAATAGGCCGACGTCATTTCCCCTTGAATATCCCTTTTCAAAATGGCCCTACTCAAGGTGAAAATATTTTTGTGCCTCTTGATTTTATTATCGGAGGCCCAAAAATGGCCGGAAAAGGCTGGGGCATGATTGTTGAATGCCTTTCTGTCGGGCGGGGCATTACCTTGCCTTCAAACGCAACGGGCAGCATCAAAACAATCGCCCTTGCAACAGGAGCTTACGCCCGGATCCGCCGTCAATTTAAAATCCCGATTGGCGAAATGGAAGGGATTGAAGCCCCATTAGCTCGCCTTGCTGCAAATGCTTATCTTGTTGATTCTGCTTGTACTCTCACGGTAGCGGGGATTGATCTCGGGGAAAAACCCTCGGTTATTTCTGCCATTGTAAAATACCATTGCACTCACAGAGGGCAAAAAGCAGCCATTGATGCAATGGACATCCTCGGCGGAAAAGGAATTTGCCTTGGCCCTAAAAATTTTATGGCGCGCACTTATCAAGGTGCCCCCATTGCAGTCACTGTTGAGGGTGCAAATATATTAACGCGCTCATTAATTATTTTCGGACAAGGCGCGATACGATGTCATCCCTATATCCTCTCAGAGATACACGCCGCCACCCATAAAAATGAAACCGAGGCATTAAGGCGCTTTGACCGCCTTTTTTTTGCCCATATTGGCTATGTGATCAGTCATTTTGTTCGTTCAATATGGCTCGGCTTAACCGATGGAAAAACCTCCAATTCGCCGAAAAAAGACAAAGTAAAAGCCTATTACCAACAAATGAACCGATACAGTGCCAATCTTGCCTTGCTCACAGATGTATCAATGAGCCTTCTTGGGGGTCGTTTAAAAAGAAAAGAGCGCCTTTCCGCGCGCCTTGGTGATGTTCTCAGTCAGCTTTACCTGGCCTCTTCTACCCTTAAACGTTTTTCCGATGAGGGCCATCAAAAAGAAGACTTGCCCTTGGTCGACTGGGCGATACAAGACGCTTTATATCAAGCAGAAAACGCGCTCATTGATTTTCTTAATAATTTTCCTCATCAAGGCATCGCCTTTACTTTACGTATCGTTTTGTTTCCCTTTGGACCACGACGTACAAAACCCAATGACACGCTCGATAGCCGAGTTGCAAAAATTCTACAAACCCCAAGCCAAACACGAAAACGCCTCGGACGGCATTTGTTTTTAGAGCCATCAGAGTTTAACTGCGTCGGAAAAATTGAAAAAGCCCTTCTCGATCTGTTAAACGCAGAGCCCATTTATTTAAAAATATGCCAAGCAACAGGGCAAGATTTGCCTTTTATGTTTTTAGACAAAATAGCCCAGATGGCGTTAGATAAAGGCCTCATCAATGAAGAAGAAGGTAAACTTCTTTGCCTTGCAGAAGCGGGGCGGATTGAAAGCATTAGCGTGGATGATTTTGACTCAAAAGAGCTCGCCGCAAAATAAAAAACAACGCAAGATCATTTTTTCTTTTCGGTTTCTGGAGGGGGCGCGTTGAGGCCCGCCTCTTCTTCATTCTCTTTTTGTCTCTTTTTCTCTTTGAGGGTACGCAAAATAAACCAGGTTAAAAACGCAAGAAATAACAAGGTCACATTACCAGAAATGATGGTCACAATGGCGGTTTTACGGTCAGATTCTTTTTTCCTTGCCGCTTCTTTTTCATCTTCAAGGCGTTTTCGTTCCGCTTCTCGCGCTTCTCGATCTTTATTTGCTTGCTCTATCGCTTCAAAATCGGCGACCGCGAACGTTTGCTCTGGCATAGAAAAAACCAAAGGGCGCCCTGTTTGTTTATCAGTGCCATATAAGCGTGCAAACCATTTATGTCTTCCCGGCTCATCAAAATTATCAATCGGGACATTGAGCGCATAGCTTTTTCCCTTCGCGGCCCCTTCATAGATTGAAATTTTTCCATTTGGACCTGTGTATTGTGCATGCAAAGCAAGAGAGCCCGCTTTGATACTGGCACTGTCCGATTCAAGCAATAAATTATGAGATAAGGCTTTTTTCCTGCTTTGTGTAAAGGTGGTCATCAAAGGCATTGGATAAACCAAAACCTCTTCTTCAAGAGACCGAAAAAAAACACCGTTACCCGAGGTCACGCGCACTCTGTATTTTCCCGGTGCCACATCGATAGGCAGCTCGACAGTAAAAATACCGTCTCCGGGATGCTCATCAAGCCCTGTACCATTATCAATAAAAAGACCCAATGCTTTTTCCTGAGGACGTAAATTGTTAGGAAGATCATTTTCATCCGCAATAAATTCAGTAAAAGTTACTTTTAACTCCACACGATCGAGAAAATCCCTTAAGAGTAAAGGCTTCCCTTCTTGCATCAACTGGGCTGTAAATTTAACGATTTCATCTTCATACAAGCGTGCAGGAAAGGTATCGACTTTCATCGTCAAAGCAGACAAAATTCGAATTTTGTTTTCCGTCGAAATTTTACCGATGGCTTGCCAAGGACCGGGCATAGGATTATCGATAGAAATAATATCCATCGCATCTTCTTGATGCCAAGAGACATTATCAGGATGATCCCATTCATACAATTTTGTGCCATCAGGCTGAACCAGCACAACAGGCTGAGTTGATTTTTCACGATAAATAATAAAAGCCACTTGAGCGATGGTCGGGTCGATTCGAAAGCGATTATTAAGAAGACGAATGTCAGGATCCGATGTTTGCACGGCCTCGGCACCGAAAGACAGCACAAAGACAAAAAAGAGCCCAATCCATCCTGTTTTCATATCCTCTCCTTGAATAAAGCTAAAATATCCGTCGCCCTTGAAGGGAGCTGGCTCTTGGCTGCGCTCACTCTAGGCCATAACACAGAGTGCCTCTATTGATCAAAGGGTTTACTCACTGGCCGACTAGATGCAACGCCATAAACAATTCCCTTTTTTTTCAATAGCATCAAGCTTGGCTTCATGCTCTTTTAGTTCATCGGCATTCGCACGTATTATCTTTAATTTTTTTTCTCGTGTATCAACACGTCTGATGGCTTCCATTCCTTGTTCATTTGTTTGGTGCGCATTAAATGAAAGGCTCGTTTGACCGCCTGTCATTAATAAATAAACGTCCGCTAAAATTTCCGCATCCAATAAAGCGCCGTGCAAGGTGCGGTGGCTATTGTCGATGCCATAACGATCACACAGAATATCAAGGTTATTTCTTTTTCCAGGAAAGAGTTTTTTTGCCATCGCCAAAGTGTCTGTGATTTTACAAAAATCACCCACCGCCTCAAAGCGAGGATTAAGCATCTGAAATTCTTGGTTCATAAAACCGACATCAAAAGGGGCGTTGTGTGCTACAAGCTCTGCCCCTCGGAGAAAAGCAATAAACTCATCATGCACCTTGGCATAATCGGGTTTATCCTTGAGAAACGCATCCGTAATACCATGAACATGGATGGCTTCAGGATCGATTTCTCTATCGGGTTTAATATACACATGAAAATGACGCCCCGTAAGCTTGCGATTCACAATTTCAACCGCACCAATTTCAATAATCCGATGCCCTTCATAATGTGGCCCCCCCTCACGGTTCATCCCTGTTGTTTCTGTATCTAAAACAATGATTCTATCTTGATCTGGGTGATTGCTTTGGGTGTTCATTTTATTTTTGTCGCCTCTTTTTCAATAAAAATGAGCGGGGCTTTCCCGCTCTTTGTTTTATTGTCTTTTTATTTTCCACTGCAAGCCATCAAAAGTTTACTCCTCCTTCATATACCCAAAGGAATTGAAGATGCGCGCCTGCGGCAAGCGAATGAAGCCCCTGAGCATAGATCTACTATGTGATTGGGCTGAATAAGCGTAGCCAACACCCACGCAGCTTCAAAGGCGAAGGGTATATATGTGAGGATATTTTGTTCATGACACCAAGATGCGTCATTCATAAATATGGGATTCATTTAAATTCTAAAAAATGAAGCCTATCAGCAATTGAAGGTCTCCTCCTTTGAACTCTTTGCTCATTTTTAAGTTTGCTTATGGCTTTTTTCACCTCATCAATGCCTTTTTGGGTCTCCACTGAGCATTCTTTTTTCATTAAAAAAGCAAGGCTTGTTATATCTCCTGGGAGTTTGGCTTCCAACAAAGCAATTTTATCTTCAAAAGATAAATTCAGTGACTCAACCCCTGCAATAAACATTTGAACTGTTTTTATATGGCCATTGTTTAAAGCAAAAAACAGCCCTGGCGCTCCTCTCGCATTTTTTGAAGAAAGTAATTCCATCATCTGACCGCTCGAAAGAGGCAATGATTTCAGGCCCTCAATCATGGCATGAAGAAGGCCTTCATCCCCCCGGACAAAGACCATAGAGATCCCGGGAGTTCCATCCGAATCTTTTGCTTCAAGCAATTTAAAAATCTGTTTGGGAGAAAGCTTCAACTCCTTCAGGCTCTCAGTAATGACTTTAAACACGCCTTCATGCCCACATTGATATGCCATAAAAAGCCCGGGGGTTTGCTTTTCATCTTTTGCTTCAAGCAATTCAAAAATCTGTTCGGGAGAAAGCTTCAACTCCTTCAGACTCTCAGTAATGACTTTAAACACGCCTTCATGCCCATATTGATATGCCATAAAAATCCCGGAGATTCCATCCCAACGTTTTGCTGCAAGCAATTTAAAAATCTGTTTGGGAGAAA